>DASZUO010000114.1:0-42079 GCA_035547575.1 Amycolatopsis sp. | reverse complement strand
CCTCGACGGGGCGAACTGGCTGCGCCGCGGCCTGCGGATGCCGGAGTTCACCCCGGTCAGCGAACAACGCGGCTTCGCCTGACCCACCGCGTCAGTGCCCGGACATCCCGCCGTCCACGGCGAGGGTGCTGCCGGTGATGTAGGACGCGGCGGGACTGGCGAGGAACACCACGGCCGCGTCGAGTTCGCGCTGCACGCCCAGCCGGCCGAGCGGGCTCGTCTGCCGGATGAACGTGCTCAGTGGCCCCTCCGGGATATCGGCCGTCATCTCGCTGGCGAAGTAGCCGGGAGCGACCGCGTTCACCCGGATCCCGCGGCGCCCGGACCACTGCTGCGCCAGATCGCGGGTCAGCCCGATGAGCCCGGCCTTGCTCGCCGCGTACGCCGCCTGCGGCACATACGACTTGATGAGCCCGAGCACGCTCGCGATGTTGACGATGGCCGAACCCGGCTCCATCACGCGCCCGCAGGCCTGCGCGGCCCAGTACGCGCCGTTGAGGTTGATGTCGATGACGCGGCGGAACTCGTCGGGCTTCTCCCTGGTCGCGGGTACCGCGGTGCCCACTCCGGCGTTGTTGACGAGTATGTCCACGCGGCCGAACTCGGCCAGCGCCGCTTCGGCGAGCGCGGTGCACTGGTCCGGATCGCCCACGTCGGTCTCGACGGGGTGGGCGCGGCGCCCGAGTGCGTGGATCGCGGTGGCGACGTCGGACAGCCGCTCGGCGCGGCGGGCGGCGAGCACGACGTCGGCACCGGCCTCGGCCAGTGCCCTGGCGAAGCCGGCACCCAGCCCGGAGCTGGCACCCGTCACGACGGCGACCTTGCCGTCGAGCCGGAACAGATCGAGTACGCCGGTCACGACGTTTCCTTCCCGTTCAGTGCGTGCAGGCCGCCCGCGGCGAGCGGGCCCACCGCGCCGCCGACCGTGTCGAACCCGGTGCCGCGGGTGTGTCCCTGGAGGAACCTGGCATGGATCCCTTCGGCGATCACCGCGATCTTGAAGTAGCCGAGGGCGAGGTAGAAGTCGAGGTTGGAGAGGTCCTGGCCGGTGCCGCGGGTGTAGCGCGCGGCGAGGTCGCCGACCGAGGGCAGGCGGGGGCTGGTGGAGGCGGCGGACCCTTCGAGGACGGGCGCGAACGCGGGGTCGGAGTAGACCAGGTGCAGGCCGAAGTCGGCCAGCGGATCGCCGAGCGTGGCCATCTCCCAGTCGACGATTGCGCGCACCGAAGCCGGGTCGTGCGCGTCGAGGATCGCGTTGTCGATGCGGAAGTCGCCGTGCACGATCGACACACCCGACTCCGCGGGCAGCCGCGCGGCCAGCCGTTCGTGCAGCGTGTCCACATCGGACAGTTCGCGGGTGCGGACGCGTTGCCACTGGTCGTACCAGCGGTGGACCTGCCGGCCGAGATAGCCGTGCGGGCGGCCGAAGTCGGCGAGCCCGACCTGGCCGGGATCGACGGCGTGCAGCGCGGCCAGCACGTCGACCAGCGCGTAGGCACAGCGGTCGATGTCGGCCTGGGGCAGCGCATGCAGCTGCTCCTCGGTCCGGATGACCTGGCCATGGACGTACTCGACGACCGCGAACGGCACGCCGAGCACGGCCTGGTCGTCATAGGCGACCGCGCCGGCCACCGGCACGCCGCTGCCGGCGAGCGCCGACACGACCCGGTACTCCCGCTTCATGTCGTGTGCCGAGGGGGTGAGCCCGCCCAGCGGCGGCCGCCGCAGCACCCAGCGGGTGCGCCCGTCGGAGAGCAGGAACGTGAGGTTGGAGCGGCCACCCTGCACCAGGTCCGCGGTCAGTGTGCCGCCGAAGCCCGGCACCTGTTCGGCGAAGAACCGTTCCAGTGCGGGGAGATCGAGCCCGTCCACCGGCGCGCTCACCGGGCGTCCGCCTTGCCGTGCTGCCGGACGGCGCGGCGGGCGATGGCCCACCGGTGCGTCTCCGACGGGCCGTCGTAGATACGGAACGGCCGGACCTCGCGCAGGAACCGGCTGAGCAGGATGTCGCCCGACACGCCGAGCGAACCGCAGATCTGCAGTGCGCGGTCGACGACCCGCCACACCGCCTCGGCGCAGAACGTCTTGGCGACCGAGGTGGCCTGGGACGCCGACCGTCCCTGGTCGAGCTCCCAGCACGCCTGCAGTATCAGGCCCCTCGACGCCGCGATGTCGATCTCGTTGTCGGCGATCATCTGCTGGACCATGCCCAGCTCGGCGAGCCTGCTGCCGAACAGCTCACGCTCCTTCGCGCGGCCGACGGCGATGTCCTGGGCGTGCCTGGCCACGCCCAGCCAGCGCATGCAGTGCGTCATCCGGGCGGGCCCCAGCCGGACCTGCGCGTAGCGGAACCCCTCGTCGACCTCGCCGAGCACCGCCTCGCCGGGAACGCGGCAGTCCTCGAAGACCAGCTCGATGTGCCCGCCGTAGAGACTCTCGTCCAGCGTGTCGATGTGCCGCACCACCTTCATGCCGGGGTTGTCGGCGTCGACGAGGAACATGGTGGCGCCGCCGCCGGTGCCGGGCTCGCCCGACGTGCGGGCCATGCAGATGGCGAACCCGGCACCGTCCGCGCCGGTGATGAACCACTTGCGCCCGTTGATCACCCAGTCGCCGTCACGGCGCTCGGCGCGGGTGGCCAGCGCGCTGGGGTCCGAGCCCGCGCCCGGTGCGGGTTCGGTCATCGCGAAGCACGACCGGATCTCGCCCGTCGCCAGCGGGCGCAGGTAGCGTTCCTGCTGTTCCGGTGTGGCCACGGCTTCGAGCATGTGCATGTTGCCCTCGTCGGGGGCCGCGATGTTGAGGGCCAGCGGACCGAGCAGGCAGTACCCGGCCTCCTCGAACACGGCGGCCCGGCCGCGCATGTCGAGGCCGTGCCCGCCGTAGCGGGCGTCGACGTGAGGCGCGAACACCCCGGCCGCCTTCGCGGCCTGCTGCAGTTCCGCCCGGACGTCCTCGCCGGTGGCGACACCGCGGTGCCGTTCCTCGATCGGCAGCACCACTTCCCGGACGAAGTCCGCCGTCCGCTGCGCCAGCTCGCCGACGTGCGGCTCCGGCGTGAAATCGATGGCCACCTGACCTCCTTCGGTTCGCGTGTGCCCCAAAGCTAATGGTTGTTAGCCCTTGTCTGCAAGTAAGGCGTGGTACGGTCCCCAGTATCCAGCGAAAGCGGCTACGCGTAGTTAGCCCCAGTGATTCGAGGTGACGTGGCCCGCGCCGAGGAGATCCGTGCCGCCGCGCTCGAGCTGTTCACCGAGCGCGGATACCAGGCGACGACCATGGGGGACATCGCCGCGACACTCGGCATCCGCGGTCCGAGCCTGTACAAGCACGTGGCGTCCAAACAGGACCTGCTGGCCGAGATCATGACCGCCACCATGAACGGTCTGCTCGCGGCGCACCGCGCCGCGGTCGGCACCACGGACGATCCGGTCGTGCGCCTTCGTCGCGCGACCGAGGCGCATGTGCGCTACCACGCCCGCCACCGGCGCGAGGCGTTCGTCGGCAACCGGGAGATCCGCAGCCTGGTCGAACCGCATCGCGCCGGCGTGCTCGCGCTCCGGGCGGAGTACGAGGCGTGTTTCCGTGAGCTGATCGAGGCCGGTGTGGCGGCCGGTCTCTTCCGCGTCACGTCGGTGCGCCTGGCGTCATACGCGATCCTCGACCTCGGCATGGGCCTGTCCGCGTGGTACCGGGAGGACGGGGAGCTCAGCGAGGACGAGGTCGTGTGGCAGTACAGCGAGTTCGCGCTCGGCCTCGTCGGCGCACGTGGCGAGGACGGTGCCTGAACGGGCCTCGACCCGCGGCAGCAGCCGCAGGGCCTGAACCATCCGCTCGAACCCGGTGCCGCGACTGGCACCGGTACGGACCTCGCGGTCAAGCGGCGAGCGGGCGGACCAGCGCCACCTGGGCGATGCTGGCCACCAGCGTTCCCCCGGGGGTGTGCATGGTGCCGTGCACGAGGCAGCGGCCCTCCGCGACCGACAGTGCCGTGGTCGAGAGCAGCAGCCAGTCCGAGGTTCGCGCCGGCCGGTGGAACCACACGGTGTGGTCCAGGCTCGTCGTCGTGAACGCCTGCGGTTCCGCACGGTGCCAGCGGCCGCTCAACGCGAGCCCGGCGTCGCTGACGAATGCCTGCACACACGCGTGCACGGTCGCGTCCTCGGACACAGGCTTCCTGGTCCGGATCCAGAGCGGGTGCAGCGCCGGCTTCCCGGTGGCGTCCGGCGGGCAGGCCGGCCGGATTTCGAACGGCTGCAATGCCACGGCGTCGTGCAGGGGCGAGGGCCAGTGGGGCAGGGAATCCGGATGGGGCCCGGTGTCGTGGGGCGGTTGCCAGTCGTCACCTGGCTCGCCGACGTGGAACGACGCCAGTAGCGCGAGGAGCGGTTTTCCGTACTGCTCCACCTCCACGCGACGGTTGGCGAACGCGCGCCCGTCGCGTGGCCTCGACACGCGCAGGGTGAGCGGTTCGTGCGGCCGCCCGGCACGGAGGAACTGCGCGTGGAGCTGGTACGGGCGGCAGCCAGGCGGAGCGGTCAGGCAGGCGGCGCGCAGGGCCTGCGCCACGAGCTGCCCGCCGAAGAGCCGCCCCGTGGTGCCGGGCGGGCTGCTGGCGGTGAAGGTGTCCACGCCGCCCGGCACGACTTCGAGGACATCGAGCAGGTCCGGGTAGGGCGGGCTCGATGTGCTCATTCCGGCCGCCGGTCCATCTCCGCGAGCATCGCGGGGACTCCCGACAGCGAGCGGAGGAGGTCGTTGAGGTGGGTACACGTCGACGTGCCGGTGAGTTCGCGTCGCACCCACCGGCTCAGCCCGGCCACGGGCTGGCCTGTCAGCC
Organism: Amycolatopsis sp.; assembly: GCA_035547575.1. Lineage (GTDB taxonomy): Bacteria > Actinomycetota > Actinomycetes > Mycobacteriales > Pseudonocardiaceae > Amycolatopsis_E. Next base: position 37,239 of record DASZUO010000114.1, on the reverse strand, counting down.
GGTCGGCGCTGGCCGCGGCGACCGGGCATTCCGGCCATGGCAACACCCGCGGCTGCGCCGCTATGCGCCGGATGACCGGTGTCTCGTGATGCCCGTCGGGGCCGAACTCGGCATGCAGGGCGTACTCGTGGACGACGGTCTCCATCCCGTCCTCGCCCACGTAGGTGTCGCGGAACATCGCGTCGATCGTCCCGCCGTCGGCTGCTCCCGCGGCGGGCAGCACGTCGATCCGGCGACGCCGGCGAAGGGTGAGCGGCGGGAGGCCGGTGGCCTCGGCATGCCAGCCGAGCGGGTCGTCCGGCGAGGTCAGGACGGGTGCCTGGGGGCCGCGGCGCAGCGGGATGGGGTGCCCGCGGTCGATTGCGGACATCATCACGCCGCCGCTTCGCCATCCCGAGCAGATGTCGCGCTTCGGGGCGCCGGCCCGCTCCCGCATCGTGATCGCGGCATCCGTTGACGTGGCCGCCGCCAGCGCGGGCGCGTAGCCCGAGATCAGCACGGCGACCGGCAGGTCGTCCAGCAGGGCCGCGAGCGGGGTGCCGGCGTCGCTCGCGTCCAGGATTTCGGCGGCGGCCGCCCGGAAACCCCCCGTCACGCCACGCCCGGACAGCGCGGCGAGTGCGGGGCGGGCGGGCTCGGTCTCGAGCATGCGCAGCCGGGCGCCCGCGCCGAGATCGACCTCCGCCGTCACGCTCGCCGACGCCGCGACGCGTCCTGGCCGCGCTGCCGGGGTCACCAGATCCCTGGCGACCGCGCGTACCACGAGAAGCGGGCTGCGCAGACCTTCCGGGCGAGTGATGTCGAGTCCGGTCGTCCTGCGCACGGAGCCCGGCAGGCGCGGCGGCGTCTGCGTGGCCGGGTTCTCGACCATTCCTGGAATCGCGTCGGTCATGAACCGAGCCTAGCCGCAAACGACGATCAGTTCACTGAATGCCTGGTGCCGGGACCCCGCAGACGCTACGTCGATATTCAGTTTACCCAATTCTTTCCCAGGACCGGTCGCTTCAGGGGTCGAGATCGTGGTGGAAACCGACTATCGTCTGGCAGCATCTGAACCTGTGCGTTTAGATAATGTAGATGCGTAAAAACGGCTCGTCGCGGAGCCGAGGTGCCGTTCAACGAGGAAGGGAACCCGCATGGGACGTGTTGACGGAAAGGTCGTCCTGATCACCGGTGCCGCTCGGGGCCAGGGCCGGGCACACGCCCTCCGGCTGGCCGAAGAGGGAGCGGACATCGTCGGGGTCGACATCTGCGAGAACATCGCGACCAACGACTACGCGATGGCCACCCGCTCGGATCTGGACGAGACCGCCGCGCTCATCGAGAAGCTGGGCCGCAGGATCGTCGTACGCCAGGCGGACGTGCGCGATCGCGTGCAGCTGCAGGACGCGGTGAAAAGCGCCGTCGGCGAAGTCGGCGGCCGGCTCGACGCTGTGGTGGCGCAGGCGGGCATCTGCCCACTCGGCACGTCGGACGCGCAGGCCTTCGTCGACGCGGTGAGCGTCGACTTCAACGGCGTCGTGAACGCCGTCGACGCCGCGCTGCCGTTTCTGGCCGACGGCGGCTCGATCGTGGCGACCGGGTCGGTCGCCGGGCTGATGGCGGGAGCCACCGACAACCCCGCGACAGGGGCAGGCGGGCTCGGCTATTCGTTCGCGAAGCGCTCCGTGGCCTCGTTCGTGAACGACCTGGCCGTCGTGCTCGCGCCCCGCCAGATTCGCGCGAACGCGATCCACCCGACGAACTGCAACACGTCGATGCTCAACAGCGACATCATGTACCGCCAGTTCCGTCCCGACCTGGAGAACCCCACGCGCGACGACGCACTCCTCGCGTTCCCGGCGATGAACGCGATGCCCGTCGGGTTCGTCGAGCCCGGCGACATCGCGGCCGCCGCACTCTTCCTGGTCTCCGACGAGTCCCGGTACGTCACCGGCATGCAGCTTCGCGTGGACGCCGGCGCCTATGTCAAGCACCGGCCGCAGCAACCCACTTTCTGAGCAGGGTCTACCTACTCTTCGAGAGCGAGGAATTGAGTATGACCGAGACACAGCAAACACCCCGGAGCTGCCCGATCGTGGACTACGTGATGGCACCGCCTTCGGCGCCGGTCGGCACGTTGTTCGCTCGCATGGACGGATACCAGGACCAGGCGCGTCCGATCGCGCGTACCGAGGAGGCGGGCGGGTACTGGATCTTCACCGACCAGTCCGTGATCCTCGACGGCCTGCAGAACCCGGACCTGTGGTCGAGCTCGGTGATCGTCCCGACCGAGCCGGACCCGCCGTACAAGTGGATTCCGATCATGCTGGACCCACCGCAGCACACGAAGTGGCGCAAGTTGCTCGGCGGGTACTTCTCTCCGGGACGGACCAAGTCGATGAAGGAGGAGCAGCACCGGCTCGCGGCGGACATCATCGCGGGCCTGCGCGGCAAGGGCGAGTGCGATTTCGTCCGTGACTTCGCGCGGGTGTTCCCGTCGACGATCTTCCTGCGGATCATGGGAATGCCGCAGGAGAAGCTGGCCCAGTTCATGGAATGGGAGGACATGATCCTCCACCAGACCAACGAGAGCGATCCCGACGGTTCGATCCGGCTCGGCGGGATGCAGAAGGTGACGGAGTACTTCGCCGGGCTGGTCGCCGAGCGGCGGGCCGCACAGGACCCGGCCGCCGACGACATCGTCAGTGCCGCGGTGCGCTGGGAGATCGACGGGAAGCCGGCCAGTGACACCGATGTGCTCAACTGCCTGCTGCTGTTGTTCATGGCGGGGCTGGACACGGTCGCGAGCCAGTCGTCGTACGCGCTCTACCACCTCGCGAAGCACCCGGAGCACCGGGAGCGTCTCGTGCGGGACCCGGACGTGATCCAGCATGCGGTCGAGGAAATGCTGCGGGCCTATCCGATCGTGCAGACCGCCCGCAAGGCCACCCGGGACGGCGACTTCCATGGTTACCAGGTCAAGGCCGGTGACATGGCCACGTTCCCGCTGTCGGCGTCGGGCCGGGACGAGAACGCCTACCCGAATGCCCGCGAAGTGGATCTCGACCGGGAGGTGACCCGGCACCTTTCGTTCGGTGGCGGCCCGCATCGCTGCCTCGGATCGCACCTCGCGCGGCAGGAGCTCGTCGTCCTGCTCGAGGAATGGCACAAGGCCATTCCCGAGTACGAGGTCGTCGGACAGCCCATGGAACACGGCGGTGGTGTGTGGGGCCTGGACAGCCTGTCCCTGAGCTGGAAGGTCTAGCGGCTAGCTCGAAGCGCTGGCCGTGAAGCGTCCGACGAGCGCGGGGTCGCCGAATACGGTCACGCCGGCGATGGCGTCCTGGCGAACGTCGAGCACCGCGACGCCGAACGGCTGCCCGTGCAGGTAGGCGGCGGCCCCGGGCTGGCCGTTGACGATCACGCGGTCCATCCGCCAGTCGCCAGGGCGACCTACCGCTGCCGCGAATACCCGGGAACAGGCGGCCATGCCTGCGAACCACGCTCGGTCCGGCAGCAGCTCCAGCGTGGCATCCGCACGGAGCACAGCGGTCAGGGCATCGACGTTCGCCGTCTCGAACGCGGTCACGTACGCGTCGAGCAGCCGCCGCGCTTGCGGGGAGCTGGGCTCGACGACGTCGTCGGGATCGACATCGATGTCGGCCAGCCGGGCACGGGCACGTTGCAGGCTGCTCTTCACGGCGGTGACGGGCATGTCCATTATCTCGCCGACCTCGGCGGCGGGGAACGCCAGCACGTCACGGAGCAGCAGCACGGCCCGCTGGGCGGGGGGCAGCGTCTGCATCGCGGCGATCAACGCCAGCCGCAGGTCGGCGCGGTCGCCGGGGAACGGTTCGATCCACGTCTCCGGCGGCAGCACGTCCGGCCGCCCGTCCAGGTCTTCGGTGGGCGCGCCGATACCCGATGGCAGGGCACGCCGGCCACGATCCCGGGCGGCGTTGAGGCACACGTTGGTCGCGATGCGGTGCAGCCACGTCCGCACCGAGGACCGTTCCTGGAAGTCGCCCCAGGCGCGCCAGCCGCGCAGGTAGGTCTCCTGGACCGCGTCCTCGGCCTCATGCCAGGACCCGAGCATCCGATAGCTGTGCGCCAGCAGCTCGCCGCGCAGCGGGGCCGCCGCCCGCTCGTAATCCGTCACCGGATCAGTGCCGACCGCAGCCACGATCCCGCCTCCTTGACCGCCTCGTCGGCCACGGTCGTGCGACCCGCCGCCATCTGGAACGTATGGACTTGGTCCGGGAACTCGTCGAGAGGCACCTCGATACCGGCGTCCCGCATCCGCCGAGCCAGCCGTCTGCTGTCGTCCAGCAGCGCCTCCTCTGCACCGGCCTGAAGATACGTCGGCGGCAGCCCACGCAGATCGGCGTGCACCGGTGTCGCCAGCGGGTCATGCGGGTCCGCCCCGGCCAGGTAGCTGGCCGCCAGCCCGCGAACCCGCTCACGGGTGAAGAACGGGTCGCTGCCCGCGTCGTACGAGGTGCCGTCGGCGTCGAGATCGGTCCATGCCGACAGCAGCACCAACGACACCGGCATCGGCAGATCTTCCTCCCGCACGCGTACCGCGAGCCCGACCGCCAGCGTCGCACCGCACGAGTCGCCGACCACGCCTATCGGACCGGCTGCGCTGCCAAGCAGCCACCGGTAGGCCGCCATCACGGTGTCGAGCTGACTGGGGAACACGTGCTCGGGCACGAGGCCGTACTCGACGGCGAAGGTGCGCACCCCGGCGGCCCGCGCCAGGTGGCCGAACATCCGGCGATGAGTGGCTGCCGACCCGCTCACGAAGCCGCCCCCATGGATCGCCAGGATCACCGGCCCGACCGGGGCACCCCGCGGCCGGAGCCACAGTCCGGCCGGTGCGTCCACCGCCTCGGTCTCAACGCCACCCGGTTCCGTGGCCAGAGTCTCCCAGGCCGGGGTCTGCTCACCGCGCGCCCGCGCTTCCCACAGTGCGCGATTGGGGTCTCTTGTCGTTGTGGTCATGACGGATAGACCCCGCACGAGCCGGAAAGGAATCGGTCCCGCCGGCAGGTCCAGCTATGCCGGCCGGGGGACCGTCCGAATTGGAGCGTGGGCGCATCGGCATGCAGCCATTGGTGTTGAGGTCAGGGCGTGCTGAGGTTGGCACGGATGGCCGCGGCGCCGGATTCGGTGAGCCAGTCCGTGAGGGTGCGCAGTCCGGGGTGGATGACGCGCAGCGCCTCGATGTCGGCGTGCCAGCGGTGACCGGCCTGCCAGCGTTTCTTCGTCTCGGTGACTTCTGGGCTGATCGCGGCGGTCTCGTCGTCGGTGAGCTGCTCGTACCGGATCGGAATGCCGGTGGCCTCGGTGATCGCGGCGGCGGCCTCGACCGGGGTCGGTTGGTCACCGGCCAGTTCCAGGGTTCGTCCGGCGAACCGGGCTGGATCGGCGAACGCGAGCGCGGCGAATTCGGCGATGTCCTCCAGTGCGATGATCTGCATGGGCTCGTGCGGCGGGAACAGGTGCCGGTGCACGCCGTCGGAAATGCCGTCGATGCCGACCGGCCCCACGCCGAGATAATTGGTCATGAATCGGACCGGACGCAGCACGGTGGGCAGCGCGATGTGATCGTGCAGGTACTGTTCGATCAGCGCTTTCCCAGCCGAGCCCTTGGATGCCCCCGATGCCGAGGCGACGGTGCTGAACACCACCTGCTCGATGCCCGCCGCAGCCGCCGCGTCGATCAGCACCCTGCCGCGGGCCAGTTCGAGATCCGTTTCGGATCCGGTCGGTCCGAAGGCTACGGGCGGTATGCCGAACAGGGCGGCGGCGCCGTCGAGCGCGGGCGGCAGGCTCGCCGGATCGTCGAAGTCGCCGTGTACGAGCTGGGCACCGGCGGCGGCCAGCGCAGTAGCGGCGGGTGCCGTCGTGTCGCGCACCAGGGCTCGCACCGACAGCCCCGCGGCAAGTAGCCGCCGTGCGGTGGCGCCGCCCTGCTTGCCGGTGGCGCCGGTGACGACGATGGGGTGGTTGGGATCGGTCGGTGTCACAGTGGTCATGGCGTCCGTTCCGGAGATGGCGAATACTGGCGATCCGGAATGCTTCACCCGTTTACATGGCACCGACAAGGATTACGTGACATGACAGCAGCATCGGCATTAGCACCCGCTGCCGCGCGCGCCGATGCCCGGCGCAACCGGGAGACGGTGTTGCGCACTGCGGGGCGCGTGTTCGCCGAGGAGGGGTTGGAGGTGTCACTCGGTCGGATCGCGCAGCGCGCCGGGGTCGGCGCCGGGACCGTCTATCGGCACTTCCCGAGCAAAGAGATCCTGGTCGAGGCGGTGCTCGCCGAACACGTCGAGGGTCTGGTCGCTGCCGGCGATCGGTGGGCCGCCCATGCCGCGCCCGGTGAGGCGCTGTTCGGCTTCCTGCTCGAAGTGATCGAGAAGTCGGCGGGCCGCCAGCCCGTATGCGAGGCGCTCACCGCCGACCGGAGCTGGCCGCGTGCCACCTTGGCTGCCGCGGTGCAACGGTTCAACGAGGCGCTGGATCGCTTGCTGCGCAACGCGAAACAGGCTGGTGCGATACGCGCCGATGTGCGGTCCGACGATCTGGCCGCGCTGGCCGTCGGCGGCGCCGCGATGCGTGCGGCCCACCGGGACCGGGCACGCGGCATACGGCTGGTGCGGCTGCTACTGGACGGATTGGCCATCCCAGCCGTCACGAAAGACGTCGCGTTCCGTGACGTGCCCGTACTGGGGCGTCACGAAACCGCCACCCGCGGCGTGGGATATTGCGGGGAATGTGGCGCCCGGCTGCGTATCCGGGCGACCGGGCGACCACCCCGCTACTGCGGTCCCACCTGTCGTCAGCGCGCCCGCCGCCGCCGCACTGCCAGCTGAATAAGTGCCGATCATCATCGGCTGGCCAGCACGGAGACACCGTGCGGATGGCTGGACGCTGTTGAGGAACCGGCCGCGGCCCTCGGCGGTGTGCACTGCGGCGAGGATCTCGTGGCCCTGGAACGTATTCCGGCGACAATTTCCACACCAGGATGGGCGGCTGTTCTGGAGTCGAGGCAGGCTGGTCTACGTCGGATCGGGCGGGCCCGCCGACTTTCATCGCGCACCCAACACCGGTTACTCGGGGGCATATAGGGGAGACCACTGTCCGGCCGCGTTGCGCACGGGATTGCAGGGTGGCGATGTGGGCGGGACCCTTCGGACAGGGGGTGAGCCCGAGGCTGGATCCGTACGGTGAAGCCTTCGGTGTGAAACGACCGGGCCGCGTCTCAGACGTTTCAACTTGCCCCGAATGTGGTGTCGTCCGGTCAGAGAGTGGCGGTGTCCCCGGCGGTGCTGCCGGCTGCCAATCGTGTCGACCTGGGGTAGTGCCTCCGTGTCCCAACTTGTGGCCAAGACTGGTGAGCTCGCCGTTGGCGCCCTGAAAGATGTTGGCAGCTCCCAACCTGAGGCAAAGGTTGGTTTTCGCTGGTCATCGGGGCTCCGATCGATTTGCGAGGCCCGATGACCAGGGGGATGGTGGGAGTCGACTGGTGGCACCATCGGGGTGCTCCGGCGACGTTCGAGGAGGTGGATCGTGCACGCGCGCTCTACAACGATCCAGGCCAGACCAGCCGACATCGACGGCGGGCTGCGGCACATCAGGGAAACCGTGTTGCCCGCGCTGGAGAACATCGACGGCTTCACCGGCATATCCTGCATGTGCGACCGCGAGTCCGGCATGTGCATCGTGACCACCGCCTGGCGGTCGGCGGACGCCATGCTCGCCAGCGCCGAACGGGTGCGCAGCCTGCGTGACACGGCCGCACAGCGGTTGGGCGCGACCACCGCGCAGGTGGACGAGTGGGAGATAGCCGTGTTGCACCGCGACCATCTCTCCGCCGACGGCGCCTGCGTGCGGGCCGTGTGGACGCAGACCGACCCGGCGAATCTCGACCACGCGATCGACACGTTCAAGATGGTTTCGCTGCCCGCCATGGAGCAGACCCAGGGCTTCTGCAGCGCCAGTCTCATGGTCGACCGGGCCACGGGCGCGGGCGTCGGCTCGGTGGCGTACGACAGCATGGACTCGATGACGCTGACCCGGGAGCAGACCGAAGAGATGCGCCAGAGGATCACCCGGGACGCGCACGTGGATGTGCTGCAGGTGCGCGAGTTCGAACTGGCCATGGCGCACCTGCGGGTGCCCGAGCTGGCCTGAACACCGTTTTCGGCGGCGGCGACTCCGCATGGTCGCCGCCGCGACTTCGAGTCTCCGCGGCCAGCCAGGGACACCAAGGCAACCGGACGGCGATGCGCGCGCTAGTCGCCCGCCGCTACCTCTCGATACCAATGCGGTTCGCCGCGACGGCGCGCCAGCGTGGTCGCGTTGAAGGTTGGCCCTCAACGCCACTTCGAGGCGGCCACACCAGGCAGGCATCAAGGTGCCTCGCTGGCCGCGATACGCATGTGCGTGCACCACTTGGGTTCGCCAACTTCCGCAGGTTCGCCCACAGCGGCCCAGAAGGCTCGTGCTTCCCGGCTCGTCACAGAGGTGGTGGACCAGTCGTAGCCCGGCGCGCGGCGACGATTAGGAGACGTACAAGGCCGTGGCGGCGGTGGTCGTCGTCAACGCGGAGCTGTTCGATGACTGCGCGGTGGTCGACGGCGCACAGGGACAGGTCGATGTCGGGGACGCTCTGGCCGTTGAGGTGAACCTGGATCTGGCCGACTCCGGCGCGCACTGGTGGTGGAATCACGGCCAGGGCCAGGCCAACCGCGGGCGCGGCGCCCACCGGGTGTTGTTGGGTCCGGTCGAGGAACGTCCACTCTCCGCGGCGGCCGGCTGTTCCGGAATCTGACGGGCGGAGATCTGGCGGAATCCACGATCGGCCGAGTCTGGGACAAGGCGCGAAAGGCAGCGCTCACCGAGTCCGAATACAAGTCGCCGCTCGGCAAGCGGCCGTATGACCTTCGGCACGCGTGCGTGTCCACCTGGCTCGCCACTGGCATGCCTTCCACTCAAGTAGCCGAGCGGGCCGGGTACTCGGTAGCCGTCTTGCACCGGATCTACGCCAAGGTCCTGGCAGGGCAGGAGGCCAGCGCGCGTGAGCGCATCGAGAGGGCCCTGGCTCAGCCCTCGGGCGAGACCGCGAATAGACCGCGAACGCCTTGAGACGGCTGGCCGTGGCTGGACAGGGCCGGACAGGTCAAGATCGGTGCCGAACCGTGTTTGCGCAGGTGAGGCCCGATCCGGCCAGGTCGCGAGGGGTGCCCCCGGTGAGATTCGAACTCACACTGGACGGGTTTTGAATCCGTTGCCTCTGCCAGTTGGGCTACGGGGGCGGGCTGCGGCAGACTCTACGCGCGCCACCACCGTCCCGAGCAGCGGGGGTAGCCCTGCGTGACCGGTTCTTACACGCGACCACGCCGGTACGCCACGTGGTGAACACCATCTCGCGCGCTGGATCGGTCCCGGTAGGCTCGACCCCAGCGGTATACCGCTTTTCCCATTCCGTCGAGCACGCAGGAGGACCCCGGTGACCGAAGGGGCTGCCGAGGCCAACGGTGTCGCCACCGAGCCACAGCGTCGGGTGCTCGTCGCCGAAGACGAAGCATTGATCCGGCTTGACCTCGTCGAGATGTTGCGCGAGGAGGGATACCAGGTCGTGGGCGAGGCGGGTGACGGCGAAGAAGCCATCAAGCTCGCTGCCGAGCTCAAGCCCGACCTGGTGATCCTCGACGTCAAGATGCCCAAGCTGGACGGCATCGAGGCGGCGTCGAAGATCACTGGCGACCGGATCGCGCCAGTCGTGATCCTGACCGCGTTCAGCCAGCGGGACCTGGTCGAGCGCGCCCGCGAGGCGGGCACCATGGCCTATCTCGTCAAGCCGTTCGCCAAGCGCGACCTCGTCCCGGCCATCGAGCTCGCCATCAGCCGGTTCTCCGAGCTGCAGGCCCTCGAGGCCGAGGTCGCCGGGCTGACCGACCGGCTCGAGACACGCAAGGTCATCGACCGTGCGAAGGGCCTGCTGATGACGCAGCAGGGCCTGACCGAGCCGGACGCGTTCCGCTGGATCCAGCGGACCGCCATGGACCGGCGCACCACGATGAAGGCCGTCGCGGAGGCCGTGGTCGAAAGTATCGGCCAACGCACCTGACGCGGCCTACAGTCTGTTAACACCCGGTTGTGACATTCGGACAGCCGGGTGTTAACAGCGCATAAAAGTTTGTGACCACCGTCACAATAGGGATACGACAGTCGCGTCCGCCTATCCGTTCGGCGTACTGGCCGTTAGGTTGCTCGCCTACACAAAGTCAGCACGAGTGGTGGGCTACCGGCTCACTGCTCCGGCAATGGAGGTACGGGTGTCCGGAGTGCGTGTTGCGCGTGCGATCACGGCGGTGGCGGTCGCGTCACTGGTGATCGGTGGGTGCGCCGCGAACAACAACTCATCCTCGTCGGGCGGGACCGCCAGTGCGGCGGACCTGCCGGTCGTGTCCGAGGTGCCGGTACCCGCCGACGCTGTACTGCCCGCGGGCGACGGCAAGGCGACCTGCGCCGGCGCGACCATCGCCTACGCCGGTGCGGAGACGGGCGCGAACGCCCAGCTCGGCCTCAACATCGTCAACGGTGTGCAGCTTGCGGTGAACCAGCACAACCAGGCCAACCCCGGCTGCCAGGTCACGCTCAAGAAGTTCGACACCGAGGGCGACCCGACGAAGGCCACCGGCATCGTCACCCAGGTCACCAACGAGGCTGACATCCTCGGCGTGATCGGCCTGCCGTTCTCGGGCGAGTCCAAGGCCACCGGCGGCATCTTCCAGCAGACCGGCCTGGCGCACATCACCCCGTCGGCGACCAACCCAGGCCTGACCCAGAACGGCTGGACGACGTTCTTCCGGGCACTGGGCAACGACGCGGTGCAGGGCCCGGCGGCGGCGCAGTTCATCACCGGCAAGCTCAAGGCGAGCAAGGTGTGCGTGGTCCAGGACGACTCGGACTACGGCATCGGCCTGGCGAACGCGATCAACGGCGTCCTCGGCGACAAGGCCTCGGGCTGCCAGGACAAGGTGACCACCGGCCAGCGCGACTTCTCCGCGACCGTCACCAAGATCAACAACGCCAAGCCGGACGCGATCTTCTACTCCGGCTACTACGCCGAAGGTGCCCCGCTGGACCAGCAGCTGGCCAACTCCGGCTTCAAGGGCACGTTCGTCGGCCCGGACGGGGTGAAGGACGACAAGTTCATCCAGCAGGCCGGCTCCGCGTCGGGCAACGCCGTCTTCACCTGCCCCTGCGTGCCGGGTGAGCTGGTGCCGGACTTCGCCAAGGCATACCAGGCCCTGGCCGGCAGCGCGCCGGGCACCTACTCGCTGGAGGGCTACGACTCGGCGACCATCATGCTGCGAGCCATCGACTCCGGCATCAAGGACCGGGCGTCGATGCTGAACTACATCAAGAACTACAACGCCGACGGCCTGTCCAAGCGCTTCGTGTGGGACCCCACCGGTGAGCTGAAGACGTCCACGGTGTACGGCTACAAGGTGCAGAACGGCAAGATCGTCTACATCGGCACCATCTCCTGATCCCGGACGGGATCGGGCCGGTGGACCGGCGACCGGGCACGCCGCCGCAAGCGGCGTGCCCGGTCTATACAACAACGAACGCAGGGCGTAGGGCGTGCATCAACTGGCTTTTCTCGCGGACAGCTCCTGGATCACCTTCGACGTCGACAGCTTCCGTCAGCAGTTCTGGGACAACACCTTCAACGGGTTGACCTTCGGCGCGATCTACGCGCTCATCGCCATCGGCTACACGCTCGTCTACGGCGTGCTCCAGCTCATCAACTTCGCACACTCCGAGGTGTTCATCACGGGCGCCTACGCGCTGGTGTTCACCCTGACCGGACTGGGTTTCAGCGGCTCACCGCCAGGCCTCGGCGCGGGCGCGCTGATCGCCGACCTCATCGTGGCCATGCTCGCCGCGATGCTCGCGTCCGGCGTCATCGCGGTGGTGCTGGAGCGGGTGGCGTACCGGCCGCTGCGCAACCGCGGCGCACCCCGGCTGGCGTTCCTGATCACCGCGATCGGGATGTCGTTCACCATCCAGTACCTGTTCTTCATCTGGCGCGGCGCGAGCGCCGAGCCCGCGGTGATCATGTTCGTCCCGACGCCGGTGTTCGAGGTGTTCGGCGCCACGATCACCGACCAGCAACTGGTCATCGTGGTCGCGGCGATCGTGCTGATGGTGCTCACCGACATGTTCGTCAACCGCACCCGCTTCGGCCGCGGCGTGCGCGCGGTGGCGCAGGACCCGGACACCGCCACGCTGATGGGTGTCAACAAGGAACGCGTCATCCTGCTGACGTTCCTTCTCGGCGGCATTCTGGCCGGCGCGGCGGCCTTGTTCTACGTGATGAAGGTGCCCTCGGGCGTCGTGTTCAACGGCGGGTTCGTGCTCGGCATCAAGGCGTTCGCCGCGGCGGTGCTCGGCGGCATCGGCAACATCCGCGGCGCCGTGCTCGGCGGACTGCTGATCGGGGTCGTCGGCAACTACGGCCAGACCCTGCTGGGCAACGCGCAGTGGTCCGACGTGATCGCGTTCGTGGTCCTGGTCGTGGTGCTGATGTTCCGGCCGACCGGCATACTCGGCGAGTCTCTCGGAAAGGCCAGGGCATGACGACGTCTCAAGCGGCCCGTCCGCGCCGTGCCGGCCGCCTCGGCGAGTGGTGGAACAACCTGCCCCGGCCCCAGCAGTGGGCGGCGCTGGTCCCGATCGTGGTGCTGATCTACTTCCTGCCGGTGCTCAACCCGCCGCTGCTGACCACCGAGCCGTACACCAACTTCCCGATCGCGATGGTGCACGCGGCCGAACTCGCCATGGTGGCCATCGGGCTGAACGTCGTGGTCGGTCAGGCTGGCCTGCTCGACCTCGGCTACGTCGGGTTCTTCGCGGTCGGCGCCTATGTGGCGGCCTTGCTCACCAGCAAGGACTCGATGCTGCACAAGCTGCCCTACCTGGCGACGCTGCCGCTGGCGATGGTGGTCACGATGCTCGCCGGGGTGCTTCTCGGGTTGCCCACGCTGCGGTTGCGCGGCGACTATCTGGCGATCGTCACGCTCGGCTTCGGCGAGATCGTCCGTCTGCTCGCCACGATCGTGCCGGATCTCAAGGGCCAGGTGGGTTTCCAGGCCGTCGGGCACCCGCCGGGCACGAAGGCGGACGGGAGCCCGATCTTCGCCGCCAACAACGGCACGCCGTGGTACTGGCTGGTCGTCACCCTGATAATCATCCTGCTGCTGTTCGTCGGGAACCTGGAACGCAGCCGGGTCGGCCGGGCGTGGGTCGCGATCCGCGAGGACGAGGACGCCGCCGAGCTGATGGGGGTGCCCACGTTCAAGTTCAAGCTGTGGGCGTTCGCGATCGGCGCGGCGATCGGCGGCCTGTCGGGCGCGCTGGTGGCCGGGCAGACCGGGTTCATGAACAACCAGAACTTCTCGGTCGCGTTCTCGGTGCTCTACCTCGCCGCGGTGATCCTCGGCGGCTCGGGCAACAAGGTCGGCGTGATGGTGGGCGCCTTCATCGTGTCCTACATTCCCGACCGGTTCACCAACCTCAGCGACCGCAAGTACCTGATCTTCGGCCTGTTCCTCGTGGTGCTGATGATCTTCCGGCCGCAGGGCCTGCTCGGTGCCCGGCAGCGGCTGCTCTCCCGCGGGCGCCAGGCCTACCAGCGGCTGATCGGCCGGGGCGAGCAGATCAGCAGCGAGAGTTCGGTGGCACCGAGCGGGGAGGAGGGCAGGCCCGCATGACGACTCCACCGGAGAAGGTCCCCGAGGGCGGCATCGTCGTCGAGATCGAGCAGATGTCGGAGGAGGAGCGCGCCCGCCATTTCGCCGAGGTGGCGGAGGCGGTCGCGGCCGACCGTGACGTGGCCGTCGAGGTGGGCGAGACCTTGCTGGAGGTGCACGAGGTCACCGTGCGCTTCGGCGGGCTGACCGCGCTCGACTCCGTGTCGTTCGGTATCCGGCGCGGCGAGATCCTCGGCCTGATCGGCCCGAACGGCGCCGGCAAGACCACCTGCTTCAACGCGATGACCGGCGTGTACCGGCCCACCTCGGGCCGGGTGCTGCTGGAGGGCAGGCCACTCGGCCGCGCCGCCAAGCACAACATCACGCGGCGCGGCATCGCCCGCACGTTCCAGAACATCCGGCTGTTCGGCGAGATGACCGCGCTGGAGAACGTGGTGGTGGGCACCGATGCCCGGCACAAGACGAGCGTGCTCGGGGCGCTGCTGCGGCTGCCGCGGCACTACGGCGAGGAGAAGGCGGGTACCGAGCGCGCGATGGCGCTGCTGGAGTTCGTCGGGATCGCCGACCGCGCCGCGGACAAGGCGAAGAACCTGCCCTACGGCTACCAGCGGCGACTGGAGATCGCGCGGGCGCTGGCGACCGAGCCGAAGCTGCTCTGCCTGGACGAGCCAGCGGCGGGCTTCAACCCGGCGGAGAAGGAACAGCTGATGGAGCTGATCCGCAAGATCCGTTCCGACGGCTACACGGTTTTGCTGATCGAGCACGACATGCGGCTGGTGATGGGTGTGACCGACCGGATCGTGGTGCTCGAGTTCGGCAAGAAGATCGCCGAGGGGCTGCCGGCGGAGATCCGCGAGAATCCCGCCGTGATCGCGGCATATCTGGGGGTGCCTGACGATGACGCTGCTTGAGCTGTCCGGTGTGTCCGTCCACTATGGCCGGATCCAGGCGGTGTCGGAACTTGCCATCAGCGTCGGCGAAGGCGAGATCGTCGCGCTGATCGGGGCCAACGGGGCGGGCAAGTCCACCACGATGCGCGCCATCTCGGGAATCCGCCCGCTGTCGGCGGGAACGATCACGTTCGCGGGCGAGGACATCACGCGCCTGCGGGCCGACCTGCGTGTGGTGCGCGGTATTTCCCAGGTGCCCGAGGGCCGCGGGGTGTTCCCTGGCATGTCCGTGGCGGAGAACCTGGACATGGGCGGCTACGCCCGTAAGGACCGCAAGGCCATGCAGAACGACCTCGACCGGGTCTTCGAACTGTTCCCGCGGCTGCGCGAGCGCCGCACCCAGCCGGGCGGCACCCTCTCCGGCGGCGAGCAGCAGATGCTGGCGATCGGGCGCGCGCTGATGGCCAAGCCGAGGCTGATGCTGCTGGACGAGCCGTCGATGGGGCTCGCGCCCCAGTACATCGCGCAGATCTTCCGGATCGTCACCGAGATCAACCAGCAGGGGACGACGATCCTGTTGGTCGAGCAGAACGCACAGCAGGCGCTGTCCCGCGCGCACCGCGCCTATGTGCTCGAGACCGGCCGGATCACCCGGTCCGGCACGGGCACCGAACTGCTCGCGGACGACTCCATCAAGGAGGCCTACCTCGGCGTGGCCTGAGCGTGTAGTAGTTGGTAGTAGAATAAGGACATGACCCAGGTGACCGTCAGCGAGCTGAACCAGCAGACCGCGCGGGTGCTCGAACGCATCAAGGCAGGCGAGTCGGTGGAGGTGAGCGAGTACGGCAGGCCGATTGCCCGGATAGTGCCGATTGCGCCGCGTACGGGAGTGCCGTTGCTGGACGAGCTGATCGAGCAGGGGAGAGCGATCCCTGCGGCAATGCCGGGAGCCGTTCAGCCCACACCACCCCGTACGGCGGCGGATGGTGATACCCGGCTCACGGACGTGCTCGCCGACATGCGAGACGACGAACGATACTGATGATCTACCTCGACACCTCAGCCGCGGTGAAACTGGTTTTGCCCGAGGCTGAGACACCGGCACTGGAGACGTGGGTCAACGACCGCGCCGGTTTCGCGCGCGTGTCGTCGCCCCTGCTGCGAATCGAGTTGCTGCGCGCTGTCACGCGAAACGCGGCCGACCGCCTCGCCAGAGCACAGGAGATCCTCTCCGGTGTCGTGCTATTGAGCATGGACGACGCCGCGCCGGCCGCCGAGGTCATCGGCGATTCTCAGCTGCGCAGTCTCGACGCCATCCACCTGGCCAGCGCGCATGCGGTTCGCTCCGCCTTGACGGCACTCGTGACCTACGACAAGCGGATGGTCACCGCTGCGGCAGGGCTCGGGCTGCCCGTCGTCTCGCCCGGCTAGGCTGCCGGGCGGTCCCGGACGACGCAGCTCAGCCGCGCGGTGCAGGTGCGGCGGCCGGACTCGTCGGTCAGCACGATCTCGGCCGTGATGGTGCCGCGGCCCACATGCACGGGCACGGCCGTACCCGTCACGATGCCCTCCCGGATGCTGCGGTGGTGCGTGCAGGACAGCTCGAAGCCCAGCGTCAGCTTGTCAGGGCCCGCGTTGAGCGCCGCGATCGCCGAGCCGAGTGTCTCGGCCAGCACGGCGTTCGCGCCGCCGTGCAGCAGTCCGTACGGCTGGCGGTTGCCGTCCACCGGCATGATGCCGACCACCCGCTCCGCGCTCGCCTCGACGATCGTGAGCCCCATCTTGGTGTTGAGCTGCTGGTGGGCGATGGCGGGGTCGATCCGCGCGAATCGGGCGAGGGAGTCTTCCGACAGGTCTTCGGTCACGCGCGGCTCCTAATGCGATACGACGAGCAAGGCTGTCACACCTTCACCCTAGACTCGCTCCCGTGACCCCCAGCGAGAACCAATCAGTAGCGAACACCACAGCCGCGGCCACCGAGGAACGGCCCAAGCTGTTGCTGATCGACGGCCATTCGATGGCCTACCGCGCCTTCTACGCCATCCCGGCGGACAACTTCCGTACCTCTACGGGGCAGGTCACCAACGCGGTCTTCGGCTTCACCTCGATGCTCATCAACCTGCTCCGCGACGAGCAGCCCACGCACCTGGCGGTGGCGTTCGACCTGTCGCGGCAGACGTTCCGCTCGCAGACCTACGCCGCGTACAAGGCCACGCGCTCCACCACCCCGGACGAGTTCAAGGGGCAGGTCACCCTCGTCGAGGACGTGCTGGGCGTCCTCGGCATCCCGGTGCTGACGAAGGAGAACTACGAGGCCGACGACATCATCGCCACGCTCACCACGCAGGCGGTCGGCGAGGGCTACGAGGTGCTGATCTGTACCGGCGACCGGGACGCGTTGCAGCTGGTGGGGGACACGGTCACGGTGCTCTACCCGCGCAAGGGCGTCTCGGACCTGACCCGCTTCGACCCGGCCGCGGTGGCAGGCAAGTACGGCCTGAGCCCGGCGCAGTACCCCGATTTCGCGGCGCTGCGCGGCGACCCGTCCGACAACCTGCCCGGCATCCCTGGCGTGGGGGAGAAGACCGCCACCAAGTGGATCCAGCAGTTCGGTTCGCTGGGGGAGCTGATCGACCGCGTCGACGAGGTCAAGGGCAAGGTCGGGGACGCGTTGCGCGCCAACCTCGACGCGGTGATGCTCAACCGGCGGCTGACCGAGCTCGTGCGTGACCTGCCGCTGGAGGTCACCCCCGGCGACCTGGCGCTGCGCCCGTGGGACCGCGACGCCGTGCACCGGCTGTTCGACGAGCTGGAGTTCCGCGTGCTGCGGGACCGGCTGTTCGCCACGCTGTCCAGCGCGGAACCGGAGGCCGACGAAGGGTTCGAGGTCACCGGTGCCGCGATCCCCACCGGGGGAGTGGCCGCGTGGTTGGCCGCGCACGCCGCACCGGGCAAGCCGATGGGCCTGGCCTTTCGCACCACGGGCGCCTCGGTCGCGGCCGATGCGCTGTCGATCGCCCTCGCCGCCCCGGACGGCGAGGGTGGCTACCTCGATCTGTCCACACTGGACGCCGAGGACGACAAGGCGTTCGGGCACTGGCTGTCCGACCCGACGATGCCCAAGGCCGGGCATGCGCTGAAGGTCCCGCTGCACGCACTGCTCGCGCGCGGATGGACGGTGGCGGGGCTGGCCATGGACACCGAGCTCGCGGCGTACCTGGTGCGGCCGGGCCAGCGCTCGTTCGAACTGGACGACCTGGTCTTGCGCTACCTGCACCGGCAACTGCGGGCCGACAGCGACGAGGGTGACGGACAACTGTCGCTGCTCGACGGCGACGGCGGGCAGGGCAAGCTCGTCGAGGCCGAGCTGGTCCGCGCACGGGCGATCGCCGAGCTGGCCGAGGCGCTGGCCGGCGAGCTGGGCGAAATCGGCGGCACGCGGCTGCTCGCGGAGATGGAGCTGCCGCTGCTGGAGGTCATCACCGAGCTGGAGGCCGCGGGGGTCGCGGTCGACGTCGAGCAGCTGAGCACGCTGGAGGCGCACTACGCGAGCCGGGTCCGGCAGGCCGAGCAGGAAGCGTTCGCCGTCATCGGCAAGCAGATCAACCTCGGCTCGCCCAAGCAGCTGCAGGTCGTGCTGTTCGACGAACTGCAGATGCCCAAGACCAAGCGCACCAAGACCGGCTACACCACGGACGCGGACGCGTTGCAGACGCTGTTCGAGAAGACCGAGCACCCGTTCCTGGCGCATCTGCTCGAACACCGGGACGCCACCCGGCTGCGCATCACGGTCGAGGGGCTGATCAAGTCGATCGCCGCCGACGGGCGCATCCACACGACGCTGCACCAGACCATCGCGGCCACCGGGCGGCTGTCCTCTGTGGACCCGAACCTGCAGAACATCCCCATCCGCACCGACGAGGGCCGCCGCATCCGTGACGCGTTCGTGGTCGGCGCGGGATACGCCGAGCTGATGACCGCGGATTACAGCCAGATCGAGATGCGGATCATGGCGCACCTGTCCGAGGACGCGGCGCTGATCGAGGCGTTCCAGTCGGGCTTCGACTTCCATGCCGCCACCGCGGCGAAGGTGTTCGGGTGCGAGCCCTCGGAGGTCAGCGGCGCGCAGCGGGCGAAGATCAAGGCGATGAACTACGGCCTGGCCTACGGGCTGTCGGCGTACGGGCTGTCCAACCAGCTGCGCATCTCCACCGAGGAGGCGCGCGGGCTGATGGACGACTACTTCGAGCGGTTCGGCGGGGTGCGGGACTACCTGCGTAACCTCGTCGCCGAGGCGGCCAAGATCGGGTACACCGAGACGATCTTCGGCCGGCGCCGCTACCTGCCGGACCTCACCAGCGACAACCGGCAGCGCCGCGAGATGGCCGAGCGGATGGCGCTCAACGCCCCCATCCAGGGCAGCGCCGCGGACATCATCAAGGTCGCGATGCTGGGCGTGCAGCGAGCGCTGAAACAGGAGCGCCTGACCAGCAGGCTGCTGCTCCAGGTGCACGACGAACTGGTGCTGGAAGTCGCCGACGGCGAGCACGACGCCGTGGAGGCGTTGGTGCGCAAGGAAATGGGCGCCGCGTACGAGCTCGCCGTGCCGCTGGAGGTCTCGGTCGGCTTCGGCCGATCCTGGAACGAGGCGGCGCACTAGCCGTGCTCGCGGTCGCGCATCTGCGCCGCGCCAAGGACTGGATGGACGCGCACTACGCGGAGCCGCTCGACATCGAGCGGCTCGCCGCCATCGCCGGCTGGTCGCGCTACCACTTCATCCGCTCGTTCGCGGCGGCCTACGGGGAGACGCCGAAGGCGTACCTGACGCGGCGGCGGATCGAACGGGCGCAGGACCTGCTGCGTGCCGCGAACCTCACGGTCACCGAGGTGTGCATGGCCGTGGGGTTCACGAGCCTCGGCACGTTCAGCCGCCGCTTCACCGAGCTGGCCGGCGTCTCGCCCACCCGGTACCGCGCCAAGCATCCGCCGCCACCGGTGCCCGGCTGCTATCTGATGATGTGGACCCGGCCCAGCACTTTTGGATAAGCCCCACGCCCGCTCGCCCGGTTAACGTGGCCGCGTACCGTCACCGAACAGGGGAGCAGACGATGATCAAGAGACTGTCGCACATCAACGTGTACGTGCTGGACCAGGATTCCGCGAAGGCGTTCTACACCGACAAGCTCGGCTTCGAGGTGCGCCAGGAGGTGAGCGTCGGGGACTTCCGCTGGCTGACCGTGGGCCCGCCGGACCAGCCGGACCTCGAGTTCGTGCTGATGCCGGTCGGCGCGCCGCAACACGACCCCGAGACCAACAAACAGCTCCGGGAGCTGATCGCGAAGGGCTCGTTCGGTCTCGGCGTGCTCACCACAGACGACTGCCGCAAGACCTACGAGGAGCTCTCCGCACGCGGCGTGACATTCGTCAGCGAGCCGGCGGAGCGGCCCTACGGGGTCGAGGCGCTGTTCCGTGACGACTCGGGCAACTGGTTCAGCCTCACCGAGCGCAAGATCGACCTGGACCTGAGCAAGGACTGGGGTTAGAAACTATCCCACCGTGTTGCGGCTGCTTTTCGAGGTTGTTGCGGGCGCGAGAAGTCCGCGTTTGCCTCCTGCCGGGGGATTGACGCGGCGGTAGCGTGGGGCCATGACGGGCAGGCGGGCGCTCATCCTGGCGGGTACTGGCATGCTCGCCGGAGTCGCGGAGGAACTGGTGCGCGCCGGCTGGCACGTGGTGTTGCCGAGCCGGCGCTACCACCCCGTCGCCCTCTACGAGCCGAAACACGGACTTGCGGCGCTACGCGCGCTGCGGCCGCGCGGCCATCGCCGGGAGGGCGGCGGCAACGGTTCCCGCGACGACACGGGCCGCGCGATCTGGGTGCAGGCCGGCTGGGACCGCCCGCGCGAACTGGCAGGCAAGGCGGAGCCGGCGCTGGGCGGGCCGGCGGATCTGCTGGTGGCGTGGGTGCACGAGCAGTACCGGCGGTCGGTACTGGGTGCTGCCGAGCACCTGCTCGCACCGCGGGCGCCGGTCGTCGAGGTGCGCGGAACCGGTGGCCTGCCGGTGCAGCCGGAACCGCTCCTGGTCGCGCACCCGACGCAGCTCGTGCTGGTCGGCGCGGTCTCGGAGCAAGGTAACCGGCCGCTGTCGCACGCCGAGATCACCGACGGGGTCCTGGACGCGGTGCGCCGCGCGGTGGAGGGACGCGCGCCGTCGTTGCATCAGGTGGGGCAGTCGCGGCCGCTGGTGCGCTGAGCCTGGTCAGCGCAACGCGGACGCGGGCTGCACCTCCCAGAACGTCCACAGTGGACGGTAGCCCTGCCGGGGCCAGAACACCGACGACAACGGGTTCGGCGGGTTGTAGTAGAGGTAGGTGCCCGTCGCGCCGAGCGCGTGGAAGTCGCGGTGCACCGCCGCCATCAGCGCCTGCCCGATGCCGCGACCGCGCGCCTCGGGCCGGGTCGCGACGCTGTTGACGTATCCCCAGCGACCCGGCGGCAGCAGTTCCGCGGCCCAGGAGCCGGGCGTCGACTCGATCCAGCCGCAGTCGGCGGCCGCGACGGCGACCCCGTCGAGTTCCGCCAGCCAGATCGGCGCCCCCGCCGCGAGATTGCGCTCGAGCTGCGGGGTGAGCAGGTCTCGCACGTCCCGGCGCCCGTGGAACGCTACCTGCGACGTGTACGCGGCGGTCTCACAGCTCAGCGCGAGCACCTCCTCGAAGTCCTCGAGATGGGCGCGGCGCAGCACCAGGTCGCGGGGAGCGGGCGGCGGCGGGGGCGCCGCGAGCCGCACGGAGAGCACCGAGATCGGCACCATGCCGTGGTCGAGGAACGCCCGGATCGCCGCCGCGTCCCGGCTCGGCCACGTGACCGTGCAGGCGGAGTCCGGGTCCGGGGACTCGGCGTCCATCCGGTGTCGCCACGCGCGCAGCAGCGCGTCCATCCCGTCGGTGCCGGTGCCGCCGGGGAACGGGGACAGCTGCCACACGCGGCGCGCCGACCACAGCAGGTCGAGCGCGCCCGGCGCGTGACAGCGGGTCTGCAGCACGCCCGTGACCTGCTCGCCTGCGGCGGTCGCCGCGGTCAGCGTCTCGCCGTCCGGCATGCTGTGCGGGGCCGGGATCAGCCGGTCGACGGCGGCGAACCGCGCCTTCTGCGCGGCCAGCAGGTCCTCGCCCGTCATCACTACTCCCGGTGCGTCACGAAGATCGCCGTTCCGGGGAACAGCTTGCCACGCAACGGACTCCACTGTCCCCACTGCCGGGTGTGGCCCTCCGGCCACTCCGGTTCGACCAGATCGTCGAGGACGAGGCCGGTCGCGGAGAACGCGCGGATGTAGTCGCCGAGGGTGCGGTGGTACTCCACATAGGTGGCGCGGCCCTCGGCGTCGATCTCGACATAGGGCGTGCGGTCGAAGTACGGCTGGGTCGCGGTGAGCCCGTTCGGGCCCGGATCGTCGCTGAAGATCCACCGCATCGGGTGGGTCACGGCGAACACCCACCGGCCGCCGGGGCGCAGCACCCGGCGGACCTCGGCGAAGACGGTCTCGAGCGAGCCCACGAACGGGATCGCGCCGAACGCCGAGCACGCCGCGTCCACGCTGCCGGTCGCCAGCGGCAGATCCTCGGCACTCGCCTGGATCAGCGGAATATCGACACCTGTGCGCGCGTTGACACTCAACGCATGTCGCAACATTCCACCGGACAGATCCAGGCCGATCGGGTACGCACCCGCACCGGCCAGCCAGCGCGAGCACGCGGCCTGGCCACAGCCGATCTCGGCGACCCGCGCCCCGCGCACGTCACCGAGCAGGCCGAGGTCCGGTTCCCGCAGGCCCTCGGGGCACCAGACGAACTCGGCGTCGCCGAGGAAGTCGCCGTGCGCGGCCAGGTAGTCGTCGGCGTCGGCGTCCCACCAGGCCAGATTGGCCCGCGTGGCCTCGTCCTTGCCGACCTGCCGGTGGGCGATGCCGACGGTGCCGAGGCGTTCCTCGGCGCGGGCGTGGCGGTCCTGCGAGCTCATGACCGCATTGTTTCCCACGCCGGTGCCGGGTTTGGCACTGGCGACCCTGTTTGTGCCGTGTACACGCGGCCGCGTACGATACCGTTAGCGCAGTGGGTTCGCGCTACCTTCCGCCTGGTGGAGACTGCGCCGGGTTACGGGTCGCGCACTGTCGGCGGTGAGGCTCGCGGCCGTTCTCGGGAACGATTGCTGGTGATGTGCCGTCGTTCCCGCGGCGCAGGCAAACTGCACACCTCCTAATTCCAAGCCGTTACCGGAGCAACCCACCTAATGACCACCGACACCACCACCGTCCCGACGGCCGCTCAGGCCCAGCAGGTCGCAATCAACGACATCGGGTCGGAGGAAGACTTCCTCGCCGCGATCGACAAGACGATCAAGTACTTCAACGACGGCGATATCGTTGAAGGCACCATCGTCAAGGTCGATCGCGATGAGGTGCTGCTCGACATCGGGTACAAGACCGAGGGTGTCATCCCCTCGCGTGAGCTGAGCATCAAGCACGATGTCGATCCCGGCGAGGTTGTCAGCGTCGGTGACGAGGTCGAGGCCCTCGTTCTCCAGAAGGAGGACAAGGAAGGCCGGCTCATCCTGTCCAAGAAGCGGGCTCAGTACGAGCGCGCCTGGGGCACCATCGAAGAGCTCAAGGAGAAGGACGAGCCCGTCAAGGGCACCGTCATCGAGGTCGTCAAGGGCGGCCTGATCCTCGACATCGGCCTGCGCGGCTTCCTGCCGGCGTCGCTGGTCGAGATGCGCCGCGTGCGCGACCTGCAGCCCTACGTCGGCCGCGAGCTCGAGGCCAAGATCATCGAGCTGGACAAGAACCGCAACAACGTGGTCCTGTCCCGCCGTGCCTACCTGGAGCAGACCCAGTCCGAGGTCCGCAGCGAGTTCCTCAACGCGCTCGCCAAGGGCCAGGTCCGCAAGGGTGTCGTCTCCTCGATCGTCAACTTCGGTGCGTTCGTGGACCTCGGCGGCGTCGACGGTCTGGTGCACGTCTCGGAGCTGTCCTGGAAGCACATCGACCACCCGTCCGAGGTCGTCGAGGTCGGCCAGGAGGTCACGGTCGAGGTGCTCGACGTCGACATGGACCGCGAGCGCGTGTCCCTGTCGCTGAAGGCCACCCAGGAAGACCCGTGGCGCCAGTTCGCCCGCACGCACGCGATCGGCCAGATCGTGCCCGGCAAGGTCACCAAGCTCGTCCCGTTCGGCGCGTTCGTCCGCGTCGAGGAGGGCATCGAGGGCCTGGTGCACATCTCGGAGCTGGCCGAGCGCCACGTCGAGATCCCGGAGCAGGTCGTCCAGGTTGGCGGCGAGGTGCTGGTCAAGGTCATCGACATCGACCTCGAGCGTCGTCGTATCTCGCTGTCGCTCAAGCAGGCCAACGAGGGCGTCTCTCCGGACACCGAGTTCGACCCGACGCAGTACGGCATGGCCGCCGAGTACGACGAGGCGGGCAACTACATCTACCCCGAGGGCTTCGACCCCGACACGCAGGAATGGCAGGAAGGCTTCGACAAGCAGCGTGAGGAGTGGGAGCGGCAGTACGCCGAGGCCCACGAGCGCTACGAGGCCCACATGCGCCAGGTCCAGAAGGCCGCCGAGGCCGACGCCGCCGCGGCGGCGGACGCCGCGACCGGTGTCGAGGGTGGCGAGCAGAACTACAGCTCGGCCCCGGCCGAGCCTGGCCAGAAGAGCACCGGTGGCACCCTCGCCAGCGACGAGCAGCTCGCGGCGCTGCGCGAGAAGCTCTCCGGTGGTGCGTGAGTACCGGCTAGCCTGAGTTCCCTTACGTAGAACGCTCGGCTGGAGTTCTCCGGCCGAGCGTTCTACGTGTCGGCAGCGCGCGTTCGGGGTGTCGCGGGTTCCGGGTCAGCGCGGCAGGCCGGCGAGGATCGCGGTGATGCCGTCGCGGAAGACGCGGTCGTAGGAGTCGTTCCCGGGAGTGAGGAACCAGTCGGGCGGCGGGGTGCGGGCGCGGTGCGTCAGTTCCGTGCTCACCAGGCCGTGCATCATCGTCCACACCAGATACCCGGCGGTGTCCTCGTTCGCGCCGCTGGGCACGCCGGGCGCGACGCGGTCGGCGAGCAGGTCGTAGCAGGTGCGCCGCGCGAGTTTGCGAAGGTCGGGGTCCGGGTCGTAGCCCGGGACGGCGCGTTCGAACATGAACGCGTAGCGGGCGGGGCTGTCCAGTGCGAAACGGCGGTAGACGCCAGCGAACGCGAGCACGTCCGGCACCACCTCGCCCGACGCGGGTGGCAACCCGGTCAGCTCCTCGGACAGCAGCTCGAAGGTGCGTTCGTACAGCGCGTCCAGCACGCCGGTCCGGCCACCGAACCTGGTGTACACGCCGATGGTGGAACTGCCGGCCGCGCCGGCCAGGCCACGCACGGTCAGGCCCCCGGCGCCCCGTTCGACGAGCACGTTGAGCGCCGCCTGGAGGAATCGTTCCCTGCTGTGCGTGTCGGCCGGTCCGGCATGAGCGTGTCGGGTCGCCATCCGCGCACCTCCCCTCGGAGCTCCTGAGCGGAACATAGGCTATAACGGCCGTAATGGCCTGTCGCCGCGACAGGCATGATGGTGGCGTGACAGTTGTACAGCTCGAGTTCCGGGGGCGCCCGGTGGTCCGGGACCGGGCCCTGGTGATGGCGATCGTGAACCGCACGCCCGATTCCTTCTACGACCGTGGCGCGACGTTCTCCGACGACAAGGCCCTGGCCACGGTCGACCGGGTCGTCGAGGAGGGCGCGGACATCGTCGACATCGGCGGGGTGAAGGCCGGTCCGGGCGCCGACGTCGACGTCGACGAGGAGATCCGGCGCGTCGTGCCGTTCGTCGAGGAGATCCGCCGCCGTCATGCCGGGCTGGTGATCAGCGTCGACACCTGGCGCTACGAGGTCGGCAGGCTCGCGTGCGAGGCCGGCGCGGACCTGATCAACGACACGTGGGCGGGCGCCGACGTGAAGCTGGCGGAGGTGGCCGCCGAGTTCGGTGCGGGCTATGTGTGCTCGCACACCGGCGGGGCCGTCCCGCGCACCCGGCCGTTCCGGGTCCGCTACGAGGACCTGGTGCGCGAAGTCATCGACGAGACCACCACGCGCGCCGAAGAACTGGTCGCGCTCGGCGTACCGCGCGGCGGGATCCTGATCGACCCGACGCACGACTTCGGCAAGAACACCTGGCACAGCCTCGCGCTGGTCCGCCGCGCGCGAGAGCTGACGGCCACGGGCTGGCCGGTGCTGATGGCCCTGTCCAATAAGGACTTCGTCGGAGAGGCGCTGGGCGTGGACCTGGCGGAGCGGCTCGACGGCACGCTGGCCGCCACGGCGCTGGCCGCGCGGGACGGGGCGCAGGTCTTCCGGGTGCACGAGGTCCGCCAGACCCGCCGGGTGCTGGAGATGGTGGCCGTCATCGACGGCGACCGCCCGCCGGCGCGGGCGATCCGGGGTCTCGCGTAAGCATCCCAGATCGCGGGAGCGGGGCCTGGGCGATTGACGTGTTTCGCGATCGCTGGGAGGTTGGCGCCGACTGGTCCCGGCTACTGATTTGTCCACAAAGGATGGTGATCGCGATGGGCGTGACGCTGCACTGGTTCCTGCCGACGTCGGGCGACGGGCGGCTGATCGTGGAGCGCTTCCACGCCGCGCAGGCGGTCACCGGCGCCCAGCGCGAGCCCGACATCGACTACCTCGCCCAAATCGCGCGCGCCGCCGAGCACCTGGGGTTCGAGGGGATGCTCACGCCGACCGGCACGTGGTGCGAGGACGCGTGGCTGACGACCGCCGCGCTGGTGCGGGAGACCCGGCGGATCAAGTTCCTCGTCGCCTTCCGGCCCGGTGTCCTGTCGCCGACACTCGCGGCCCAGATGGCGGGCACGTACCAGCGTGTCTCGCGGGGACGGCTGCTGCTCAACGTCGTCACGGGGGGAGACGCGGTCGAGCAGCAACGCTACGGCGACTGGCACGACCACGAGGCGCGCTACGCCCGCACCGACGAGTTCCTCACGGTGGTGCGGGGAATCTGGTCCGGTGAGCCGTTCGACTTCGACGGCGCGCACGTGCGCGTGGCGGGCGCGACGACTCTCGCCGCGCCGGATCCGGTGCCCCGCGTCTACTTCGGCGGCTCGTCGCCGGCGGCGCTGCGGGTCGCGGCGCGGCACGCCGACGTGTACCTGACCTGGGGCGAACCGCCCGCACAGGGCGCGGAGAAGATCGCGGTGGTGCGGGAGCTGGCGCAGCGGGAAGGGCGGCAGGTCCGGTTCGGCATCCGGCTGCACACCATCGCCCGCGACACCTCGCGGGAAGCCTGGGCCGAGGCGGCGAAGTTGCTGGACGCGCTGAGCCCCGAGCAGGTCGCCAACGCCCAGCGGATCCTCGGCGCGAGCGAGTCGGTCGGCCAGCGGCGGATGGTCGACCTGCACCGCGGCGCGCTCGCCGGCGGGGTGCGCGGCCTGGAGATCCATCCCGGGCTGTGGGCCGGGATCGGGCTGGTGCGCGGGGGAGCGGGCACGGCGCTGGTCGGCAGCCACGCCGAGATCGCGGACCTCATCGAGGAGTACCACGCGATCGGCATCGAGGAGTTCGTGCTGTCCGGCTACCCGTGCCTGGAGGAGGCGTACTGGGTCGGCGAGGGTGTGCGCCCGGAACTGGCGCGCCGCGGGCTGCTGGGCGCCGCCATACCGCGGCAGCACACGGCCGCGGCCGTGCCGTTCGGCGGCTAGAACTGTCCGTTCGCGCGGTTGAGGCCGTGCAGAACCCGTTGCAGGATCTGGGAATCCGGGTCGACGCGCGGCTGCTCGGACGTCTGCTCCGCCGCGCGCGTCGGCAGCCGGCTCACATTGCGGTTCCCGCGTTGCGGTAGCGGGACCGCGGCCGCGGACATGCCGGTCGGCAGCGGTAGCTCGGACCAGATGTTGCGCATGCCGCCGGGCAGGGTCACGGCGCTGATCTGCGCGCCAGGGAGTTCGGGCGGCTCACCGGGGCGGTCGTCGTCGAGCTCGATGACCAGCGCGTCCCCGTGCAGGCGCAGCCGGATGGTGAGGAAACGGGGGGCATTCTTCGTCGCGCCGGCGACGGACGCGGCGACGAGATGCGTCAGGATCCGGGTGGCCTCGGCGATCAGCGGGCGCAGCGACCACTCGGACAGCGAGAACCGCACGAACATCTCGGCGCAGTTCACCGCGCTCGGTGCGGCCACCAGCCTGAGGTCGTCGACCTGGGTGGTCTGGCCGATCACGGGCATCCTCCGTTTCGCCTGGCGCGGGCCATCTTGCGCGCACTGCTGTTAAGGGAGCGTGCGGCACAGGGTAAGGGCTGTGGCCCGGAAAGCGGGGCCCACCCGATCGCGTCACGACGTGACACCCGGCACTGATTCCGCACGCTCGTGTGCGATCCCTTCATCCTGGATCTCGGTCGGCTGCCTGCGCGGCAGGCCCGTGCGGTGAGTGTTCGCGAGCGGACCCTGCGCAGTCCCGCAGAGATTACCGCCTAGCGCAAGCCCTCCGGCAGAGTGCGCACGGCCTAGACGCCCTCCCGGGCCAGCAAGGCGACGCAGTGCGACACCAGCCGGTCGCGGGAGACCTTCAGCGCGCCGCCGAGGTAGGCGGTGAACAGGTTCGTCAGCGCGCCGACGAGGCCGACTGCGGTCATCTCGCGGCCGGCGTCGTCGAGGCGGCCCGGCAGTTGTTCCCGGATCAGCGCCGCGAACGCGGGCAGCAGCGCCACGCCGCGCGCGGACAGGGCCGGGTCCGTGATCGGTGCGAGCAGCAGCACGCGGCCCTTGCGCGGATCGTCGAGCATCAGTTCCACGAAGGCGCTCACGGCCGCCTCGGCGCGCACGGCGGCGTCGGCCCGCGTGTCCGGCACCGCGTCGATGAGCGCCTGCCGCGCCTCGGCGGCGACGTGCTCGTACACGGCGAGGACGAGTTCCTCGCGGTCGGCGAAGTTCTCGTAGAAGTAACGCTCGGTGAGCCTGGCGTGCCGGCACACCGCGCGGACGCTCACCGCCGCGGAGCCGTCCGTGCCCAGCAGGTCCAGGCCCGCGGTCAGCAGCTTCTCGCGGCGGGCGGCCCTGCGGTCGTCCAGCGTGGTGCCGCCCCAGGTTCGTGCCATCCCTGCCTCTCAATTGACCACAGGTGTGGTCACATCGTACCGTGATCGACATGGCGGGGATGACGTCGTGAAGCCCGGTCTGCACCTCGGTTACCGGTCGTCGGCACTCCGCATCGGCGGTATGTGCCGCCACAGGTGACGATGCCGGACTTCGCCTCCCGCGGCGATTGCCGTCCCGAATGGACATGGATCGCGATGCGTGGCGGCAAGGTGGTCGCCCGCGCGGCGTGGTGGGGCGGTCCCGGCGACGACGAGCGCGGAATACAGCCTCCGGCTGCCCGCCCGCTGGCGTGGCGACCGGGCCGTCTCGCGGGCGGCGCGGGCACGCGTCGGCGCGGCACCGGCGGCGGGCATGACGCTGCTGGCCGAACGCTACCGCTACCGGTGGACGCCGGACCGTGGCCTGCCGCCCGGTCCCCGCGCCTGGAGTTCCGTGGCCGCTATCGGGATGTTGGTGACGTCGGTTCCCGCGACGATGCGGTCGGCGCGTTCGACCACCAGCAGGTGGGTGGCCTCGGCCAGGAGATCGAAGGCGTATCCGTGGCCGCGACGCTCGGGCACCACGACAACGTCTCCGCCGCCGGTGTGGGCGACTCGCCACCAGTCGCGCGGGCTGGGCCACCTTCGCGAAGGCCGGGTATCCCGTCCGCCAGCACCGCATCGACCTCGTCTGGTAAGCGCCGGTCTGGTTCGGTGGCCCCGGTCATGTGCCCGCCGGACCGCGATGAAAGCATTCGCCCGAGATCGTCGCGGGCGAAGGAGGATCATGGCCGCGCTTCCGGCTTCGAAGAGGTTCGGCTACTCCCTCGGGTCCTTCACCACCGGCTCGTTCGGCACCGTTCCCGGGCTGCTCCTGCTGCCCTACCTGACCGACACTATGGCAGTGCCGGGCGCGGTCGCCGGTGTCATCGTGCTCGTGCCCAAGGCGTGGGACGTCGTCTTCAACCCGTTCGCCGGCCGGCTGTCCGACGCGAGCCTCACCAAGCGCGGCAGCCGGCGGCCGTTCCTGCTCTTCGGCGGGATCGGTGTCGCCGTGCTGTTCGCGGCGATCTTCGCGCATCCCGGGTTCGGCGCCACGCCGGCCGACGCGGCCTACGTCGTGGTCATGTTCCTGTTGTGCGCCACGGCTTATGGCCTCTTCCAGGTGCCCTACAACGCACTGCCTGCCGAACTGACCGAGGATCCCGACGAGCGCACGCGGATCACCAGTTGGCGGATCGGCCTGCTCGCCGTCGCGATCCTCATCTCCGGCGGCGGCGCCCCGGCGATCACCGACGCCATCGGGGGCGTCGCCGGCTACCGCGTGATGGGCGTCGTCATCGCACTCGTCATCCTGGTCGGCACGATCGGCGTCGTCCTCGGCACCCGCGGCGCCCCCGTCGGCTCGCTGCGGCCCACCACCGTGACCATGCGGGAGCTGATCGCGACGGTGCGGCAGTGGCGGCCGTTCCGCTGGCTGCTGGGTGTCTACTTCGTACAGGCGCTCGGTCTCGGCACGCTGCTGGCCGGGGTGAACTACGCGGCGCGGCAGGTGTTCGGCGACGCGAGCCTGCAGACGGCGCTGTTCGTGGGGTTCGTCGGCCCGGCCCTGCTGACGATGCCGCTGTGGCCCCGGATCGGCGCCCGCTGGGGCAAGCTGTGGGGCTTCCGGTTCGCCTGCATCGCCTTCGGGATCGGTGCGCTGGGACTGTGCGCGTCGCTGGTGCTGCCGGTCGCGGTGTCGTTCGTGTTCGTCGCGCTGGCGGGCGTCGGCTATGCCGGCATCCAGGTGTTCCCGCTGGCGATCCTGCCGGACCTGATCAGCGCGGAGGAGGAACGCACCGGCGAGACCCGCGCCGGGATCGCGGCCGGCGTCTGGACAGCGTCGGAGACGCTGGGGCTCGCACTCGGACCCGGCGTGTTCGGCCTGCTGCTCACCATCGGCGACTACGTGCCGTCGGTGGACGGCCTCGCACCCCAGCCGGGCAGCGCGGTGACGGCGATCCTGCTGGGCTTCTCGCTCGTCCCCGGAATCCTGGTCGTGCTGGGCATTCCGCTGCTGCGCCGGTCGGTGCTGGCGTGACCGGCATCCCTGGCGAACACCCTCCCGCGCGCCCGCGTGGGATGGGCAGTCATGCTTAAGGCATGCCCGAAGACCACTACCTCGTCGGCCTCGACCTCCGCGGCCGTCGCGTCGTCCTGGTCGGCGGCGGCACCGTCGCGCAGCGCCGTCTTCCGCGCCTGATCGGTGCCGGTGCCGCGGTCGAGCTGATCTCCCCGCACACCACGCCCGCCGTGAACGGGATGGCCGACGCGGGCGAGCTGGTCTGGCATCGACGCCGCTACACCGACGGCGACCTCGACGGCGCGTGGTACGCGCTGGCCTGCACGAACGATCCCGAGGTCAACGCCGCGGTCTGTGCCGAGGCCGAGCGGCGCCGCGTGTTCTGCGTGCGCGCCGACGCCGGCATCGAGGGCACCGCGGTCACCGCCGCGATGGGCAGGCACGAGGGCCTGGTCGTCGGCGTGCTCTCCGGCGGCGAGCCGCTGCGTTCGGCCGCCGTGCGCGACAACCTGATCGAGGCACTGCACACCGGGCTGGTGGCCGACGGCGCCGCGACCGCCGAGATCGGCGAGCTGCCCGGCGTCGCGCTCGTCGGCGGTGGCCCCGGCGACCCCGAGCTCATCACGGTCAAGGGCAGGCGGCTGCTCGCACGTGCCGATGTCGTGGTGGTGGACCGGCTCGCGCCGCGCGAACTGCTGGACGAACTGCCCGCCGAGGTGGAGATCGTCGACGCGGCGAAGATCCCGTACGGCCGCGCCGCGAGCCAGGACGTCATCAACGCCGCGCTCATCGAGAACGCCAAGGCCGGCAAGTTCGTGGTGCGTCTCAAGGGCGGCGACCCGTACCTGTTCGGCCGCGGGTTCGAGGAGGTCCTCGCGTGCGCCGAGGCCGGTGTCCCGGTCACGATGGTCCCCGGCATCACCAGCGCGTTCGCCGTGCCCGCCGTCGCCGACGTGCCCGTGACGCACCGCGGCGTGGCGCACGAGGTCGTGGTCGTGTCCGGGCACGTGCCGCCAGGGCACGAGGCGTCTCTGGTGGACTGGAACGCGCTGGGCAGGCTGCGCGGCACCATCGTGCTGATGATGGGCGTCGAACGCCTCGGCCAGTTCGCCGACGCCCTGCTCGAGGCGGGCCGCCCCGCCGGCACGCCGGTCGCCATCGTCGAGGACGGCACGATGCCGACCCAGCGCGTGCTGCGGTCCACTTTGGACAAGGTGGCCGCCGACGCGAAGGCCGCCGGCGTGCGGCCGCCCGCGGTCACCGTGTTCGGCCCCGTCGCGGCGCTCGCCCCGGATCAGGCCGGGTAGCACCGCCGGACGAACGCCAGGATCGCCTCGGTCAGCCGCTGCGGGTCGACCCGCAGCTCGACCGGGTTGCGGGCCTGGATGAACTCGGCATCCGGCAGATCCGCGGCGAGCGTGTCGGCGTCGCCGAAGGGGTGGATCGGGTCGCGCTGGTGGCCGATCACCAGCGCGGGCACCGTGATCTGCCCGCGCACGGCCTTCGGCGGCGCGATCCGTCCGAAGAAGACGCCGTGCAGCAGGGCGGCCATCGCCGCGGGCCGCTGCTCGAGCGTGTCGGTGATCACGTCCACCCACTGGCTGCCGTGCGGGACCAGGCTGGCGGCCTGCGCGACGCCCTGCACGGACAGCGGCAGGAACCGCGCGGCGAACAGCAGCGGCGCGAACGTGAGCAGCCCGGCGACGATCGCGTTGTCCAGCACGGGCATCTCGACGATCATGCCGCGCATCCGCCCCGGCGCGGCGACCGCGACCTCCAGCGCGACGTTCGCGCCCAGCGACGTCCCGCCGAGCACCGCGCGGTCGATTCCGAGATGATCGAGCAACGCCACCACCTGCACGCCGAACGCCGGAATCGAGTACCGCCACGACTCGGTGGGCCGGTCGGACTCGCCGTGCCCGAGCAGGTCGAGCGTGATGACCCGGAACCCGTCCGCGGCCAGCTTGCGGGCCAGCGGCGCGTGCATCCGGCGGGTGAACATGATGCCGTGCGTCAGCACGACGGGCCGGTCACCCCCGCCGTACTCGGTGTAGGCCAGCCGGTGCCCCTCGAAGGTGAAGGAGCCCGCCAGCTCGAGAACTCGGGTGGCCATGTGCCCAGCAAACCACGAGCATCAGTCAAGATGACAGGTATGAGTGACACCGCCGACTTGGTAGCCCTGAAAGTGGAACGCACCGGGAGCATCGCGGAGGTGACCCTGCTCGGGCCCTCGAAGGGCAACGCGATGGGCCCTGACTTCTGGCGCGAACTGCCGCTGGTGTTCGAGGCGCTCGAAGCCGACCCGGACGTACGCGCGATCGTGCTGACCGGGAGCGGCGGCAACTTCTCCTACGGCCTGGACCTGCCCGCGATGATGGGCGGCTGGGCGCCGCTGCTCTCCGGCGACGCGCTGGCCGGGCCGCGCACGACGTTCATGAAGGAGGTCCGGGTGCTCCAGGACGCCGTGTCGGCGGTCGCGAACTGCCGAACGCCCGTCGTCGCCGCCGTGTCGGGCTGGTGCGTCGGCGGCGGGGTGGACGTGATCGCCGCCGCGGACGTGCGCGTGGCCAGCTCCGACGCCAAGTTCAGCGTCCGCGAGGCCAGGGTCGCGATCGTCGCCGACCTGGGCAGCCTGCAGCGGCTCGCCGGGATCATCGGCGAGGGCCACCTGCGGGAGCTCGCGCTGACCGGGAAGGACATCGACGCGGCGCGGGCCGAGAAGATCGGCCTGGTCAACGACGTCTACCCGGACCAGGACGCGGCCCTGGCGGCGGCGCGGTCGCTCGCGCAGGAGATGGCCGCCAACCCGCCGCTCGTGCTCGAGGGCGTCAAGGACGTGCTGTCGCTCAACACCGAGCGCAGGGTCGCCGACGGGCTACGGTACGTCTCGACCTGGAACGCCGCGTTCCTGCCCAGCAAGGACCTGAGCGAGGCCATCCAGGCCTTCACGGAACGCAGGAAGCCGGACTTCAAAGGAGAATAAAAGGTGAGCGACGCCTTCCGCCGGGCGCGGGACTACCTGCTGGCACACCGCGAGGACTACTCGACCGCGTACCGCGATTTCGCCTGGCCCCAGCTGAGCGAGTTCAACTGGGCGCTCGACTGGTTCGACGTGATCGCGCGGGACCCGGCCAACGCCGGGCGCTACGCGCTGTGGATCGTCGAGGAGGACGGCTCGGAGGGGCGGTGGACGTTCCCCGAGCTGGCGCGGCGGTCGGACCAGGTCGCCAACTGGCTGCGCGGGCACGGCGTGCGGCGTGGCGACCGGCTGATCCTGATGCTGGGCAATCAGGTCGAACTGTGGGAGACCATCCTTGCCGCGATCAAGCTCGGCGCGGTGATCATTCCCGCGTCGACCCTGCTCGGCCCGGAGGACCTGCGGGACAGGGTCGACCGCGGCGCGGCACGGCATGTCGTGGTGCGCTCGGCGGACGCGCCGAAGTTCGCCGATGTGGCGGGCGACTACACGCGCATCGCGGTGGGCGAGCCGGCCCAGGGCTGGCTGACCTTCGCCGACGCGTACTCCGCGCCCGCGGACCTCGCGCCGGGCGGCACGACCGCCGCGACCGACCCGCTGCTGCTGTACTTCACCTCCGGCACCACCGCGAAGCCGAAACTGGTGCAGCACACGCACATCTCCTATCCGGTCGGCCATCTGTCCACTATGTACTGGATCGGGCTGGAACCCGGCGACGTACACCTCAACATCTCCTCGCCCGGCTGGGCGAAGCACGCGTGGAGCAACGTGTTCGCGCCGTGGAACGCCGAGGCGACCGTGTTCCTGTACAACTACGACCGGTTCGACGCGGTCGCGCTGATGGGGCAGATGGACCGGTGCGGCATCACCAGCTTCTGCGCGCCGCCGACCGTGTGGCGGATGCTGATCCAGGCGGACCTCACGGCGCTGAAGACGCCGCCGCGCAAGGTGGTCGGCGCGGGAGAGCCGCTCAACCCCGAGGTCATCGACCAGGTGAGCAACGCCTGGGGCGTGACGATCCGCGACGGGTTCGGGCAGACCGAGAGCAGCGTGCAGATCGCGAACACCCCCGGCCAGCCGGTCAAGCCGGGGTCGATGGGCCGGCCGCTGCCCGGGTTCACGGTCGTGCTGGTCGACCCGGTCACCGGCGAGCGCGCGAGCGAGGGCGAGATCTGCCTCGACCTGGCACATCGTCCGGTGGGCCTGATGGTCGGGTACGCCGACGACGACGAGCGCACGGCCAGGGCGTTCGAGAACGGGGTCTACCACACCGGCGACGTGGGCTCGATCGACGAGGACGGCTACATCACCTACGTCGGGCGCACCGACGACGTGTTCAAGGCGTCGGACTACCGCATCTCGCCCTTCGAGCTGGAAAGCGTGCTGCTCGAACACGACGCCGTCGCCGAGGCGGCCGTCGTGCCCTCGCCGGACCCGATCCGGCTGGCCGTGCCCAAGGCCTACGTGGTGCTCGCGGCCGGCCACGAGCCGACCGCGGCCACGGCGGAGAGCATCCTCGCGTTCTGCCGCGAGCATCTGGCGCCGTACAAGCGCATTCGGCGGCTCCAGTTCACGGAGCTGCCGAAGACGATCTCCGGCAAGATCCGCCGGGTGGAACTGCGCGGCAAGGAGCAGTCGGGGCCGGAACGCCCGGAGGGCGAGTTCCGCGAGGAGGACTTCCCCGGCCTGAAGTCCTGACGCCGGCATCGACCAGGGGGCTGAATGTGACACCCAGCCAAGGGAAGGGACTGAACGTCACATTCAGCCCTGTCGATCGGGGTGCGGGGCGGGCCGTCCGCGTCACGCGGGTACGGTGCCGATCTCGCGGTCGTCCTCGGTCGAGCAGGTCGCGGTCAGCGGTGCGCCCGGGTCGCTGCCGCAGGTCCACGGGTCGAGTGCGACCGGGCCCGCCCCGTCTGGGTTGGCCAGGTCGGCCGCGGTGAGCCGGGCGAAATACCGCGTCGCCACCGCGCCGGCCTGCGCGCAGTCCACGTTTCCCTGACGTACCAGGACTTTCGCCTGTGTGCCGTGGGTCGCGGGCACGGTGCCGCAGGAGACGGGCGCCGCGGACTGGGCGGCGGGCGCGGGCGCGGCCGGGGCGGGACCGCCGCCGCAGGCGGTGAGTGCCAGCGCGCCCGCGGTCAGCGGGATGATCAGCGTCTTCATTCGATTGTCCTTGCCGGAACGGGTCATTCCGAGGCGACGCGAGCGAACACGGTCTTCTGGTCCAGGCTGCAACTCGTGCCGCCCTGCGCGGCGGGCGGGCCGGACACACAGAGCCAGCCGTCCACGGTCGCGCTCACCGGTTCGTTGGAACCGGCGGGTTGCTTGCCCGCGATCTGCCGCTGGAACTCACCGACCAGTCGCGTCGCCCCGGCGCACGGGACGCCCATCGAGGAGCTGTCCAGCACCTGCAGGGTCAGGCCGCTCGCGGCGGGCACGGTGCCGCAGTCACCGCCGGTGGGGGCCGCCTCGCTCGCGGTCGTCGTGGTGGTCTTCCGGCTCGAGGACACCGGCGGGGTGGCGGGGGAGGACGGTGGCACCGCCGACGGCGACGGTGCCGGCGCGGACGTGGCCGGGGGCGCGGACGAGGGCGCGGACGACGGCGCCGCGGCAGGCCGCGTCTGCGCACATCCCGCCACACAGGTCAAGACCACCAGGCTCGCCCCGGCGAGCAGCAACGGCGCGCGCATCGCTTCGTCCTTCCGACGTGTACTCCCGCAGGAGGTTACCCCGGCGCGCCCGCGTGCCTGCCCGCGACACGCCGCTGTCCATAGTGGACAATCACGGTGCGTCGGGCACAGCCACGGGCGGGTGAATTTCCCGCCGACCGCTAACGAAATCCCGCCGCGCGCCGACGTTCCCTGTGCAGGCACCACCGAGCGAGCAGAGAGTGATGAGCACCGAAACCGACGGCGATACCGCGTCACAGTCCCCCTCCACCGTCACCCCCGCCGAGCCTCCCGCGGTCCCGTGCACCGTGGTCTGGAGCCAGGGTCGTCCCTATGTCCTCGAGCCCGGTCACGGCAACCCCCGCTGGATGGGCACCGATACGCGTGG
The DNA here is from genome assembly GCA_035547575.1 of Amycolatopsis sp. Taxonomy (GTDB): domain Bacteria; phylum Actinomycetota; class Actinomycetes; order Mycobacteriales; family Pseudonocardiaceae; genus Amycolatopsis_E. Next base: position 356 of record DASZUO010000114.1, on the reverse strand, counting down.
CCGCCCGCTCGCTCTCACCGGCGCGGACCTCCGCCGCCGCGGCTGGAGCTACCACCGCTAGCCCCCGGGGGCGCCGCCATGACGGCGGCGGCCTTCCACGCGCGCCCGCCGGCCGGCGGCCTAGGGTTGGTGCGTGATCGAGCCGAGTCCACACAGGGTGTCGGAACACGGGGTGTCCGAGACGGCGCCGCCCTCGCTGCTCCGGCAGGCACTCACCGTGCCGAACATCCTCTCGCTGCTCCGGCTCGCGGGTGTCCCGGTCTTCCTCTGGCTCCTGCTCGGCCCGGAGGAGGACGGCTGGGCGCTCGCGCTGCTGGTGTTCAGCGCGCTGACCGACTGGCTCGACGGCAAGCTCG
>DASZUO010000113.1:0-9451 GCA_035547575.1 Amycolatopsis sp. | reverse complement strand
GGCGAGCTGCCCCGAGGGTGCCATCTCGGTGGCGGAGGACAGCTAGCGAACGACAAGTGGGGGCCACCGGATCCGGTGGCCCCCACTTGTCGTTCGCTAGCTGTCCTCCGCCACCGAGATGGCACCCTCGGGGCAGCTCGCCGCGGCATGGCGGGCGACCGCGGCGTGTGCGTCCGCCACCTCGAAAGGCGCGTCACGCACCGCGGAGTAGCCCTCCTCGTCGGGCGAGAAGACCTCCGGGGCGAGGGCGTAGCACCGGCCGTGCCCGGTGCACAGGGATCCGTCGACAGTCAGTTTCACGGGTCAGCTCACTTCCTTGTGGTTGCCGGGTCGAAGGTCAGCTCCAGCGAGGTCATCGTCCGCAGCTGACCGGTCTCGGTGCTGGGCTTGTGTCCCGCGGGCACGCCGAATTCGGGAATCCTGCGCAGGAACTCCTCGAGCGTCACCTTGAGTTCGAGCCGCGCGAGGTGCGAGCCGAGGCAACGGTGCACGCCGACACCGAAGGCGGAGTGGACGATCTGCTCGCGGCGCAGGTCCACAGTGGTGGGATTCGGCGTCGCGGCGGGGTCACGCGAGGCCGCGGCGTAGTTCAGCGCGACCCAGTCGCCCGCCTGCAGCCGCACGCCACCGATCTCGACGTCCTTGGTGACATACCGGGCAGGCGCGACGACCGGCGGGAACAGCCGCACGAACTCCTCGACGGCGACACTCACCAGTGCGAGGTCCGAAGCCAGGTCCTTGCGGTCCTGCTCGTGCGTGGCCAGGTAGTGCATCGCCGCGGTCATCACGTGCGTCGTGGTCGCCAGGCCGCCGAAGACCAGGTCCAGCACGATCGCGACCTTGTCCTCCCACGAGCACGGCTTGCCGTCACGCTCCACCCCTTCGACGACGCGGTCGACGACGTCACCGCGGGGCGGTTCCTGACTGCGCCGCTCGAGGTAGTCGTTGAGGTAGTCGTTGACCTTGACGAAGTAGCCGGGCCGGTCCGCCGGCGGACCGAACGTGCCCTTGTCGATGGCGTCGAACAGCTCAGGCAGGTCCTCGACCGGAACGCCCATGACGCAGTTGAAGAACACCATGCCGGGCAGCTGGGAGGAGAAGTCCGCGACGAAGTTGCATTTGCCGGTCTCGACGAACTTGTCGATCAGTTCGTTGGCCATCGAGCGGATCTCGGCCTCGTACCCGGCCACGGTGCCCGGCGAGAAATACGGGTTGAGGACGGCACGCCAGTCGTTGTGGTACGGCGGATCGGACTCCTCCGGCAGGATCACCGGGGCCCCGTCGGGCCGGTTGAGCTGGTAACCCTTGGCCGAGCTGAAGGTGCGCCAGTCCTGCGCCGCCTTCTTGACGTCCTGGTAACGGTTGATGACCCAGTAGCCGTGCCCGACCTCGCTGCGTGCCATCGGGCACTTGTCGGCCATGGCATTCAGTACGTCATCGAACCGGTCGTTGAACTCCGGCGACTCGATGTCGAAGTCGTTGAACATGTCTCGTTCGAAGGACAGTGATTCCACCTTGTCACTCACTTGAGCTCCTCTCGGGCTGGCCGCGGCAATGAGGTCGGCCGGGAACCAAATTGGTCGGATTGGCAACATGTGTCCGGGACATTTCTGCCCCCCGACGGCAGCTCCGCTCAGCTGCCGTACATCTCCCAGGTGAGGACCTTGGTCATCACCGGGTTGTACTTCCGTTCGAAATACTTGAGCGTGTCGACCATGTGCAGGCGCATGGCCTCCAGCGCGCGATCCGAGTCCTGAGCCTCGATCGCCTTGCACACGTGCTGGTGCGCCTCCAGCACCGCCCGGCGGTAGCGTTCCGGGTACTCGATGCCGAGCGCGGACCCGTCGGTGATCCAGTCCAGCGAGTTGAGCAGGTAGCTGAACAGCGGGTTGCCGGATCCACGTGCCACCAGCTCGTGAAAGCGCTGGTTCTCGTAGAGGAATACCTCGGCGTCGTCCAGTTTTTCGGCCATGTGGTCCACCGACTCGCGCAGTTTCCTGAGCACGCGCGCGTCGGCACGATCGGCGCACAGTTGCGCGGTCAGCGGTTCCACGTGCATGCGGGTTTCCACGATCGCGCGAAACGGCGTGCTGGCGAACTGCATGAGCAGCGCCAGCGTGCTGGCCAGGTGCCGCGAATCCGGCATCGCGACCACGGGGCCGCCGCCCCGTCCCGGCCTGATCGTGATCACTCCCTGCAGCTCAAGGACGCGCAGCGCCTCGCGCAGGGTGTTCCGCCCGACTCCGTATGCCGCCAGCATGTCCTTCTCGGGCGGCAGCGGATCGCCCTGGGAGAGCTTGCCTTCGTGGATCTGCTGCACGATGCGCTGCGCGATCAGGGTCGCTCGCTTCGGTGGCATCGTCGGCAGTTGAAGGCGTGGGGTCGTGTCGGAGTGGCCGGCGAGCTCCTGCCCATCCCGTGGCATAAGACCCCTTCTGCTACTTCGGTCGGATTGGTAAGTGCGGCGTCAGCGCGCGGACAGAACCTCACGCAGGTTGTCCAGCGCCTGCCGGTACATTCCCGCCACCGCGGAACCGAGCTCCTGTTCGGCCTCGGGTCCGGGTGCGTCGAACGCGGCCGACCACGTCACCACGCTGCCCTCGCCGCGCTCGGCGACCGACAGCCTGGAAACGTAGTTCCGCAGCGGCATCGGGCCCTCGAGGTACTCGTACTCGTACCAGCGAGCGTCGTCATCACGCTTGCGGATGCGCTCCCGCGCCGTGCCGAGACCACCGGCGAAGACGGCGGTGCGCGTATCGCCTTCCACTGTGGACGACTCCACCGCGGGCGCCCAGCCGGCCAGGTTCCCGAAGTCGCCCGCGACGGCCCACGCACGGTGGGCAGGCACGTCGACCTCGACTGTCTCCTCGATCCTCATTGATCCTTCCTCACCTTCAGGTGTACAGGACGACGGTGTCCTGCTCGACCTTGATGTCGTAGACCCGTAGCCGCAGCTTCACGTCGGGCGAGACGACGGAACGACCGTCGGAAAGCCGGAACTCGTAGCCGTGCCATGGACAACGGACGAGCTGGTCGTCAAGACCGTAGCTGTACTCGTGCGGCGTGTCGGCCAGCATCGTGCCGGTCGGCGCGTGCGTGCACATCGGTGCCCCTCGGTGCGGGCACGAGTTCCGCAGCGCGTGGAACGCACCGTCCACATTGAACACAGCGATCTCGACTCCGTCGACTGTGACCACCCGGCGCGTCCCGGCCGGAAAGTCGGTCAGCCGGTCCACCACATGACGAGACACTGGGCCTCCTTTCACCAACACGGTGCTGTTCGTTAGCAATCCGACCACAGTCACGGCTATCCGGGTCGCGTAGCAACGGTTACTTGCGGCTCGGGGTCTGCCTACCTTTGGTCGGATTGCTAACTGTGAATATAATATGTTGATTATTGCTTGTCCAGCCCGAGCAGTCCGGCGGCGTTGCCGCCCAGCACCGCATCGGTCTCGTCCTCGGTGAGCCCCAGTGCGCGGATCGCCTCGACCTCGGCGCCCTGGTCGGCCATCGGCCAGTCGGACGCGAACACCACGCGGTCCGCCCCGTGGCGGCGGATGAGGTCCCGCACCCGGCCAGGGTCCAGGCTCGCCAGGCCGGGAGGCCACGACGTGTCCAGGTAGACCGGCAGCCCGCACACCACTTCCAGCGCGCGGTCGAACATGCGGTACCCGCCGAAGTGGCAGGCGATCAGGTCCAGCCGCGGGAACTCGCGCACGATCCGGGCCAGCATCTCCGGCGTGCACCTGTTGCCCGGGTCCTCCCCGGCCGCGCCGACGTGCACAATGACGGCGAACTCGCCCTGCAACGCGTCGAGCACCGCGCCCAGGCGCGGGTCGTCGAGCTCGAGCTGCTGGAACATCGGATGGATCTTGACCCCGCGCAGCCCGTGCGCGCGCAGGCCGGCGACGTTCTCCTCGACGGACAGTCCCGGATGGACGGATCCGAACCCGGTGAAGCGGCTCGAATCGAGCCCGGCCGCGAACCGGTTGGCCTTGTCCACCTGCGGGGGCGTGTTGCCGATGCCGAGGCAGATGGCGCGGTCCACACCCGCCTTGTCCATCGAGGCCGCCAGGTCGCCGACCGTGCCGTCGCCCCGGCGCGGCAGGTCCCGGACCGATCCCGCCAGCGCCCGCTTCGCGACGGCGTCCGGCCAGACGTGCGTGTGACAGTCGACGATCACAGCTTGCTCACCTCGCCGCCGTCCGTCACCAGCACCGAACCGGTGATGAAGTCGGCCAACGGCGAGGCCAGGTACGTCACGAGCGAGCCGAACTCGTGCGGCTGCCCCATCCGCCCCGCGGGGATCTTGCGGATCCGCCTGCGCAGGATCTCCGGGTCCTCCATGACCGCGCGCTGGGCCCGCGTCTCGAAGGCACCCGGGGCGATCGCGTTGACCTGCACACCGAACCGGCCCCACTCGGCGGCGAGCGCCTTCGTGAACTGCAGTACCGCGCCCTTGGAAGCGGAGTAGGCGACCAGGCTCGGCTTGCCGTTGATCCCGGAGGTGCTGGCGATGTTGACGACCTTGCCGGAACCCTGTGCCAGCAGGTGCCTGCCCGCGGCGCGGGTGAGCACGGCGGGTGCCTTGACGTTGATGGCGAACACCTCGTCCCACACCTCCTGCGGCTGGTCGGCGAAGGCACCCGCGGGCGCGATCCCCGCGTTGTTGACGACGATGTCGAGCCTGCCGAAGGTGTCCACCGCGCGATCGGCCAGCGCCGCGACGTCGTCGGCGCGGGTCATGTCCACCACGGCGGTCTCGATGGAGTCCGGCGCCGACTCGCGCAGCGCCTTCAGGTCGGCCTCCGACCGCGCCGCGGCCAGCACCGACACCCCTTCGGCGACCAGTGCCTCGGCCGCGGCCCAGCCGAGCCCGCGGCTGGCACCGGTGACGATCGCGACCCGGCCCTCGATGCCGAGTTTCATGGCCGCTCCTTCCGGGTGGCCAGCGCCACCACCTCGCGCTTGGCGATCTTGCCGACCGGGTTCTTCGGCAGCGTGTCCAAAGTGATCAATCGCTCGGGCACCTTGATGCTCGGCAGGCCCTCGCCACGGCACCATTCCCGTACCGCGGCGGCGTCGAGGGTGTGGCCCTCGCGCAGCGCGACGGCGGCGACGACGGCCTCGCCCCACTCGGCGTCCGGAAGGCCGACGACGGCGGCCTCCAGCACCGCGGGATGCCGGAACAGGACGTTCTCGATCTCCGACGGCGCGATGTTGTAGCCGCCGCGGATGATGAGGTCCTTCTTGCGGTCCACGATGTGCAGGTAGCCGCGCTCGTCCCACTGGCCGATGTCGCCCGAGTGCACCCAGCCGTCCACCAGGGTGCCGCTGGTGCGCTCGGGGTCGCGGTAGTACTCGCGCATCGCGTACGGGGTGTGGAACAGCACCTCGCCCCGCTCGCCCGGCCCGGCGTCGTTGCCGTTGTCGTCGACCACGCGCACGTCCACCAGGTAGGACGGCTGGCCACACGAGGTGGCCAGGTGCGTGTCGCCGTCACCGATCAGCTTGTGCTCGGGCTGCCGCAGCATGGTGGCGATCGAGGCCACCTCGGCCATTCCGTACAGCTGGCTGAACACCGGCCCGAACCGGCCGACCAGCTCCACCACGCGGTCCGGCGAGATCGGCGCCGCGCCGTACCCGATCGAGGTCAGCGTCGCCAGCCGCGAGCGGTCGAGCCCCGCCTCCAGCAGGCGATACAGCATGGTCGGCACGAGGTAGGTGTGGGTCGCCCGCTGCGCGGTGGCCTCGGCCGCAAACCGTTCCGGGTCGAAGCCTCGACCGTCGAGGAAGCCGACGGCTCCCCCGAGGAACAGCGACGGCGCCAGGGTGATCTGCACACTGGAGTTGTGCGGGATCGTGGTGAGCCAGCGCGACTCGGACGTCATCCCGTACTCCAGGCCCGCGACCATCGCGTGCTGGGAGACCGCGCGCGCGTCGAACAGGATTCCCTTGGGGGCACCCGTCGTCCCGCTCGTGTAGACGATGCAGAAGTCGTCGTCGGGCGTGCCCTGGTGCAGGCTCGCCGGCGCCGTGTCGGCCGCCGAGGCCAGCGCGCCGTAGCCGCGCTCGGACGCGTCGTCGACGTCGATCACCGGCACGCCGAACTCTTCGGCCAGCGCGGCCGCCGTCTCGGCGAACTCGGCCTGCGTGATGAGCGCCTTCGGCCGGGCATTGTCGAAGATGGCCTGGTACTCGCCGAGCGACATGCGAAAGTTCAGTCCACAATAGACGGCACGGGCCTTCGCGCAGGCGCCGAGCGACTCCAGCACCTCCAGCCGGTTCTGCAGCAGCACGGCGACCCGGTCGCCGGGCCGGACGCCGAACGCGCCCGTCAGCAGGTTGGCCAGCCGGTTGGTGCGGCGGTCCAGTTCCCGATAGGTCAGCGACCGGCGGCCGTCGAAGCCCGCCGTCGCCTGTGGCCGGCTGCGCGCGTGCGCGTGGATGGCGACCCCTACGTTCATCTTGTCCTCTCCGAATTCCGGCTCAGTCGGTGCCGAGCAGCACGAGGTTGTAGTACTGGGCGCCCGATCCGGCTCCCGCCGCCAGCGCCACCCGCGCACCGGGGACCTGCCGGTCGCCGCAGGTGCCACGTAGCTGGCGGACCGCCTCGGCGATCTTCAGGGTGGGCGCGCCCCATCCGATGTGGCTGAACGACATCAGGCCACCATCGGTGCAGGTCGGCAGCTTCCCGTCCAGCCCGATCCCGGCCGAGGCGGCGAAGTCGGTGCCCTCACCGACGTCACAGAAGCCGAGTGCTTCGAACTGCCTGGCCACCTCGAAGGAGTTCACGTCGTAGACCTGGGCGCAGTCGACGTCGGACGGGGTCAGGCCGGCCATGCCGAAGGCGCGGGCGGCCGCGTCGGCGCCGATCGACCAGACCTGCTCGTAGCGCACCGCGTCCACGTACTGCTGCCGGATCCACTCCATCCCGCCGCCGAGCACGCGCACCGGCCGGTGCCGCAGGTCCCGTGCCCGTTCCACAGTGGTCACCACGATCGCCGCGCCGCCTTCGGAGGCCAGGCACAGATCCAGCAGCCGGAAGGGGTCCACGACGCCGGACGAGTCCAAAATGGTCTGTGCTGTGAACGGCCCACGGTCGTACAGCACGGCATCGGGGTTGGCCGAGCCGATCGTGCGGATGGTCGCCGCGATCTCGGCCGCGCCCTGGCGCACGTGCGGGAACCGGCGCAGGTGCCGCTGGGCGACCAACGCGAAATGCGCCGCGGTGAACGCGCCGAAGGGTTCCACGAACTCGTTCCGCGGCTGGGTGTAGGAGGCGACCCGGCCGCCGCCGAGAACGCCGGCCTGCCCACCGGTGATCAGCACTGTGTGGCACAGGCCGGCCGAGATCGCCGCGGCGGCGTCGAGCAGCGCGGGCACTCCCTGCGGGTAGGAATCCCCGATCCAGCGCACCGGCACGCCGAGCATGCCCGCCCAGTCGGCCGAGCCAGGCAGGAACACGGTGCCGCCAGGGCCCGGCCAGCGGGCCGCGATGCCGTCGAGGTCGGCGAAGGTGAGTCCCGCGTCGGCGACGGCGAGCTTGGCCGCATCGAGCGACACCTGCAGGGACGTGCGTTCGAGCCGGCGCGCCTGTTGCGTGACACCCACGCCGACGACGGCGATGTCGGACAGGCTCATCGCGTGCTCACCGGCCGGAACGCGGGCAGCACCCGGTCGCCGGCCTCGCGCCAGGTCACCTCGACCTGGTCACCGATGCGCGGCGACGGCGCGTCGACGATCGTGGTCAGCAGTCCCCAGCCCTCGCCGTCGAGATCGACGATGGCGAGCGGATAGGGCGTCTCGAACTCCGGGCTGGGCGCCTTGTGCACCACCGCGCAGCTGTAGATCGTGCCGCGGCCGGCGCTGCGCCGGTACTCCCAGTCCTGCGCGACGCAGTGCGGGCACGCGATCAGCGGCGGGAAGAAGCTCGACCCGCACGCCCGGCAAACGGGCCGGACCAGCACGTGCTCCGCCGCGGCGGCCCAGAACTCCTCCGTCAGGCCCGGTTCGCCGTAGGAGCCGGGTACCGCTACTGGGTCCGCGGGATGCCATCGGGTCACGACTGCTCACCGACGAGCAGCTTGTGCGCCGCCTCCCGGACGGTCATGCCGATCTCGACGCCCCGCCGTGCGGCCGCCTCGTTCCGTGCGCTGATAAGGCCCTGCGCGTAGCCGAGAAAGGCGTCCCCGATCGGCGCCGTGTTGCCGTCGATGCACGCGCCCGGCAGGCCCGCCTCGTCGGCCGTGCGCAGCCCCGCGATGCCCGAACGGTTCTTCGACATGCCGCCGTCGTGGCAGATGAACCCCCATGGCTTGGCCTCGAGCAGGAACTTGGCGCCGCTGCGTCCGGTGTGCCCGGCCGTGACCAGCACGCTGGTGTTCTCGTCCTCGGGATAGGCCCACACGATCGAGTCGGTGACCACGACGCGCCTGCCGTTCGGCAGGGTCTCCTTCACCTCGCGGCGGATCTTGTTGCCCACCTCGGCATCCGTCGGGTCGCGGTCCAGCAGCAGGCCGGCCGCCTCCCGCACGGACATTCCGACGGTGACACCACAGGTTTCGGCGACGTAGTTGACGTGTGAGATGACGCCGGAACAGTACAGATCGACGCCGTTGCCCATGTCCGCCGTCATGCCGTCGGCGGTCGCGGCCGGAATTCCCAGTGCCTCCAGGTACCACAGGCCGGCGATTCCCGCGCCGTACTTGCCGACGCACGCATCATGCCCGATCACGCCCCGGGGACGGTGGATGGCGACCATCCGGGCAGGCAGCACGCCGATGTAGGAGGCGGGCACCACCACGTCGTGCCCGGTGTTGCGCGCGTCGACGTAACGCGCGGAGTCCATCGTGACGATCCGGCGGCCGTTGCGCTCGGCGACGACCTCCTGGGGGTGGTCCTGCTCGCGTTCCAGCAGGGTCTTGCTCATGTGTCAGCTCCTTGACTTCGTTGTCCGGCTTGCCCTCAGCGGGTGCAGAGTTCGCGCGCGATACCGAGCTTGAGCACTTCCGAAGCGCCTTCGTAGACCCGCATCGGACGCGCCTGCCGGTAGTACCGCTCGATCGGCGAGCCCGCGATCAGCCCCCACCTGCCCATGACCTGCACGCACCGGTCCACCACGCGGCAGGCTGCCTCGGTGGCCGCCACCTTCGCCATCGACGAGCGGTTCAGGGCTGCCGCGGGATCGCGCCGGGCCGCGTCGGCGGCCTGGTAGGTCAGCAGGCGCACCATCTCCACGTCGGTCCACGCGTCGGCCAGCAGCTGCGCGACCGGCCCGATGCGCACCAGCGGCCTGCCGAACTGCTCCCGCCGCGCGGCGTGCCGTGCCGCCTCGCCGAGCGCGCCGGCGGCGAGCCCGAGCGCGGCGCCCGCGACGGACACGCGGAACACCGTCAGCGTGCTCAGCACCAGCTTCATCGCCCCGCCCGGCGCGCCGAGCCGGGCATCG
>DASZUO010000112.1:0-79295 GCA_035547575.1 Amycolatopsis sp. | reverse complement strand
CGCCCGGCCTGGTCTCGGTCCACGGGTAGGACGCCGCGACGGTGACCGCCGCGCGCAACGCGCCAAGGGCCGTCGCGATCTGCCCGCCGCGCGCCCAGGTGCGCGGCGAGCCGATCTCGTCGGAGATGAGCTCGGTGAGCTCGGCCGACCGTGTCTTGAGTGCCTTGCCCAGCTTGCCGAGCAGATCGGCGCGCTCCGCGGGGTCCCACCGCGGCCACGGGCCGTCGTCGAACGCCCGGCGCGCGGCCGTCACCGCCGCGTCGATGTCCGCCGGAGTGGCCTGCGGCACGCGGCCCACCAGATCACCGGTCGCCGGCGAGCGCACCTCGATCGTGCCCGCCCCGGCCGGAGCGACCCAGTCGCCGCCGAGGAAGACCTGTTCGTAGTCGCGCAAGCCCTGCTCTCCTTCGATTGGTGCTGTCAGATGCTATTCTGACAGTAGTGTCACGAGCTTGCAACCACGCAACTGGCAGTTAAAGTACTTCTTCGCTAGCTTGTGCTCAACAGAGTGGTCGAATCAGGACCAAGCGTTCTGACGTCACGTCACGGTGAGGAGATACGGTGAGTGCGACGGTCGGCACCCGCGGCACCGAGTACGAGATGGTTGTCGAGCGGGGCAAGATCCAGGAGTTCGCCGCGGCCATGCAATCCGCCAATCCGGCCTACCGGGGTCCCGACGCCATTGTGCCGCCGACTTTTCTGGCCAGCAGCGTGCTGTGGGCGCCCGAGGGCGCCCGCCTCGGCCACGGCTTCGACCGCAAGCGGCTGCTGCACGGCGAGCAGGAATTCGTGTTCCACGGGCCGCCGCCGCGGGCCGGCCAGGTACTCAAGGTGGTCGACCGGATCGACCAGCGCTACGAAAAGCCCGGCAAGCGCGGCGGCAAGATGCGCTTCGTGGTGATAGTCACGGAGTTCCGCGCGGAGGACGGCACGCTCGTCGCGGAAAGCCGGTCCACGATGATCGAGACCGCGCCGAAGCCGGACGCGTCGTGACCACCGCCACCACTGGAGGAGAAGGTATGAGCGCCGTCACTACTTCCGCGGTCGAGGTGGGCACCAAGGCCGCGCCCAGGGATTTCGGCCCGCTGACCCGCCAGATGTTCGTCCGGTACTCGGGCGCCTCGGGTGACATGAACCCGATGCACTACGACGACACGATGGCCCGCTCGGCCGGCTTCCCTTCGGTGTTCTCCCAGGGCATGCACTGCGCCGCGCTGCTCGCCTCGTTCGCCGTGGACTGGCTCGGCGCCGAGAACGTCCGCCGGTTCCGGGTGCGCTTCCGTGAGCAGGTCTGGCCGGACGACGTGCTCACCTGCTCCGGCGAGGTGACCGCCGTCGAGCCACGGCCGGACGGCAAGCTCGTCACAGTGGAACTGACCGCGACCCGGCAAACGGGAGGTATCGCGATCGGCGCGTCCGCGGACTTCCTGCTTCCGGGATAGCCGTACTCTTAACGCCGATGGCACCACAGTCGGAAAACGAGACCCTCCGCCGTGAGGGCTACGGGCCCACCAGTCTCGTGGTGGGCCAGCGCGGGGCGCGCACCAGGCAGCGGATCGTCGACGAGACGCTACGCCTGTTCGAGACGCAGGGCTTCCACGCCACGTCGGTCGACGCCATCGCCAAGGCGGCAGGCACCTCGCGTTCCACGCTCTACCAGTACTTCGAGAGCAAGGAACAGATCTTCGTCGAGCTGCTCGACGAGTGCGGCTCGGCACTGATGCGCGTGGTCCGGCGGATCGGCCCACTCGGGCCGACCAGGCTCGGTTTCGACAATCTCCACTGGTGGCTGGGCGAATGGGCTTACGTGTACGACAAGTACGCGACCATGTTCGTGCAGTGGGCCAGTGTCGACACTCCGGGTACGAGCGTCCGGCCGCTGGTCACCGGCTTCTCCCGGTCCTACAACGCCCGCATCGCCCGGCGGCTGGAGTCCTCACAGCTCAGCGGCATCGAACCGCGGGACGCGGCGCTGGCGATGACCAGCGTCGTGCACCGGTTCAACTACTTTCGGTACCTGGGGCTGGCCCCGAAGCGGCTCGACGACGACCAGCTGCTGGACGGGCTGGCGGTGTTCGTCCAGCTGATCCTGTTCCCGGACACGCCACTCGAGGTGTTCGACCTGGTCGAGCCCCCGCCGAGGATGCGGCCGCGCGGCCGCCGCACGCGCGCCGGCTACGGCTCCGCTGAGGAGATCCCCGACCGGGTCGCCGCACTGCGACCCCGCGCGGCGGCGACGGTGCGCCAGCTGATCGACGCGGGCGCCAGGCTGTTCGCCGACCGCGGCTACCACGGCACCGGCGTGGACGACGTGGTCGCCGAGGCCGGGTTCGCTCGCGGCACCTTCTACAAGTACTTCGACGAGAAGCTCGACCTGCTGCTGCAGCTGACCCGCGAATGCGCCGGCGAGATGAGCACGCTGGTCAGGCGGTTCGCCGAGCTCGACCCGGTTTCCGAACAGGGGCCCGAGCAGCTGCGGGACTGGCTCACCGGGTACCTGCCGTTTCACACCCGCTATCTCGGGGTCATGCGCGCCTGGCTGGAAGGCACCTCGAAGGACCCGCGGATGCTCGCCGTCGTCCAGACGGCCACGCGGGACATGCACCGCGCCTCGGTCAAGGTCCTCGACCGGGTGTCGCGACCGCACCCGCTGGACACGCAGCTGGCGGCGGTGATCCAGGGCGCGCTGCTCGAACGGCTGCCGGAGGCCGCGCTGCAGCAGGACCCAACCCGCCCGGCACACGAGGTGGTCGAACTGCTCGCCATCATCATGGAACGGGCGCTGTACAACACCGGCCCGGCCGGCGGGCAACCCGGATAACAGCCGCGCTACCCGCCGGACGCAGGTGCAGGGACTCCAGGCCGGTGGTGCCACGCGGCCACGGCGTCATGCCGGGCGCGACCGAACGGAACACGCGCCGTACAACCCCGGCCCCGCCGCCTGACAACACCCGCCCCGCCGCCGGACCACCCGGACAACAGCCCCGCTACCCGAAACGCAAGTGCAGAGACTCCAGGCCGATGGTGCCGCGCGGCCACTTCACCCGCGGCGTCGTGCCTGGCGCGACCGAGTAGTCCGGGATGCGGCGGTGCCACTCCTCGTACACGAGCTGTAGCTCGAGGCGGGCCAGGTGCGAGCCGAGGCAACGGTGCACGCCCAGACCGAAGCTGGTATGCCCACTCTCCGGCCGGTGGAAGTTCACCGCGTCGGGGTCCGGGTACCGGGTTTCGTCCCGGTTCACCACGGCGAGATGGTTCGTGATGCGGCTGCCCGCGGGTACCGTGCGGCCGCCCAGCACCGTGTCCTCAGTGGAGATCCGGGGCACGAACGGCGCCGGCGGGTCGAGCCGCAGCAGCTCCTCGATCGCCTTGGGAATCAACTCCGGGTCGTCCACGATCTCCTGCCGCTGCGCGGGGTTACGGGCGAGCCTCTCCATGCCGAAGCCCAGCGCGTCGGTGACGGTGTCCAGGCCGGCGAGCACGAACAGGAAGCACAGCCCGATCACCTCCTCGTCGGTGAGGGCGTCCTCGCCCTGCAGGCAGAGCAGCTGGCTGAGCACGTCGTCGCCCGGCACCCCGCGCCGCTCACGGATCAGCCCGGAGAGGTATTCGAACAGCTCCGCCGCCTTCCGCAACCCTTCCGCGGACGCCTCCGGGACCGCCGTGCCGGAGGCGTCGGTGATGCCGAGCACCGCGTCCTTCCACTCGATGAACTGATCCCGCTTCTCCAGCGGGAGACCGAACAGGGTGAGGAAGACCTGGGTCGGGAACACGGAGCCGACTTCTTCGACGAACTCGCAGCCGTCGCGCTCGCGCAGCGGGTCGATGAGCTCCCCCAGCTGGGCACGCAGCTCCGGTTCGAGCGGGCGGATGCTTCGGGGGCTGAAGAACGGCTGAAGGATGTGCCGGTAGCGCGTCTGCTCCGGCGGGTCGAAGGCGATCGGCACCAGGGGAAGCGGGCTGCCGAGACTGTCGAACGCGGCCTTCGAGGAGAACAGGCCGGGCTGCCGGAACACCGTCTCGACGATGTCCCTGTCAGCGGCCGCGAAGCCGTTGTCGAGTTGGAAAAGGTTTCCCTGTTCCCGCAGGATTCGCCAGGCCCCATCGCGATCTTCGCGCATCGGCAGGTCGGCCAGGGTGAGCCCGTCGGCACCGTTGTCGGTCATCGTTGACCCCGCTTACTCGGCGATGTGCTGCGGCATGTTGCCGCAATCAGTGATTTTCTGACAGCACATAACTGTACGGCAGCGAGCCAGAACCGCAAAAGTTGTCGCTTATTCTGACCATTCCCAGAGCCGCTGGAGCCGTTGTTCTGACGAGCGGTACACAAAATGGAGTCAGCGGGTAGGGGATGCGGCGGCGCGGGCGCGCAGGGCGTCGCGGTCGATCTTGAGCATCGCCGTGAGCGGCAGCTCGGGGACGATCTCGACCCGGTCCGGGGCCTTGTAGTCGGCGAGGCGCTCGCGTGTCCAGGCCCGGACGGCGTCGCGCGCGGGTGGCCGGGACGGGTCGGCGGGCACCACGCCCGCGACGCCGATCTCGCCGATCACCGGGGCCGGGCTGCCGACCACCGCGACCCTGGAGATGCCGGGATGCTCGGACAGCACGTTCTCCACCTCGAGCGGGTAGACGTTGTAACCGCCCCTGATGTAGAGATCCGAGGCGCGACCGGAGAGCACCAGATTGCCTTCCGGCGTGAAGCTTCCGTAGTCGCCCGTCAGCAGCCAGCCGTCCGGGGTGAGCGTCTCGGCCGTGCGTTCCGGCTCCCGCCAGTAGCCGCGCATCACGCACCCGCCGCGCACCCGGACCCGCCCGACGACACCGGCCGGCACCGGCCGGCCCTGCTCGTCGGTGACGATCACCTCGGTGCCCTCCTGCGGGCGGCCGACGGTGCGGAACTGCGTCTCCGGCGGATCCTCGGGCTCGGTGCCGCAGATCGTCGGCGACTCGGTCATCGCATACCGCACGACCAGCGAGACACCCAGCCGCGCGGCGGTCTTCTCCACCAGCTCGGGCGGCGCCGGCGCGGTGGCCGCGATGCCGACCCGCAGGTCCGGCAACGATCCGCTGTCCGGTTCCTCGAGCAGCTTGGCCCATTGGGTCGGCACCCCGCCGGCCACCGTGATCCGCTCGTCGCGCAGGATCCGGGCCATCTCCGCGGCCGACCACGGCACGGGCGAGATCACCATGGTGATCCCCCACGCCAGCTGGTCCCACAGTTTGTGCATGTACCCCGCGTGCGCGAACGGCGTCGCGACGAGCCTGCGGTCGTACGGCGCGCTCATCACGCCCGCGGCCCGCGCGGCCGCGGCGAGGTTGCGGGAGTCGAACCAGGCGCCCTTCGGCGTTCCCGTCGTGCCGCTGGTCCAGATGATCACCACCGGGTCGGCGGGCGAGACCGCGACCGGCGCCCCGAGCCCCTTCCGGGTGTAGGTCGCCGCCAGTTCGGCGCGTGCCAGTACCGGAATCCCTTGCGGCACCTCGGGAAGGCCCGCTTCGGCGTCACGGATGACCAGCGCCGGCCGGGCGCGTTCGAGCACGGCGGCGACCTCGCGCGGTCCCAGGCGCGTGTTGAGGCCCGTCGTGACGGCGCCCAGCCGGGCGGTCGCCGCGTAGCAGATCGCGTAGTCGATCGACGACGGCAGCATCAGTGCGACGACATCACCCCGGCCGACCCCCTTTGCCGCCAGGGCCGCGGCGAGACCGTCGGACGCACTGGCGAGCTCGGCGAACGTGATCCGCGCCCGGCCTGGCTCGACGTATGCTTCGCGGTCTCCGTGCTGTTCGCCCGCGGCGTCGAGCACCTCGCCGAGGGTGCTGAACTCGCCTCGCAGCGGCTGTTGCCTCATCGGTCCGCGCCGAGGATCAGCGTTGCGCTGGAACAGAACCAGCCGCCCGTGCCGCTGACGCACGCCAGCTTCGCATCCGGAACCTGCCGGGGCCCGGCGTCCCCGCGCAGCTGCCGGACGGCCTCCACGACCAGAAACAGCCCTCGCTGCCCGGGATGGCACGCGGACAGGCCGCCGCCGTCGGTGTTGGTCGGCAGCGCGCCGCCCAGCCGCAGCCTGCCGTCCGCGACGAACGGGCCGCCCTCGCCCTTCTTGCAGAAACCCAGATCCTCCATGGACATCAGCAGCATGTAGGTGAACGCGTCGTAGATCTCGCAGATGTCGATGTCCTCGGGGCCGACGCCGGCGCGCTGGAAGGCCAGCGGACCGGACACGGCCGCCGGGCCGGTGGTCATGTCCTCCCACTGGCTGGTGGACACGTGCGACACGGCCTCGCCCGCGCCCAGCACCCACACCGGTTTCCGCGGCAGGTCCGCGACGCGGTCCTCGGCGACGAGAACGGCGGCGGCCGCCCCGTCCGAGCGGATGCAGCAGTGCAGCTTCGTGAACGGGTCGGCGATCATCCGCCCGGCGAGCACCTCGTCCACGGTGATCGGGTCGCGGTAGGCGGCCTCCGGGTTGTCCTTGGCGTTGGCCCGCGCCGACACGGCCACCTCGGCCAGCTGCTCTATCGTCGTGCCGTAGGCGTGCATGTGCCGCCGCGCCGCCATGGCGTACTTCGCGATCAGTGTGTGCCCGTAGGGCGCCTCCCACTGCAGGGGACCGCGCGAGCCCCAGTTGAGGTTCGCCGTCCGCAGCCCGCTGCGCAGGTCGGAGCGCGAGGTCGAACCGTAGGTCAGCAGCACGACGTCGGCGTGCCCGGCGGCGATCGCGTCGGCCGCGTGCGCCACCATGACCTCCCACGACGAGCCGCCGACGCTGGTCGAGTCGATCCACCGCGGCCGCAGCCCGAGGTACTCGCCGACCTCGATCGGCGGCAGCGTGCCCTGCCCGGTGGAACCGAGCCCGTCGACCTGGTCGGGGGTCAGCCCGGCCTCGTCGAGCGCGCGCTTGCTGGCCTGGGCGATCATCCCGTACGGGTTGGTGGCCTGTTTCGCGGTGTCCGCGAGCGCCACCCCGGCGATCACTGTTTTCCGGGTCACTGTGCTGCCTCCTGGATGAGTAGGTTCCCCAGGTGGTCCCGTGGGGAGCCGAAGAACTGGTCGAGCACGTGGGCGCGTTTGAGGTAGAGGTGCACGTCGTGTTCGTAGGTGTAGCCCATGCCGCCGTGCACCTGGATGGCGGCCTCGGCGTTGCCGATCGCCGCCCGCCCGGCGACCGACTTCGCCGCCAGCACCTGGAACTCGGCGTCGGGGCGGGCCGAGCGGAGGCTGATCGCGCCGAACATCGTCTGCTGCGACGCGGCTTCCACCGCCACGGCCATGTCCACGCAGGCGTGCTTGACGGCCTGGTTGACGCCGATCGGGCGGCCGAACTGGACCCGGTTGCCGGCATGTTCGACGGCCAGGTCCCGCACCGCTTCGGCGATCCCGGCCTGCAGCGCCGAGACCAGTGCCAGCCCGCGCAGCCGCAGCGGCTCGTCCATTGTGGACACCCAGCACAGCAGCGGCACATCCGTGGCCGTGGCCGAGGACAGCCGGGTGCCGGGGTCGATGCAGTCGACCGGGGTCACGCCGGTCAACGAGTCCGTGGCCGCCAGCCCGGCGCCGCCGGGTTCGACGACCAGCACGTAGTCCGCGTCGACGGCGTCGAACAGGTCGAACGCGCCGCTCACCGTGGGCCCGTCGCCCGCCTCACCGTCGCGGCGCTGGGCGAGCCCCACCTGGATGTGCCCGCCCACGATCGACGCGGCCAGGTCGTTGTGCCCGGTCAGTGCCGCCAGTCGCGCGCCGAGCACCGATGCGACGAACGGCCCCGGCACCAGCCGGCGGCCCAGCTCCCGGAACAACAGCGCTTCGTCCTCCAGCGGCAGGCCGGAACCACCGGCCTCCTCCGGCGCGCTCACCCCGAGCATGCCGAGTTCGGCGCAGGACGACCAGAGCTTCCTGGCGATGGCGCTGGGCTCGCCGCGGCGCTGCCTGATGGCGCTGACCGGCAGCTGCCCGGCGCAGAACTCGGACGCGGCGGCGACCAGTTCGAGCTGGTCGGCCGACGGGAGAAGATCCACGATGCCTCCGTTTACCAATCCGACCAAAGGTAGGCAGACCCCGAGCAGCACTTAACCGTTGCTACGCAAGCCGGATAGCCGTGACTGTGGTCGGATTGGTAACGAACGGCACAGTACCGCCGCAGACCGCCGATGATGTCGCCTGCCCAGCCGCGATCCCACTGGGTGCACTGCCAGCACAGGTGATACTCGGGCGTGACGTCAAGATCCACTCGGGTTACCTCTCCTGGCTCAAGGTGCGGTGCGGTAGCGCGCCGCGAGGTCCTGGCTGCCGCGGGCGAGCAGCGTCACGTCGGCGCCGACCACCACGAACCGGGCACCCACGTCGAGGTACCGGCGGGCGACGGGTTCGGCGAACGCGTTGACGCACGCGGCCTTCCCGAGCGCGGTCACGGTGCCGATCGCCTGCTCGATCGCCCCCACCACGTCGGGATGCTCGGGTTGCCCGAGGTGGCCGAGTGAGGCCGCGAGGTCGGCCGGGCCGAAGAACACCGCGTCCACGCCGTCCACCGCGGCGATCGACTTCAGCTCGTCGAGCCCCCGCTGCGATTCGACCTGCACGGTGAGCGTCAGGCCCGCCGCCGCGTCGCGCAGGTAGCCCGGCACGCGGCCCCAGCTGGAAGCACGGGCGAACGCGCCGCCGACGCCGCGGATCCCCTCCGGCGGGTACCGCATGGCGGCGACGAGGGCCTGCGCCTGGTGCGCCGACTCGACCATGGGCACCAGCAGGTTGCGCACGCCGATGTCGAGCAGCTGCTTGATCAGAACCGGCTCGCCGACGGGCGGGCGGACCAGCACCTCGACCGGGTACGGCGCGACGGCCTGCAGCTGCGGCACCAGCGAGGGCACGTCGTTCGGCGCGTGCTCGGCGTCGATCACCAGGCAGTCCAGGCCACCACCGGCGCAGATCTCGGCGTTGTACGCGCTGCCCGAAACCACCCACATGCCGATCAGCGGCTGCTCGCCGCGCAGCCGCTCGGCCCAGGACGCGGTCACGGTGCCGCCTCGAACCGGATGCCCATGGTGCCCAGCGGGCCGTAGTCGGCGAGAAAGACGTCGCCGTCCTCGGCGTGCACCGGCCGGGTGAAGGACCCGGCGAGGATCACCTGCGACGGCTCCAGCGCGACTCCGAACGGGGCGAGCCGGTTCGCCAGCCACGCCACGCCGTTGGCGGGGTGGTTGAGCACGGCGGCGGCGACCCCGGACTCCTCGATCACCCCGTTGCGGTGCAGCACCGCCGAAACCCAGCGCAGGTCGATGTCCATCGGGCGGGCGACCCGGCCACCGAGCACGATCCCGGCGTCGGCGGCGTTGTCGGCGATGGTGTCCACGATGGTGCGCAGGTGCCCGGTCTCCGGGTCGCTCATCTGCACCCGCGCGTCCAGGATCTCCAGCGCGGGCGTGACGTACTCGGTGGCGCTGAGCACGTCGAACACCGTCACGCCCGGACCCTTGAGCGGCTTGCCGAGGACGAACGCCAGCTCGACCTCCACCCGCGGGCGGATGAAGCGGCCGTGCGGCACGGTGCCGCCGTCGTCGAAGAACATGTCGTCGAACAGCGCGCCGTAGTCCGGTTCGGTGATGGACACGGCCCGCTGCATCACCTGGGAGGTCAGCCCGATCTTGCGGCCACGCAGGACTCGCCCGCCGGCCAGCTTCTCGGCCACCCAGGCGCGTTGCACCGCGTAGGCGTCCTCGATGGTCATGTCCGGGTACTGCAGGGAAAGCTGGCGGATCGGGGTGCGGGTGCGTTCCGCCTCGCCGAGCCGCCGGGCGGCGTCGGCGATCTGCTCCTCGCTGAGCGACATCGTGCTCATCCCCGCAGGAACTTCAGCGCCGCCGGGTTGAACACGGCCGGATCCTCGAAGTGGGGCCAGTGCTTCACGTTCGGCATCTCCAGGATCTGGGAGTTCGGCAGCAGCGCCGCGACCCGGCGGGCGGTGTTCTCGTACTCGCTGTAGTCCTTGCCCGAGGCGACCACCAGCGTCGGCGCCTTGATCGACTGCCACTGCTGCTCCGAGAGCAGGTTCCGCTCGCGCGCCTGCTGGTCCTGCAGGACGAGCAGGTGGTCGATCGTCGCGCGGGTGTCGTCGAGCCGGTAGATCGCCTGCCGCAGCGCGATGATGTCGGGGATCCGGTTCTCCTCGTCGGCGATCAGGTGGTCGAACATCGCCTTGATCGACTGCCAGTTCGGGTCCTGCACGGCCTTGGTGCGCTCGGCGCGGATACGGGCCATGTTCGACGCGGTCGCGACCAGGCCGGCAGGCGACATCAGGATCACCTTGTCCGTCCGGTCGGGCAGGTCCAGCGCGAACCGCGCGGCAACCCAGGCGCCCAGCGACATGCCGACGAACGACGCCCGCCCCATCCCGAAGTGGTCCAGCACGGCCTCCACCTGACGGACGTAGACCGGGATTTCGTAGTCGTAGTCCGGCTTTTCGGAGAACCCGTTGCCGACCATGTCGATCGCGACACAGTGGAAGTGCTCGCTCAGCGCCGCGAGATTGGGGGCGAAGGTCTCCCAGTGCCCTCCCGTGCCGTGCAGCAGCACCAGGCCGGGTGCGGCGGGGTCGCCCGCCTCGGCGAACCGGGTGCGCACGCCGTTGGCGTCCAGCCTGCCCTGGCGGAAGTCCAGCTCCCGCAGCCAGGTCCAGACACTGCGATACTCGGTCTCTTGCCCGCTCATCCGGCCTCCTCGTCGGCACACGCTGCAAAACCCCTGAAATCGGCCAGACTGTCCACGTCGAAAATCCGGAACATGACGTGGTTGAGCTGGGCGGGAGGAAGAGTTCTCATCGCCTACCCTTCCCTGTAGGGTATTGTTTCTGACACTGAGTGTACGATATAACGATGACGTGGTCGCCGTCGACAGAAACCCGGAAGGCGTGATGGACGCCGCCCAGCGCCCCACCCCCGAAATACGCGAACTCGCCTTGCTGTGCAACGAGTTCGCCTCCGTGCGCGTGTCGCTGGACGAGCGCGGGAACGGGCCGCGCCTGCTCGTGCAGGACCTGGAGAGCGGCGCCGAGATCCTGCTCTCTCCGTTGGAGCTGGCGAGTTTCTGCCTGGCCACCGGCGACGACCGGCTGGACTGGCTCCGGGTCGGACACTACCGGGACGAGCGCGGCAGATGAATGGTGACGTCGGGATCATCGGCCTCGGCCGGACGGCCATGTCGGTCCGGCCCGGCGGTGCCGCGTCCGACCTCGCGGTGGCCGCCGTCGCGGACGCGCTCGCCGACGCCGGGCTCTCCCGCAACGAGATCGACGGGCTGCTCGTGGGTTCGAGCCAGGGCGTGCGCCCGGACCGGGTCGGGGTGGCACTCGCGCAGCAGGCCGGATTCGGTGACCTGCGGTTGCTGGAGCATGTCGAGATCAAGGGCGCGACGACCATCGCGATGATCGAGCGCGCGCGGCTCGCGATCAGCACCGGCGCCGCCCGTGCCGTCGTGTGCGTCTTCGCGGACGCGCCGCTGCGTGCCGGTGGCGGCGCCGGGTCCACGTACGCGCACAGCGGCGGCAACTCCGGCACCCGGGGTCTGGAACGGGCATCCGGGGTGCTCGGCTCGGTGCCGACGTACGCGCTGCTCGCCGCGCGTTGGCTCGCCACCACCGGCGGATCGGCGGACGACCTGTGTCACGTCGCGCTGGCCGCCCGCGCGTGGGCGGTGCACAACCCGGAAGCCGTGCAGCGCAAGCCGCTGGACGCCGACGCCTACTACGCCAGTCCGATGGTCTCCACTCCGCTGCGCCGCCTCGACTGCGCGCGACCGGTGAACGGTGCCGCCGCGGTCGTCCTCGCCGCGGGGGCCGGCGGGGTGCGCATTCGCGGCATCGGCCGCGACCACCCGGTGCGCCGCCGCCGCGCCGGCGCCGAGTCGTGGTTCGGCGGCGGCCGCCGGGCACTCGACGACGCGCTCACCGAGGCCGGGATCTCCCGCGGGGATCTCGACGTGCTCGAGCTGTACGACCCGTTCACCATCGTCACGTTGTGCCTGCTGGAGGAGTACGGCTTCTGCGAGCCCGGCAAGGCCGGGCCGCTCGTGTCCTCCGGTGCGCTCGCGCCCGGCGGGGTGCTGCCCACCAACACCGGCGGCGGCCAGTTGTCCGGCTTCTACCTGCAGGGCATGACTCCCTTGGTGGAGGCGCTCGTGCAGCTGCGCGGCCAGGGTGGCGAACGTCAGGTGCGGGGTGCGCGAACAGCGCTGGTCGGCGGCATCGGCGGCAGGTTGGACCACCATGCCTGCCTTATCCTGGAGGCGGCATGAGCACCGCCGACGCACTCCTTCCCGCGGAGGCGGCATGAGCCCCGCCGACGTACTTCTTCCCGCGGAGGCGGTATGAGCACGGACTGGCTGCTGGAGGACGATCTCGCGCCGTCCCTGGACGACGAGACGCTGGGCGAGCTGTACCGGGGAGCGGAACGTGGGCAGCTGGTACTGCCGTTCTGCCCCGGCTGCGGGCTGGCGCTCGAGCTGGAACAGAAGGTGTGCGACGGCTGCGGCACCTGCGGCCCCGCGTGGCGTCCGGTGGAGCCCCGCGGCCACGTGCACTCGGTGACCGTGGTGCACCGGCTCGAACCGGGCCTGGTGCGTACCACGGATCCGTATCCCGTCGCCGACATCGAGCTGGTCGACGGCCATCGCCTGGTGCTCGCGGCGGTGACACCCGCGCCGGCGCCTGCGATCGGGGATGCCGTCTCGATCGGGTTCCGCCGCCTCGGCGGCGTGGCCGTACCCGCCTTCCACCACGAAGTTTCCGCCGCCGAATTGGAGGAGTCCCGATGACCGAACTGGACACGCGTGCGCGCGACCTGGTCCGGCCCGACCGGGTACACGGGTCGGTCTACACCGACCCGGACGTGTTCGAACGGGAGCTGCAGCGCATCTACCGGGAGGGCTGGGTCTTCGTCGCGCACGAGAGCGAGGTGCCCGAACCCGGTGACTACGTGACCCGCCGGATCGGGCGCGAGCCCGTGATCGTCAGCCGCGGCAAGGACGGCGAGGTGCACGTCCTGGCGAACCGGTGCGCGCACCGCGGGAACCGGTTGTGCAACGCCGATCGCGGCAACAGCACCACTTTCCGCTGCCCCTACCACGGCTGGACGTTCAAGAACGACGGCGCGCTGGTCGCGGTGCCGATGCGCACCGGCTACTCCGACGAGTTCCTCGCCAAGCGGGCCGAGCTCGGCCTCGCCCACGCGCCCCGGCAGGACAGCTATCGCGGCTTCGTCTTCGCCTCGCTGGCCCCCGAGGGAATCTCGCTGCGGGAGCACCTCGGCCGGGCCACCGGTGCCATCGACCGCCTGCTCGCCCTGTCCCCCGACGGGCGGCTCGACCTGCGGGCAGGCTGGATGAAGCACCACCACTTCAGCAACTGGAAGATGGTCATCGAGAACAACGTCGATGGCTACCACGCGCTGTTCACCCACCAGTCGGTGTACGAGGCCGTCCGCGAGGCGAAGGTCTCGCACGTGCCCAGCAAGGTCGAGGTGTACGTGCGCGACCTCGGTAACGGGCACTCCGAGATCGACTACCTGCCCGAGTACTCCCGCCTGGACGAGGAGTTCGTGTGGTTCGGTCGGGCGCCGCGGGCGAAGCTGCCGCGCTACGTCGAAGCCATGGAACAGGCCCACGGCAAGGAGGACACGCACAAGGCGTTCGTGGTCGGGCCCCCGCACACGATGATCTTCCCGAACCTGTTCCTCGCCGAGATGAACATCATGTTCGTGGAACCGCTCGCCCCCGGCGAGACGATCGCCTACACCACGCCGGCGCTCATTCCCGGCATGGACGAGATGAACAGCCGGATGCTGCGCCGTTGTGAAGGTGCGATGGGGCCGGCGGGCTTCCTGATCGCCGACGACGGCGAGATCGGCGCCCGCAACCAGATGGGCCTCGCCTCGACGCGGCCGGAGTGGATCATGCTCGCCCGCGGCGAGACCACGGACCTGCACGACGAGACCGGGGTCGTCAACCACGACAAGAGCTCCGAGACCCCGCAGCGCGGCCTGTGGCAGCACTGGGCGTCGGTGCTCGACGGCGACGCGGAAGGCGAGTGATCATGACCAGCATCGAGACCCCGGCCGTCGGCGTCGACCCGGCGATCGCGTCGTTCCTGTACCGGGAGGCCCGGCTCGCCGACGAAGCGCGCTACTCCGAGTGGGAGGAGCTGTGGGACGACGACGGCCTCTACTGGGTGCCGATGTCGCCCGACGCGGACCCGGCACGGGACCTGTCCTACATCTACGACAACCGCAAGCGGATCCACAGCCGCGTGGCGCAGCTCAACACCGGTGCCCGGCACTCCCAGACCCCGCCGTCGAAGCTGCGCAGGCTGCTGTCCAACACCGAACTGCTCGAGCGTGACGCCGAAACGGTCACCGTCGGCTCGAACTTCGTGCTGTACGAGTACCGCTACCAGATGACCGTCTGGGCCGGCCGGGTCATCCACCGGGTCCGCACCAGCGATCCCGAGCGCGGGCCGCGCCTGGTGGCCAAGACCGTGCACCTGGTCAACGCCGGTGGCCCGGTCCCGACCCTGGCGTTCCTGCTGTGAGCACGCCGGCGGCGGTCACACCGCAGCCGGCGACGAAGTCCGGCGGCACCGTCTGGCAGCTGCTCGCCGATCGGGTGGCCGCCACGCCCGAGGCGACCGTCGTGGTCGACGAGCATCGGCGCCGGGTCACGTTCGGCGGGCTCAAAGAGGCCGCCGAGCGGGCCGCGGCCGGGCTGCTCGCCCGCGGTGTCGAGCCTGGGGACGTGGTGTCCTGGCAGCTGCCCAACCGCATCGAGACGATCACCTTCACGCTCGCACTGGCGCGGCTCGGGGTGGTGCAGAACCCGCTGGTGATGATGCTGCGCGAACGGGAGCTGGGGTTCATCTGCCGACAGGCGGGCACCCGATGGCTCGCGGTGCCCGGCACCTTCCGCGGCGTTGACCACGAAGCGATGGCGCGGACCGTGGCGAAGGACCAGCCGGGCCTGGAGGTGCTGCTGCTCGACGGCGACCTGCCCGACGGCGACCCGGCCACGCTGCCGCCCGCACCCGCCGACGACTCCGCCGTGCGGTGGATCTTCTACACCTCCGGCACCACCTCGGATCCCAAGGGCGCCAAGCATTGCGACCGCGGCCTGGTCGCCGCCTCGAACACGTTCGCCGACCACCTCGCGGTGGTACCGGACGACGTCACGGCGACCCTGTTGCCGTTGGCCCACGTCGGCGGTATCGCACACATCCTCACCGCGACTATCACCGGCAGCAGGATGGTCACCAGCGCGGTGTTCGATCCCGAGTCGACCACGGACCTGCTGGCCGAGCAGGGCGTCACGCTGCTCGGCTCGGGACTGCCCTTCGTCGGGGCGTACCTGGCGCGCCAGCGTGCGCAGGACACCCAGCTCTTCCCGAAGGCCAGGGCCACCCTCTTCGGGGGCTCGCCCCGGCCGGAAGCCCTGCACTACCAGATCAAGCAGGAGCTCGGCGGGGTCGGCGCGGTCTCCGGCTACGGCATGACCGAATGCCCGTACCTCACCTGGGGCCGCTGGGACGACAGCGACGACGACCACGCCAAGTCCGAGGGCTGTCCCGGGCCCGGCGGCGAAGCCATCGTGGTGCGCGCCGACGGCAGCCGCGCCGACCACGGCGAACCCGGCGAGCTGCGGGTCAAGGGCCCACAGCTCATGCTCGGCTACGTCGACTCCTCGCTGGACGCCGACGCCTTCGACGAGAACGGCTACTTCCGCACCGGTGACCTCGGCTACGTGGACGCGCGCGGCTACGTCACGGTGACCGGCCGGCTCAAGGACATCATCATCCGCAAGATGGAGAACATCTCCGCGCGTGAGCTGGAGGAGCTGCTGGTCACCCATCCCGATGTCGCCGACGTGGCGGTGATCGGGCTGCCCGACGCCGAGACCGGGGAACGCGCCTGCGCCGTCGTCGTCCCCGCCGACCATGCGAACCCGCCCAACCTGGCCACCCTGTGCGCGCACCTGCGGGCGCACGATCTCAGCGTCCGCAAGCTCCCCGAACAGCTGGAACTGGTGGATGTGCTGCCGCGCAACGCGATGGGCAAGGTCGTCAAGCGGGAACTGACCGCGAGATTCAAGCCGGAGGAGAAGGCATGACAGTGCTCTACGACGTCAGTGGACACGTCGCGACGATCACCCTGAACCGGCCGGACAGGCTCAACGCGTTCAACGAGAAGATGACCCTCGACATGGCCGAGGTCTGGCAGCAGGTCCGTGATGACGACGACATCTACTCCGTCGTGCTCCGCGCGGCCGGCGAAAGGGCGTTCTGCACCGGCATGGACGTGACCGAAGGCCCATGGTGGACCGAGCTGAACGTGTGGAACCAGGACGACCCCGGTGCCCGGCTCGGGCCCAAACACCACAAGGTGTGGAAACCGGTGATCGCCGCCGTGCACGGCATGGCCGCCGGCGGCGCGATGTACTTCATCAACGAGGCCGACATCGTGATCTGCTCCGACGACGCGACGTTCTTCGACCCACACGCCAACACCGGCCGGGTGTCCGCACTCGAACCCGTCGGCATGCTCCGCCGCGGCGTGCCGCTCGGCGACGTGCTGCGCTGGGCGATCACGGGCAGCGAGGAACGCATCACCGCCGAGACCGCGCTACGGCTCGGAATCGTCACCGAGGTAGTACCCCGCGACCAGCTGTGGCCCAAGGCGCAGTCACTCGCCGAGGAAATCGCGGGCCGCAACCCGACGGCCATCCAGGGCACCATCCGCGCCATCTGGGAGGCACTCGACCAACCACCGTCGCTGGCACAGCGACACGGGATGTCATACGCCCAGCTCGGCAACAGCGGGGAAACCGGGATGCCGAGCGGACCGCGGCCCGAGCGGCGACTGCGATGACCACCCGTCCCCTCGACGGCATCACCGTGATCAGCCTGGAGCAAGCGGTCGCCGCGCCGTTCGCGACGCGTCAGCTGGCCGACCTCGGCGCCAGGGTGATCAAGGTGGAACGACCCGGCAAAGGCGACTTCGCCCGCGGCTACGACGAGTCGGTGCACGGCCAGTCGAGCTACTTCGTCTGGCTCAACCGGTCCAAGGAGTCGCTGACGCTGGACCTGAAGTCCGACGCGGGCCGCGCCGTGCTCGACGAGCTGCTCGCTGGCGCGGACGTGTTCGTGCAGAACCTCGCGCCGGGCGCGGCCGCCAGGATGGGCTTGGGCGCGGACGAGCTGGGAAAGCGCTTCCCCCGGCTGGTGGTCTGCGACGTGTCCGGGTTCGGCGCCACCGGCCCGTGGTCGGACCGCAAGGCCTACGACCTGCTGGTGCAGGCCGAAAGCGGGCTCATGTCGGTCACCGGCACCCCGGCGGACATGGTCAAGGTCGGCATCTCGGTGGCCGACATCGCCGCCGGCATGTATGCGTACTCGGGCATCCTCACCGCGCTGCTGCAGAGGGCGAACACCGGCCACGCGCCCGCCGTGGAGGTCTCGCTGTTCGAAGCGCTGGCCGAATGGATGGGCTCCCCCGCGTACTACACCGAATACGGCGGAACGGCCCCGGCGCGCGTCGGCGGTCAGCACGCGACGATCGCGCCCTACGGCCCGTACCCGACCGCGGACGGCGACGTGCTCGTGGTCGCCGTCCAGAACGATCGCGAGTGGGTCCGGTTCTGCACCGACCTGCTGGAGGACGAGCGGCTGGCCACCGCCGAACGCTTCGCGCGCAACTCGGCCCGCGTGGCCAACCGCGCCGAGCTCAACGAACTCATCACCGCGCGGCTGGCGAAGCTGGACACCGAGACCGCGGTGAAACTGCTGGACACCGCGGGCATCGCCACCGCGCGCCTGCGGACGGTCCCGCAGTTCCTCGAGCATCCGGTGCTGGCCGGCCGCGAACGCTGGCGCGACGTCGGCACGCCCGGCGGCCCGGTGCGCGCGCTGCTGCCACCGGCGACACTGAAGGGTGTGCCGCCACGGATGGATCCCGTCCCCGCGGTCGGCGAGCACAGCGAGCAGATCCTGCGTGCGCTGGGCCGCGACGAGACCGAAATCGAGAGGCTCCATGCCGACGGCGTGATCTGACGCGGCAGCGTGGACCAGGAGGAGACCGGACAGTGGAACAGTTCAACCTCTACATCGACGGCAAGTCGGTGCCCGCCTCGTCGGGCCGGACCTACGAAAGCCAGGACCCGTATACGGGCAAGCCGTGGGCGCGGGTCGCGGACGGCGACGCCGCGGACGTGGACCGGGCGGTCGCCGCCGCGCGAGCCGCGCTGTCGGGTCCCTGGGGTGCGCTCACCCCGCCGGAACGGGGCGCGCTGCTGCGCAGGCTCGCCGAGTTGATCACCCGCGACGCCGACCGGCTCGCGGAGCTCGAGGTACGCGACGGCGGGAAGCTGATGCGCGAGATGTCCGGGCAGGCCAAGGGTCTGGCCGCCTGGTACACCTACTACGCCGGGCTGGCGGACAAGCTCGAGGGCGAGGTCATCCCGACCGGCAAGCCCAACTACCTGGTCTACACCCGGCACGAGCCGGTCGGCGTGGTCGCCGCGATCACGCCGTGGAACTCGCCGCTGCTGCTGCTGACCTGGAAGCTGGCTCCCGCGCTCGCCGCCGGCTGCACCATCGTCGTGAAGCCGAGCGACTACACGCCGACCTCCACGGTCGCGCTGGCCGAGCTGCTGGACGAGGCCGGTTTCCCGCCGGGCGTGTTCAATGTGATCACCGGCTGGGGCCCGGAAACCGGGAAAGCGCTGTCCGCACACCCGGGTGTCGACCGGGTCGCGTTCACCGGCAGCACGGAGACCGGCAAGGCGGTCGCACACGCCGCCGCCGACAACATCACCCGGGTCAGCCTCGAACTGGGCGGCAAGTCCGCGCAGGTGGTGTTCGCCGACGCCGACCTCGACGCCGCCGCCAACGGCCTCATCGCCGGGGTGTTCGCCGCGGCGGGCCAGACCTGCCTGGCCGGTTCGCGGCTGCTCGCCGAGGACTCGATCGCGGAGGCGCTCGTGGACAAGGTGGTCGAGCGCGCGAAGCGGATCGTGATCGGCGACCCGCGGGCCGCCGAGACCGAGATGGGCCCGCTGGCCAACGACCGCCAGTTCGAGAAGGTGCTGGAGCACTTCGAGGCCGCGCGCAAGCAGGGCGCGACGATCGCGTGCGGCGGCGAGCCGGTGGCGGAGCTCGGCGGCTACTTCGTCCGGCCGACGGTCCTGACGAACCTGCCGCCGGACGCCCGCGCCATCACCGAGGAGATCTTCGGGCCGGTGCTGGCGGTGAGCACGTTCTCGTCCGAGGACGAGGCGGTGCGGCTGGCCAACAGCACCCCGTTCGGGCTCGCCGGATCGGTGTGGACGAAGGACGTGCACCGCGCGCACCGGGTCGCCGGACGGCTGCGCGCGGGCACCGTCTGGATCAACGCCTACCGGGTGGTGGCCCCGGAGGTGCCCTTCGGCGGGGTCGGCCTGTCCGGGATCGGGCGCGAGAACGGCGCGGACGCCGTGCTCGACTACACCGAAACCAAGGCCGTCTGGGTCGAGCTCTCCGGCGAGACCCGCGACCCGTTCACGCTCGGCTGAGGCCCGCTCCGGGTCAGCTTTCGCGGCGGAGGAGGAGGCAGCCGCCCTCGGGGCCGCCACCGATGCCGACCGCCGCGACCTCCGGGCCGCCGGCGATCTGCCGCTCGCCCGCTTCGCCCCACAGCTGGACGCAGGCCTCGTGCAGGAAGCCGTAGCCGTGCAGGCGCCCGGCCGAAAGCTGCCCGCCGTGCGTGTTGATCGGCAGCGCGCCGTCGAGCGCATAATGCGCCGAGTCCTCGAGGAACGGCCCGACCTCGCCGTGCTTGCAGAACCCGAGCGCCTCGATCCACTGTGCACACAGGTAGCTGAACCCGTCGTACAGCTCGGCGAAGTCCACGTCCGAGGGGGTGAGCGTGGTCTGCTGCCACATGTGGTGGGCGGCGTCGTGCGCCGCCATCGTGGTCAGGTCGGTCCGCTGGTCCCACGTGTGCCGTTCGTACAGCCCGGACCCGGCCGCCTCGATGGCGATCGGGGACCGGCCCGACTCGCGGGCGGCGTCCCGGCGGGACAGGATCACCGCAGTGGCCCCGTCACACGGCACGTCACAGTCGTAGAGCCCGAACGGGTAGGAGATGAGCCTGGCCGAGAGGTAGTCGTCCAGCGTCATCGGCTCGGTGTAGATGGCCTTCGGGTTACGGGCCGCGTTTCGCCTGCCGTTGAGCGGAATCTGGCCGAGCTGCTCGCGGGTCAGCCCGAACTCGTACATGTAGCGCTGGGCGTAGAGCGCGATCCAGTTCGCCGGGGAGGCCGCGCCGAACGGCATCCGGAACTCCAGGTGCCCGCTCGCCCGCTGCACGGCCGTGAGCGCCTGGGCTCGGCCCGCCGCCTGCGCGGTGGACTCGAAGACGCTGCGGAAGCACAGCACGTGCGTGGCACGGCCGGTGGCGATCGCCGCCGCCGCGTCCATCAGCGTGCCCGCCTGGCCGGGGGTCTCCACACCACTGACCACCCACGTGGTGCGCAGGCCCAGCGCGTCGCGCACGTCGTGCGTGGTCGCTCCGACGAAGCCGCCTTCGGCCTGGACCGGACCGGGATAGCTTGCCACGCCATCGATATCGGCCGGGTCGAGCCCGGCGTGCGCGATGGCCTCCAGCGCCGCGTCGATGGCCAGATCCACGCCGCCGCGGCCCAGCTTGCGGCCGACCGCGGACTGCCCGACGCCGGTGATGACCGCCTTGTCGTCGACGAACGTCATGCCGCACTCCCTTGCACCGGCCGGAAAACCGGGATCCAGACGTCTTCGTGGTGCTCGAAGGTGACCTCGACCGGCATCCCGATCCGGACGTCCTCGACCGCGCAGTCGACGATCTGGGTCGTGAGCCTGACCTCGGGATCCTCGGCGAGCTCGACGATCGCCAGCAGATAGGGCGGCGGGAACGCGTCTCCGAACCACGGGTGGTGGTTGACCGTGTACGACGCGACGATGGCGCGTCCGGACACCGCCTCGGCGACGACGTCGCGGCTCCGGCACCGGAAGCACACACCCACCGGCGGGTGGAAGTACCGGGAACAGGTGCGGCACCGGTGGATGCGCAGTTCGCCGTCGGCGCCGCCGGTCCAGAACGCGGCGGAGTCCGCCGTCGGCTCGGGCAGCATCCGGTACGCGGGCCGGGTCATCGGCCATCCCCTCCATACGTAGACGCAATGTCAGAAAGGCTGTGCAGCACGGCATCGGAGTCGGTGATGCGTGCGACGGCGGGCAACAGGCCGCCCATCATGTGCTCGTGCGACCCGGCTGAGGAGCCGGCGACGCAGTCGGCGGGGATCCGGACGTAGTAGCCCCTGTTGACCGCTTCGAGCGCGAACCCCGGAATCGCGACATCGGTGGACACCCCGGTCAGTACGATCGTCTCCACTCCGCGCAGGCGCAGCACGGCGTCGAGGTCGGTGCCGTAGAACGCGGTCAGCCCCGTGGTCCGAAGGCTCACGTGGTCGCCGGGTTCGGGCGTCAGTTCCGGCGGCGCCAGTGCGTCCGGCGTGCCGGCGATGAGCCTGTGATGCTTGAGCGTCAGTGCGCCGAGCAGCGAGTTGGCCTTGACGCCCGCCAGGTCCGCGCGGTGTGCCATATGGCAGTGCAGCACCGGCAGTCCCGCCGCCCGGAAGGCCTTGGCCAGCGCGGCGATACGGGGCACGATCCCGCGCTCGGCCGCCTGCGCCGCGAGCTGGGGCACAACGGACGTGCCCGGGTCGAGGACGCCCTGCTGGCACTCGCTGATGACGAGCGCGGCACCGCCGAGCGGGTCCGGCCGCATTGTCCCTCCGGTTATCTGGACATCGTCGGTCTGACGTCTCGAACACACAATATTCCGTCTAATCAGCCGATTTGCAAGGGTATTCGTTGACATAATCTGACACCAGTGACACCTTTTTCGGCAGTACCATCACGATGAGCTGGGAGATGACATGGGTGAGCTGATGGCGGGCAAGGTCGCGCTGGTTTCGGGGTCCACCCGCGGCATCGGACGATCGATCGCCGAGTACCTGGCGGCCGAGGGCGCGGCGGTCGTGGTGACCGGGCGCACGGTGGAGAAGGGCGAGAAGGTCGCGAGCCGGATCCGGGAGGCGGGCGGCACCGCGGAGTTCGTCCGGCTGGACGTCACCGACGAGGAGAACGTGCGCGAGGTGGTCGAGGAGACGGTGCGCCGCTTCGGCTCGCTGACCACGCTGGTGAACAACGCGGCGCCGACGGATGTGGTGGCAAGTACCGTCAAGCACCTCGCGGACTACACGACCGAGGAATGGAACCGGGTGCTGGTCGGCACGCTGACGGGCAACGTGTTCTGGGCGTCGAAGTACGCCTGGCCGCACCTGTCCGCCGCTACGGGCGCCTCGATCGTGAACATCTCCTCAGGGCAGGCCATCGCGGGCTTCAAGGGGTTCGGCGCCTACGGTGCGGCGAAGGCCGGGGTCACGGCGCTCACCCGGACCCTGGCCGTGGAGGGCGCCGCGCACGGCATCCGCGCGAACTCGGTCCTGGTCGGCCGCGTCGTGTCCGGGCGTGGCGACTCGGGCCACCACACCGGCGGCGGGCGTCTCACCCGCATCGGCAACCCGATGGACATCGCCTACGCGGTCGGCTACCTGGCCTCCGACCAGGCTGAGTTCGTCACCGGCGCCCAGCTCACCGCCGACGGCGGCTTCTCCATCAACGGCGACGCCGCCGCCGACGCCGAAGCCGCCGCCGCGAAGAACTAGGTGTGGCGGAGCCGCGCCCGTTCTAGCGAGGAGCCGAAGGTGGCCTTGGGTGCCACACAGGCGCCGAAGGCCACCTTCGGCTCCCACAGCAAGCGGCTCCGCACTTTGAAACATCGCTAGGCCGAGGCGGAGCCGCGCCCCTGTCAGTTGACGACGACCCTGGCGGAGGCGATGTTCGGGAGGCGCCGGTACTGGGCCTGCACATCGCCACCCCGGTGGCTGTGCACACGCGCGGTGGCGAAGTACGTGCCCGGCGTGTCATAGGTGTGCGTGGTGCTCAGCCGCACGGACTGCTCGGTGCCGGTGACGTCGTGCTGGAACGGGAACGCGCCCTGGCCGTCGAAGTCCCATTCGACGGACACGATCGAGCCGGCGCCGGGCGGTACCTCGGCGCGGACCTCCAGTTCTACCGGGTCGCCCGCCTTCACCTCGGCGCGCACGCCGCCGTTGGCCTCGACCGCGACCACCGGCTGCA
Organism: Amycolatopsis sp.; assembly: GCA_035547575.1. Lineage (GTDB taxonomy): Bacteria > Actinomycetota > Actinomycetes > Mycobacteriales > Pseudonocardiaceae > Amycolatopsis_E. The sequence continues at coordinate 56,046 of DASZUO010000112.1, read as the reverse complement.
CACCGCCACGCTCGCTCGCCGAAGCCGGCAGCTTGATCTGCCCGTCGCTGTAGGTGAACGTCGTCGCGGGCGGGGCCACCCCGTCCTCCACCCAGCGGATCAGGTCCGCCAGGCCCTGCTCGATGATCGGGAAGTAGTCGACGAGCCAGGTGGCGGTCGCCCGCGTCGGCGAGTTCGGCAGGTAGGCCGGCGGGATGTGCTCGGCGTGTTCGGTCCACTGCAGGCGGAACCGCTCGGCCGCCCCCGCCTCGCCCTGCACGGCCCGCACCGCGCCCGCGTAGATCAGGCCCTGCGACGGCCACAGCGACGAGTCGTGTGTGTGATGGATCCAGAGCAACTTGCCCTGGTAGTGCCCCGTGTAGGACACCCCCATCAACGGTGACATGCGCGGCACCGGATGCTGTGGGTACACCGGAATACCGTTGAGCCGCAACGAATCGAACTGCGGGTCGGCCATCAGGTGGTGCCGGTGGAAGTAGCAGAACGCGAGGAAGCGCCGGTTGTCGAACCGGATCTGGTCACCGGCCCGCACGCCGCGGAAGCGCTGCACGTTGGCATCGCCGTGCCCGTCGGCCACGAGCAGGTCACCCGCGGTCCCGGTGCAGTAGAGCTGCCGGCCGGCGGCCTCACCGGCGACCGGCTGCAGCCCGCCGCCGAGCCGGTACCCGGCCGGGAGGTCTCCCAGCACGATCGCGTACGGCAGGTCGAGGCCCGCGGTGGGCGCCATGATCTGCGCGGTGGTCCGGATGAGCTGGTACTGCGGGCCCGCGAAGTCGGCGTCGCTGATCAGCTCCCCGATCGTCACCACCCGGTCGACGGTGGTGACCACGTCGATGACGTCGTCGCGCACGACCTCCGGATGATCGTGGCCGACATAGCCGGGCTGAGTCCAGAAGTTCTCGAAATAGCCCGGATCCTGCTCGTACAGCTGGTCGGCGATGGAGGACCAGAGCCAGATCTGCCCCATCGGCGCGCCGATCATGTACTCGTCGCCGCGCGGGAAGCCCTGCCGGTACAGGCTCGCCAGCTCCTCGCGCTCGTGCGTGGTGAGCCCGGCGAACGGATCACCACTGCCGCCCGGCTGGGTCGCGTCGACCAGCGGGGCCATCTTGTCCCGCAGCAGCCGCTGCACGTTGAACATGCACGCGAAGCTCATCACCTGAGCGCCCTGGATCCGGCTGGTGGCAGGGAAATCCGCCACGTCGCCACCGCCCATGAACGGCAGCGCACCGTCGAAGACGTCCGGCGCGTTCTCCAGCACGAGCGGCGACCGGCGGCCGCCGCCGGACCCGCCCCAGACATAGGCGTGGTGCGGCGCGGAGCCGTACACCTGCGCGGCGACGTGCTTGGAGAAGCGGGCCGCTTCGGCCGCCGCGCGCCAGCCGTACAGGGTCGGGTCGTCGCCGCCTTTGGGGTCGATGTCGTCGCCGATGTGACCCATGTTGGACTCGACCATGTACCCGCCGAGCCGCGCGGTGAGCGCCACACCGCCCATGGCGTCGCCGAGCGCGCTGCCGAAGAAGTCTTCGTGCCCGGCGTGTGCTCCTTCCAACGGCTGGATCAGCCGGCCCTGCCACTCCTCGGCGCGCGGGAAATAGAACGTGAAGCGTGTGTCGCAGCCGGCGAAGCCGCCGTGCACGTGACGGTGCGGATGCGGCTGCTCCCGCCATTCGTCCGTGTCCACGTAGGGCTCGCCGAAGAAAGAATCCGTGACCTGATACGACGCACACTCGATCGATGCCGTCATTTCGTCTCCTCGGCCCAGGGCCGCGACTGCGCGGCCGCAGGGCCGACAGTAGAGATAATCTGACTATGTGTCAACGATCACAGTGACGCTGAATTTCCTTCCTTGCCAAGGTTTCGCGCATTTCGCGCAGTCGTCGAACAAAACATTTCAAACAATGACGTCACACAATCGCGGACGGTCAGGCGGTGAGCCTGTCCAGCGATTCCCGCACGAGGCGTATCGCGCGGTTCGGGTAGATCGCGGCGATCTCCGGCCCGACCCGGCCGGTCTCCACCAGCACATCCGCGAGCCTGCTGGAAATCAGCGTCATCACCACACCGGCGAGCAGCTCGTAGTAGTCGATGTCCGGGATCTTCGCGCCACCGAGGGCCTCGTAGCGCGCGATCGTCTCCGACCGGTCCGGCACGCCCGCCAGGCGCTCCAGGCGCTGCGCCTCGCACAGGTACCGCTCGAACATCAGCCACCAGCCAAGGTCGATGCCCGCCGGCCCGACCGACGCGGTTTCCCAGTCGAACAACGCGGCCACCGACAGGTCGTCGCCGAAGCAGATGTTGCCGGGCCGCGCGTCGCCCCAGACGATCACCTCGCCCGGATCGTCCGGCCGGTGTTCGAGGACGTGCGCCAGACCGGCGTCGAGGACCTCCGGGCCGAACCGGCGACTCGGGGCGCACCAGTCGTACCACCGTTGCAGCTGCTCCAGGTAGCGGTCCAGTGCGCTGCCCTGCCCTTCCGGCTCGAGGAAACCCAGCTCTGGCCGCCAGTCCACCCGGTGCAGTGCGACCAGCGCGGCCAGCCCGTTGTCGTAGAGGGTGCTGCGCTGCCGGGGCGTCAGCTCGACGGTCCAGCCGGCAGCGTGCCAGCTCGGCACGTCGCCCGGCACCCGGCCGTGCACACGCTGCATCACGTAGAAGGGCGCGCCGAGGACCGCGGGGTCGGACTCGGTGAACCAGATCCGCGGGACCGGCACCCCTGGCCGGCCGGCCAGCCCGCGCATGACAGCGGCCTGCCGGAGCGCGTCCGGTTCGACGAACAGCTGCTGCCCCGGAGGCTGGATACGCACCACCAGTTCTTCGCGCCTGCGGACACCGTCCGGGTCGGTCCAGGACACCTCGGCGAACACCGTCCGGCCGGAATAGCCGGCGTCGGGCTCCGTCAGCTCACCGATGCGCACGTCGCGCCAGCCTTGCCGGGCCAGCCAGTCACCGAGCGCTTCGCTGGTCACCGTCGTGTCAGTGGAGTCAGTGGTCACCAAAACCTCCGTACCCTCGCATTCTCGTATACATAGTGTCAGAATAGTGTCCATGACTACACCCCCTCGGGTATTTCCGGCGACCGTGGGCCGGGTGCCCGTGCACGCGAGCGCACTCGGCGCGTATGCGCTGCCCGGCCGGGTGGCCGACCCGCGGCCCGCCATCGCCCAGGGCAGGGCGGCCGAGGAGCTCGGGCTCGGCACGGTCTGGATCAGCGAGCGCTGGGGCACCAAGGACTTCGCCGTACTCGCCGGCGCATTGGGCCAGGTGACCAGCACGACGAAGGTCGCGGCCGGGATCACCCACTTCCAGGTGCGGCATCCGGCGGTGCTCGCCTCGATGGCGATGACCGCGCAGGGGCTCACCGGCGGACGGCTCGTGCTCGGATTCGGCCGGTCGGTCGCCGCGATGTGGAAGGCGGTCGGCCTTCCCGCCGCGACCAACCAGGTCCTTGCCGACTCCGCCGATATCCTGCGTCGGCTGTGCCACGGTGACAAGGTGTCATATGACGGGCCGGCCGGCCGCTTCCCCGCGATGCGCCTGTCGGACCTGCCCGACGTTCCCCCGCCGCCGCTCGTGCTCGCCGCCATCGGGCCCAAGACCCTCGCCCTCGCGGGCGCGCACTTCGACGGCGTGCTGCTCCACCCGTTCCTGACGCCGGAAGCCGTCGCCCGCTCGGCTGCCACGGTGCGCGAAGCCGCCGAGTCCGCTGGCCGTGACCCGTCGTCGATCAAGGTCTACGCAACGGTCGTCACCGCGTCCGGGCTGCCGCCCGAGGAGGAGGCCGCGGTGGTCGGTGGCCGCGCGGTCACCTACTTCCAGATCCCCGGCTTCGGTGAGCGGCTGGCCGGCACCAACGGGTGGGACACCGCCCCGCTCCAGCGGCTGCGTGAGCACCCGCAGCTCAAGGGGGTCAAGGGATCCGCGGACTTCGTGCGCACCCGTGACCAGCTCACCGACGCCGCCACCACCCTGCCCGCCGAATGGCTGGCCTCATCGGCCGCGGTGGGCTCGCCGGAGCACTGCGTCGGCCGCTTCGCCGAATACCTGGCAGCCGGCGCGGACGAACTGGTCCTGCACGGCAGCACGCCGGACCAGCTGCCGCCGGTCATCGGCGCCCTGCCCGTCTGAAAGGGTGCCTCCGCGACGGCTCAGCCGGGCGGCGGGCGAAGGCCGTCCCTCAGCAGGTTCAGCAGGCGACTGGCCTTGGCTTCGTGCTCGGGCCTGGGGGCCACGGTGAAGATGCCGATGAGGGAGGCGGCGATGTCTTCGGCGGTGACGTCGCCGCGCAGGTCGCCTGCCGCGCGGCCGGCGTCGAGAATCGTGGTGATGGCGGCCAGTAGCTCGGTGCGGGTCTGCGCATGGGCGATCTCGCCCGACTCGATCATCGCCAGCAGCGTGTCGAGCATGCCGTTCTTGGTCGCGATCCAGTCCCCGAACAAGTCCATCCAGCGCCGCATCGCCGCAGCCGGGGGCAGCCGGCCGAGCAGTTCGCGGGCGCCGGTCGTCAGCCGCCCGACCTGGTCCCGGTAGACCGCATCGACCAGCGACTCGCGGGTCGGGAAGTGCCGGTAGAGCGTGGCGATGCCGACGCCGGCCTCGCGGGCGATCGCCCGCATCGACGGCTCGGCATCAGCCGACACGAACATGCGGGTCGCCACCGCGAGCAGCTGGTCGCGGTTGCGGGTCGCGTCCGCCCGTGGCGTGCGCCTCTCCGCCTCAGTCAAAACGGATCACGCTCCGGTTGTGTTAGGGTCGTCCCAGTAAACGGAGCATAGTCCGTTTACCTGCGTTCCCTCATCCAAGGAGACAGGCGTAGATGCGGCAACAGAGCGATCAACCGTCGACGGCCAGGAGCAGGGCGGTCCAGCTCGGTTCGTTCGGCGGTCCCGAAGTCCTTGACGTCCGTGAGATTCCCGCTCCGCAGGCAGGCCCTGGACAGGTCCGGGTGCGGGTCACCGCCGCCGGCCTGAACCCGATGGACTGGATCATGACCGCCGACGCGGAGACCGCCGCCCGGTTCGGCTTGAGCCTCCCGGCCGGGTTCGGTACCGACTACGCGGGAGTGGTCGACCAAGCCGGTGCCGGGGTGACCGGTTTCGCACCGGGCGACCGGGTGTTCGGGGGCGCCCTGTCCCGCGCGGTCGCCGACTTCGTGGTGATCGACCCGGCCGGGGCGGTCGCGGCGAACGAGGCCCATCACACCCCCGACGGCGTCGACGACCGCACCGCCGCCACCCTCACGATCGCCGGCCGCACGGCATCCGCTGCCCTCGCCCTGGTGGCCCCCGGCCCGGACGACACCGTCCTGATCGGCGGCGCGGGAGGCGGGGTCGGGGTCTTCGCCGTCCAGCTGGCCCGGCTCGCCGGAGCCCGCGTGATCGGCACGGGATCGGCGGCATCGGCCGAGTTCCTGCGCGATCTGGGAGCCGCCCCGGTCGCCTACGGCGACGGCCTGGCCGACCGGGTCCGAGCCCTCGCTCCCAGCGGTGTCACCGCCGCCATCGACCTGCACGGCACAGAGACACTCCACGCCGCGAGGGAACTCGGCGTCCCGGACAGCCGCATCTGCACGATCGCGACGAAAGTCGACGGCGTGCCGGCGGCCAACGGCGCGGACGCCGCCGCCGGCGCCCTGGAAGAGATCGCCGGCCTCGTCGCGGCAGGCCGGCTCCGGGTGCCGATCGCGGCGAGCTTCCCGGTCGAGCGGATCCGCCACGCGGCCGAACTCCAGGCCGGCCGGCACGTGCACGGCAAGGTCGTCATCGACCTCTAGCTCAAGGCCGTCGCGATCACCGGCACCGGCGTCCCGGACAGGGTCGACCGGTGAACTCGACTGGACAACGCACTAGCGGGCCGGGGAGATGAGGAGGTCGCCGATCAGGCCGACGTCGCGGCGGAAGTCCTCGAGAGTGCGGCTGGCCGGTTCGACGGTGATCCACGTGACGCCCGCCTCGGCATACCCGTCGAGCGCCTTCGCCACCTCGGTCGCGAAGTCGCGGGCGTCGCGCCGCAGCAGGTCCGCTTCGAAAGGCGCGAAGCAGACGTCCAAAGCGGACAGTCCGGCTGCCGAACGCCGGTCCTGCATCTCCTTGATCTGCGCGCCGAGGTCGGCAACCGTTTCCAGGGCAGGGGTTCCGGTGATCTTCGCGACCTCCGGCGACTGTCCCATCGGCATCCAGCCTTCGGCCAGCGTCGCCGCCCTTCGCCGTGCGGCCCGGCTGTTGCCGCCGATCCAGATCGGCGGGCCCCCGGGCTGCACCGGCGCGGGCAGCATCTCGTGCCGCTGCGCCGGGAACGACGGGCCCGCGTGGTCACGACCGGCCCACGCGTCGCGCATCGCGGGGATCGCCGCCTCCAGGGTCCGGCCACGGGCCGCGAAGTCGGCACCCAGCACCTCGAACTCCGGCTCGAGATAGCCCGCGCCCATCCCGACGATCATCCGGCCGCGGGAGAGCACATCCAGGCTCGCGATCGCCTTCGCCGACAGGTACGGGTGCCGGTAGGCACCGACCAGCAAACAGGTGAGCAGCTTGATGCGCGCGGTGGACGCCGCCACATAGCTCAACGAGACGAACGGGTCGAACGCGTGGTGGCCGCCGGCACGCAACCAGCTTTGCGCCGGGTACGGGTGCTCGCTCATGGCGAACGCGTCGAACCCGGCCTCCTCGGTGATCTTCGCGACCGTGCCGAGGTCGCCGTCGGCGCGCCACGTCTCGTAGTGCTTGACCGCGCGCATGGGGAACATCATGGCGAACTTCACGACGCTCACCTCGCCGGCTTCGGGTGACGTACGCCGAACGTCATGTCCCTCATGCTCGAGATCGGCGGCACGCCACGGCCCAGCCACGACGGGCTGGGGTCGTGACCTTCTGGCAGGCGCGCCCAGTCCACCCAGTTTCCCCAGTCCAGCCGGGACAACGGGTCCCGCGCCTTGCGGCCGGCACGCTCGCGGGCCTCGGTGTAACGCTGGTTGAACAGCTTCATCTCCGCCACCGTCCACCAGTCCTCCTCGGAGGAGAACTTGCCGTCGCCCGCGTACTGGACCACCTGCAGCGACGGGAAATCGATCGGATCGCCGCCGGGTTCGGGGTTGTCGGCGCGGTTGACCACCTGGTAGACGATCCGCGACCCGTCGATGTTGTACCAGACCAGCGGCGAGTACACGTGCGCCGCGAACGACATCGTGCCCTCCAGGAACCGCTGGATTTCCGCGGGACCGTGGAAGGTGCCCCAGAAGTGATCGTTGTAGGTGGCGTCGTCGGTGAACAGCCGCGACCACGCGGCCCAGTCCTCGCCGACCGGGCCGGTCAGGAAGTAGTGCCGGAAGGCACTTTCCACCTCGGCGCGGTCGAACTTCGCGGTCTCGGCCATCAGTCGACCAGTCCCCGGTTGCGGCGCGCGTTCTCCAGCTGCGGCACGTGGTTGGCCTCGTACTGCTCGATCCACTCCTTCGGCAGCTTGCCCCACGCGGTGCCGATGCGCAGCCGTTCGCCGTCGCGGAGCTTGCCCGCACCGACCACGTCGGCGACGAAGATCGTGTTCTCCTGCGTGTCGAGGCTGTGCACCACACGGCCTTCGACGTAGCTGAGCGCGTCCAGCAGGATCGGGGCGCCTGTCACGCCGGGTTTGGTGTCGAACTGCGAGATCTTGTCGCCGTCCCGGCCGGAACTGCCACCGAGGCCCATCAGGATCTTCAGCGACGCGTCCAGCGCCGGCTCCGGTGTCGCGGCCAGCAGATGCATCACGAAGATCCCGGAGTTCAGCACCATGTCGTGTGTCAGGTTGTACTTGGTCAGGCTGATCGTGACGCGCGGCGCTTCCGGGATGATCCCGGCCGAGCCCGCGGACAGCGACATCAGCCCGTTCGCCCGGCCTTCGTGGATCGTGGTCACCGCGACCGGGAACGGCCGCAGTCCGGAGAGCGTGTAGTCGGCCGCCTGCAGATCCACCGCCGTAGTCGCTCCTTGTCCGGGTTGAGTGTGCTCTTTTTCTGGCACTTACGTCACCACATCTCTGTTTTCTGGGGGCGGCTAGGAAAGCTGGGTCTTGAGTTCGCGCTTGAGGACCTTGCCCGCGGGGCCGAGCGGGAGCTCGGTGCGGAACACGAAACGCCGGGGCTGCTTGTAGCCGGCGAGCTGGTCCCGGCACAGGCCCTTGAGCTGCGCCTCGAAGGCGTCCGTGTCGACGGTGCCCTTGGGCACGATGACCGCGACCGGCGTCTCGCCCCATTCCTCGTCCGGCACCCCGACCACGGCGGCGAGGTCCACCTGCGGGTGCCCGCCCAGCACGCGTTCCAGCTCGGCGGGGTACACGTTGAACCCACCGGAGATGATCATGTCCGTGCGGCGGCCCTCGATGTGCAGGTAGCCGTCCTCGTCGAGCCGTCCGAGGTCACCGGACCACAGGCCGTCCGGCCGGAACGTCTTCGCGGTCTGCTCCGGGTTGTTCCAGTAGCCCAGTGCACTCGACTCACACCGGATGACGATCTCGCCGACCTCGCCGGGCGGCAGCTCCTTGCCATCGTCGTCCAGGATGCGGATCTCCGCGTGTGGCGTCTCCCGCCCGCACGAGGTCAGCAGCGACTCGCGGCCGGCCACCATCTGGCGGTGCTCCTCGGGGCCGAGGATCGTGACCTGACCACCGGCTTCGGTGAGCCCGTACCGCTGTTGCAGGTCGCACCCCAGCAGCCGCATCGCCTTCTCCGCCAGGCCGACCGGCACCGGCGCGGAGCCGTAGCTGATCCGGCGCAGGCTCGACATGTCGCGCCGCGGGCCCTCTTCGAGGATGCGCAGGGTGCGGTGCAGCATCGTCGGGATGAACGTGGTGAAGGTGACGTGGCTGCGCTCGATCTCGTCGATCACCGCGTCCGCGTCGAACCGCGGGTGGATCACCATGGTCTGGCCCAGGTACAGCCAGGACAGCGTGCGCACCATGCCGCCCGCGGTGAAGAACGGCGTGGTGGCCAGCATGACGTCGTCGTGCCGGGCTTCGGTGGAGATGCTGGTGTCGAGCACCTGCGCGAGCATGCCGCGGTGGGCGTTGACCACACCTTTGGAGCGCCCGGTGGTGCCGCTGGTGTAGAGGATGAACTGCACGTCGCTGTCGGTGAGCGCATCGGGCGTCGGGTCGACGGCGCGGCCCTTGGCCAGCGCCGTCTCGTACGACTCGCCTGCCTCGTTGCCGCCGATCTCGAGCAGGAAGTCCAGCCCGGACAGGGTCTGCCCGTGCCGCTCCACCTGGTCGTGGTGCAGGATCGCGGCACGCGCCCCGGAGTCGGCGAGCACGTGCTGCACCTCGTCGGCCGACTGCCGGATGTTGACCGGCACCAGGATGAGGCCCGCCTTGGCCATCCCGAACACCATTTCCGGCCATTCCAGGCAGTTGCGCGCCGACACCGCGACCCGGTCACCCATCGTCAGGCCGCGGTCGAGCAGATGCGTGGCAAGCCGGTCGGCCCGCTCGTCGAGCGCGGCCCAGGTGAGAGCGGTGTCGCCGTGCTGGAGCGCGATCTTCGTTGGGTAGCGCCGAGCGTTCCGGCGTGGGATGTCACCGACCAGCATGAGACCTCGAAGAGTATCGTGAACGTACTGTCAGAATCATTGTGTCTTCCGATCCATCCTATAGGCAAGTGCCTGCCTAAAATCCAGCTCCGGAACCGTGAGGTGTGCCGTACCGACGTGAACGTGCGGTCAGTTATCGTCGTGGACATGATGGTGGACAGAGCGGGCCCACTCGCCGGGACGCGCGTCGTGGAGCTGGCCGGGATGGGGCCGGGGCCGCACGCGGCGATGCTGCTGGCCGATCTGGGCGCCGACGTCGTGCAGGTGCGTCGGCCGGGCGGCCAAGCACGCGGGCGCGGACGCCACGCGGTCGAGGCCGACCTCAAAGATCCGCAGGACCGCGCCACCCTACTCGACCTCATCGCACGGGCCGATGTGCTGATCGAGGGCTTCCGCCCCGGTGTGGCGGAACGGCTCGGGCTCGGGCCGGACGACTGCGCGGCGCGCAACCCCGGCCTGGTGTACGGCCGGATGACCGGCTGGGGCCAGCAGGGGCCGCTGGCCGACCGCGCCGGCCACGACATCAACTACATCGGCCTCACCGGCGTGCTGAACGCCATCGGCCGGGCCGGTGACCGGCCGGTGCCACCGCTGAACCTCGTCGGCGACTTCGGCGGCGGTTCGCTCTACCTCGTGGTCGGGATACTCGCCGCCCTGCTGGAACGCCGGGCTTCCGGGCGCGGGCAGGTGGTGGACGCGGCGATCGTGGACGGCGTGTCCAGCCTCGCCCATGCCATCTGGTCCCTGCGCGGCGCGGGCCGGTGGAGTGACGAGCGTGGCACCAACCGGCTCGACACCGGTGCGCCGTTCTACGACGTCTACGAGACCGCGGACGGGCGCTACATGGCCGTCGGCGCGCTGGAACCCCAGTTCTACCAGGAATTCGTCACCCGCCTCGGGCTCGATCCGGCCGAGCTGCCCGCGCAGTCCGACGAGGCGGGGTGGCCGGTGCTGCGCGAGGCGTTCACCGAAGCCTTCGCGACGAAGACCCGCGACGAGTGGACAGCCGTGTACGAAGGCAGCGACGCCTGCACAACGCCGGTGCTGGCCTTCGACGAAGTCGCCACGCATCCGCACATGTCCGAACGCGAAGCGCTCGTCGCGATCGACGGCGTCGTCCAGCCCGCACCCGCGCCCCGCTTCTCCCGGACCCCGGCCCGCGTGCCGGACGGTGGCACGGTGACCGCGGCGGCCGTTCTCAGCAAATGGAGTTCGCATGCCTGAACAGGATTCGCCGACCGGCGCGTGGGAGCTGCCGGAGGAGTTCCGGTTGCTCGCCGACACAGTCCGGCGGTTCATGGCGGCGGAGGTGCGCCCGCTGGAGGAGCAGCTCGACCACGACGCGGCCGGGCTCCCGCCCGAACTTCTGTTGCCGCTACAGGAAAAGGCACGCGGCATGGGGCTGTGGGCGCTGCAGACGCCTGCCGAGTACGGCGGCGCCGGGCTGAGCATGCTCGGCCAGGTGGTGGTGGCCGAGGAGGCCGCGAAATGCCGGATGGGCGCGTTCTTCCCGGCCGCGGGCGCGTTCGGCGGCAACCCGCCGAGCGTGTTGTTCAAAGCCAGCCCGGAGCAGTTCGACCGGTTCGCCCGCCCGATCATCGAGGGCCGGGCAGGCAAGGCCTACACCGCGATCAGCGAGAGCTCCGGCGGGTCCGACCCGGCGCGCGCCATTCGCTGCCGCGCCGAGCGCCACGGCGACCACTACGTGCTCAACGGCACCAAACTGTGGACCAGCCACGCTCGCACCGCGGACTGGGGCGTGGTCTACGCGCGCACCGGCGAGCAGGGCGAGCGCGGCGGGATCAGCTGCTTCATCGTTGAGCGCGACACCCCGGGGCTGACCATGGTGCCGATCGAGGTGATGAACTCGTTCTCGCCGTCGGAGCTGCGCTTCGACGACGTCCGGATTCCGGTGGAGAACCGGATCGGCGAGGAGGGCGCGGGCTTCGGCCTGGCGTCGGACTTCCTGGTGCGGGGGCGCATCGTGTACGCGGCGGGGCCCATCGGCATCGCGCAGCAGGCGCTGGAGATGACCATCGACTGGGTCAAGGACCGCGCGGTGTTCGGCTCGCGGCTGGCCGACAAGCAGGGTGTGCAGTGGATGCTCGCGGACAGCGAGATCGAGCTGCGGGCCGCCCGCCTGCTGACCTACCAGGCCGCGTGGAACGCCGACCTCGGCAAGGACGTGCGGGTCGATGCGTCGATCGCGAAGCTGCACGCGACCGAGACCGCGTTCCGGGTGCTGGACCGGTGCGTGCAGCTGTACGGCGCGCTGGGGTTGTCCCGGGAAATGCCATTGGAACGCTGGTTCCGCGACCTGCGGGTCAAGCGGCTCGGGGAAGGGGCGACCGAGGTCCAGCGCATGGTCGTCGCCCGGCATCTGCTGAAGTGAGCGGCACAGCGGAGTCCCGCCGCCATCACTCCAGCAGAGCCAGGAACCGGCCCAGCACGTCGTCGAGATCGGCGGCCCGGCAGGCCGCCGCCACATACCGGTCCGGCCGGACGACGTAGACCTCGTCGGCCGGCCGCGCCAGCAGCAGGTCGCGGAGCCCGCCGTCGACGTCGAAGACCTCGATCTCGCCGGCCGGATGATCGGCTTGCGCGGCACTGTCGCGTTGGTAGACCTTCGCGGGCTTGGCCTGCACCACCACCCCGCCCTGTGCGCGCAACCGCTCGGCCGTGCGGGCCGAGAGCGCCGACGCCGCGTCCGGAACCAGCCCGAGCACGCCGATCCGGGTGCCGATCACATCGTCGAGGCGGACGCTCTCGCCCGCCGCGTTGCGTACCGCCGGCTGCGGGAAAGCGCGGCCCACCATGGACTTCTTGTCGACACCGGCCGCGCCGACGACGAGCCCGTCGGTGTAGCGCGGCACCGGCTTGTACTTCATCTGCAGGATGTAGTCGCGTGCGCCCGGCACCTTCTGCACGCCCCGGAACAGGGTGTGGCGCACCCGTTCCGTGAGCGGGCTGCGCGCCTTGTACATGCGCCCCATCTGCGTGGCGAACTTGACCATCTCCGCCGCGTTGTGCCTGCGCTCACTGTCGTAGCTGGCAAGGATCCGGGGCGCCGCCCGGCCACCGACGACCGACGCGAGCTTCCAGGCCAGGTTCGTCACGTCCCGGATGCCGGAGTTCATGCCCTGGCCGAAGAACGGCGGCTGCAGGTGCGCCGCGTCGCCCACCAGGAACACCCGGCCGACGCCGAACGACGCGGCGGTGCGGGAATGGTGCCAGTAGACGTCGCTGCGGACCACGGGCGGCACGGGTGCATCCGGGTAGAACCGCTTCAGCAGCCGGTTGACGTTGCCGGCCTCGTTGAACGTCTCCGGGTTTTCCTCGTCGCGGATCTGGAACTCGAAACGCCGGTAGCCGAACGGCAGCGGGATCGTCATGCACGGCCGCACCGGCGAGGTGTAGACGGCCGAGTAGGGCGCGTCCCAGGTGTCCTTCTCGACGTCCACGACGAGCCACTTGACCGGTGCCGTGTCGCCGAGCAGCTCGACGCCGAGCGCACCGCGGACGAAGCTGCGGCCCCCGTCGGCGCCGACCACGTACCGGGCGCGCAGCGTGGTCTCCTCGCCGTCCCGCCGGACACCGAGGCTGACCCCGGAGTGGTCCTGCGCCAGGCTGACGACCTCGGCACCGGTTCGCAGCTCGACACCCGGGTAGGTGGCGAGGTGCTCGTGCAGGCGGTCTTCGAGAAAGGGCTGGTAGAACAGGTTCCTTCGCGGCCAGCCGTAGGGACGGGCGCTGGGCGCGACATGGGCCAGCACGGTGCCCGCGGAGTCGTGGTAGCGGATCGGCGCGTTCTGCAGCGAGTTGTCCATGATGACCTGGGCCATCCCGAACGACTGGAGCGTGCGGATGGCCTCGTCGTCGATGCCGACGGCACGCGGGTGCCCGATGATGGTCTTGCTCGCTTCGAGGACCACCACGGACACGCCCGCGTCCCCCAGCAGGTTCGCCAGGACGGAGCCGGCCGGCCCGGCGCCCACGACGGCGACGTCGCAGTCGAAGTTCGTCATCGAGCTCCCCTACCCGACCGGCACGGAGGTCATGGCACCCATGCCGGTGATCCATTCGAGGACCGGTTCGTAGGCCAGGGTGTGCAGCCCGTGCCCGGCCGTGGTGGCGGCCGCCGCCAGCCAGGTGCGGACCTCGTTCGCGCCCACGCCCGCGGCCGGCTCGCAGTTGTCCGTCATCTGGATCAGCGTGTCGGTGTCCCAGGACTCCATCGCGGCGAGGAACTGCTTGTCCCAGTCGGGGTTCATCCGCGCCCGTGCCTGCTCGGCGGTGCTCTGGTTGAGCGTGCGCCGCTCGTCGTCGGTCATGTCGTACCGGTCGGTGACCAGGCTCGCCGGGTTGTGCCCGAGCCCGCCGGTGCCGATGACGAGCACCCGCTTGTCCAGCGTGCCGAGGAACCGCCCCACCGCGGCGCCGTAGTCGAGCACGCGGGTGGCCCGTGGCAGTGGCGGGCCGGCGCAGTTGATCGGCATCGGGATCATCGGCACGGTGTCGACGCCGCCGAGGTAGTGCCCGAGCGGCTGGCCGAACGCGTGATCCAGTTCGACGTCACGGCACACCGCGACGTCGAACTGCTCGCGCAGCAGGTGCTCGCTCAGCGCCCGCGCGATGTCGGTGGGCACGTCCAGGGTGGCCGCCCGCTGGGTGCCTTCGGCCATCAGGTTCGCCGTGTAGGCCACGCCGAAGGCCGGCACCACGCTCTTGAACGCGCGGCGGTGATCGCCGCCGAACAGCAGAACCAGCTCCGGGTCGAACTCGGCGATGCGGGCCCGTGCCTTCGCGACGCCGGCCCGGAACGACCGGCCGAAGATCCCCTCGGTGTCCCGGTCCATGCCGGGCGCGTGGCTGGCACACAGGACCAACGTCGAGCTCATCACACTGCCTTCCTCAAGCCGGGCAAGTCGTGCACAACCTGTCAGAAACAGTCTGCGTCAGGTTCGCCGATCTGTCCAGGACCAGGACATGGGACAGAAACGCCGTGTCGGAAGCCCGCACGGACGCCATCCGGCACCGGCCGCGCGGCATGTCAGCGGCCGCCCGTACCGCGCAGCAGCGCGCGTTCCAGGACGGTCGCCACCAGCTCCGTCAGGTCACCGCCCGCGGGCTGGCTCTCGGTCAGCCGGAACGCTTCCGGCCCCTCCTCCAGCAAGGCCAGGACGAACAGCGCGGCCGTCTCCTGGTGCACCGGATACGGGTAACCGGCGCCCCCGAGCGCCTGCCGCAGGGACTGGCGGACGGCGTCGACCAGGTGGCCGTGCAGCTCCCGCAGGCCCGGCACCGGAGTACGGTCGGTCCAGGTACTCCAGACACCCCGGTACCGGGAGTACGAGGCCAGTGCGTCGGCCACCCACCTGCGCAGCCCGGCGGGGTCCCGCACCCGGCCGAGCCTGCGGCCCAGTGCGGTGAGCTCCTGGCAGCACGCGTCGGAGAGCAGGAGCAGCAAGTCGACCTTCTCGTCGAAGTACTTGTAGAACGTCGCGCGGGCGTAGTCGGCGCCGGCCACGATCTCGTCGACGTTCGTGCCGTGATAACCCTGCTCGGCGAACAGCCGCGCGCCGGAGCGGGCCAGCTCGGACAGCGTCGCGGCATTCCGGCCGGGCAACGAGGCCAGCCGGGCGTTGTAGCGTTCCCCCGCCGCGGCCGCGCCGCGACGGATCCGCACCGGGGCGTCCGGCCGGGCCGAGAACCACTCGGCCGGTTCGGTGGGGGCCGGCCGCAGGGACCGCGGCGGCGTGCCGGGGAACAGCATCAGCTGCAGCAGCACGACGAAGTGGTACGCGGACCCTTCGGGCAGGGGTGACCGGCGGAGCTGCCGGTGGTAGTTCCACCGCAGGGTCAGGCTGGTAAGCATCACCGCGGCGTCCTCGGCCGCCAGCCCGGCGACCGCACTGTCTCGCAGGACGCCGGCGATCCGTCGGTTGAACGAGCGTTCGAACGAGGTCACCATCGGCTCGATGTGCTCGTCCGACCTGCCGACGTTGGCCCATTCGAAGAACAGCGTCGCGTACCGGTCATAACGCAGGGCCGTGCTGTCCAGCCACTCGCGCAGCTCGCGGAACCCGCTCGCGTGCGGTCCCAGCCTGCCCAGCGCCAGGCCGACCTGGGCGAGCTCGCGGCCGCTGACGTTGAGCAGTTCGACGAAGATCTGCTCGCGGCTCTCGAAGTACTGGTACAGCGCGGCACGTGAGATCCCCGCCGCACGCGCGATGTCCTGGACCGGCGTCTGGTAGAACCCGCGCTCACCGAACAACCGCAGCGACTCGTTCAGGATGCGCTCGCGCGTCCGGCTGCCGTTCTCGCCGACCGTCGGGCTCAGCGGCCCGTAACTGCTCCGCCGCACCGACTCGCGCACCCGCTCCTCCACCCAGGACACGGTATACGGGAATCCGGCCGGACCGGGCGAATTGGTAAGACCGGGACCATGTCCAACCCGTTTCACCGGTCCGGCCAGCGGTTGCGAATCGGATAGTTTCAGTGGTGGCCCGAGCACCGAAGTCCAGGAGGGATCGGC
Organism: Amycolatopsis sp.; assembly: GCA_035547575.1. Lineage (GTDB taxonomy): Bacteria > Actinomycetota > Actinomycetes > Mycobacteriales > Pseudonocardiaceae > Amycolatopsis_E. The sequence continues at coordinate 39,951 of DASZUO010000112.1, read as the reverse complement.
AGTGGCGGAATTCGATCACACCGATCCGGTCGCGGCGCAGGACATCTACGCCACCCTGGCCGTCGAACGCGAGCGGTGCCCGGTGCTGCACAGCGACAGACACGGCGGCTTCTGGGGCTTCACCCGCTACGCCGACGTCGTGCACGCGGCGAACGACCACCAGCACTTCACCACCACGGAAGGCGTCACCGTCCCGGCGCTGGGCCTGCCCACCGCGTCGGTGCCGCTGACCACGGATCCGCCCGAACACAAGCTCTACCGCAGGGCGCTGCAGCCCTACTTCACGCCGCCCGCGGTCGCCGCGCTCGAGGGCGAGATCCGGGACGTCGTCGTCGAGCACGTCGAAGCGTTCGCGGGCCGCGGTCACGCGGACTTCGTGCGTGAGCTCGCCGGGCCGGTGCCGTGCATCGTGATCGCCATGCTGCTGGGACTCGACCGCCACCTGTGGGACGAGTTCAGCGCCTGGGTGGACGGCATGGAGGCGGCCTCCCACGTCGGCGACGTGGAGCGACGCGGGCATTTCGCCGCGAAGCTGTACGACCTGCTGGTCACCGAGGTCGAGGGGCGCAAGGCCGAACCGCGCGACGACATGCTCACCACGATCGCCGAGCTGAGCATCGACGGAGCCGACATACCCGACGCGATCAGGTACGGGATGGCGCAGCTCATCCTGGTCGCCGGCCACGACACCACGGTCAGCGCCATCGGCAACGTGCTCCGGCAGCTCATGGAACACCCGGAGCTGCGCGCCGGGGTCCGCACCGATCCCGAGCTGCTCGACAAGGTCATCGAGGAGTCGCTTCGTTTCGAGTCGCCCGTGTTCGCGCTGGCGCGCACGGTCGCGCAGGAGACCACGGTCGAGGGCGTCGAGCTGTGCCCCGGCGAGAAGGTCCTGCTCATGTACGGCGCGGCCAACCACGATCACCGCCGCTTCCCCGACCCGGAGACGTTCGATCCACTTCGGACGGACCGGCCGCCACACGTCGCGTTCGGCTACGGGCGGCACCGCTGCATCGGCGAGCACCTGGCGCGGCTGGAGATGCGGATCACCATCGAGGAACTGCTGAGCCGCGTGCCGGAGTACCGGCTCGCCCCGGGGGCGACGATCAAGATGCGCACCGCACTGGTCCGCGGCCCCCTGTCACTGGAAGTCGTCTGGGAGGTGCCGTAGATGAGAGCAGAGATCGACCGTGCCGTGTGCGCCGGGCACGCCCTGTGCAACTCGCACGTGCCGGAGGTGTTCGAGCTGGACGACGACGGCATCGCGTCCGCCGTCGTGGCGGATATCCCCGCCGCGCTGCAGGAGCGCGCGCACGGTGCGATGCTGCGCTGCCCGACGGGCGCGATCACGCTGGACGAGGGTTGACCGGCCGGTGCTGATCGACGCCTGGGTCGCCGAGACCGCGGGTGCGCCACTGGTTCCGCGGCGCCTGGAGCTCGACGAGCTGCGCGCGGGCGAGGTGCTCGTGCGGATCGGCGCCGCCGGCGTCTGTCACACCGACATCAGCTACACCGACGGCAGCAGGCCGGCGCCGTTCCCGCTGATCGCCGGGCACGAGGGCGCCGGTGTGGTGAGCGCGGTCGGTGCCGGCGTGACGGAGTTCGCGGTCGGCGACCGCGTGGTGCTTTCGTTCTCCTCCTGTGGAAACTGCCGTTCCTGCCGGTTGGGCCGACCGTCCTATTGCGACTCGTTCCGGCGGCTCAACACCGGTTTCGGCGGCGCGGACGAAGCACCGCGGTTCCGCACGGTGTCGGGAAGCCCGGTCACCGGGGGATTCTTCGGCCAGTCGTGCTTCGCCGGGCACGCGCTCACCAGGCCACGCAACCTCGTGCGCCTCCCGGAGTCGGTGCCGTTCGCGGTGGCCGCGCCGTTCGGCTGTGGTGTCCAGACCGGTGCGGGCGCGGTGCTCAACACGCTCAAGGCCGGCACGGGTGCGAGTATCGCGGTGTTCGGCGCGGGCGCCGTCGGGCTCAGCGCGGTGATGGCGGCGGCCGCAGCCGGAGCCGCCACGATCGCCGCCGTCGATCCGATCGAGCAGCGCCGCGCCCTGGCCAAGACGCTCGGCGCACGGCAAGCGCTCGACCCGGCGGAGGCCGGCACCCTGGCCGGGTTCGACTACGCGATCGACACCACCGGCAGGCCCGACGTGATCCGCACCGCGGTCGCCGCGACGCACAACACGGGGACCACGTGCCTGATCGGGTCGGGACCGGCGGGCACCGAGGTCAGCCTGCCGCTGCGCGATCTCGTCGTCGGGCGGCGGGTGCGCGGGCTGGTGGAGGGCGACTCCGTGCCGCAGGTCTTCCTGCCGCTGCTGCTCGGCCTGTGGGAGTCGGGCAGGTTCCCGGTGGAAGCGCTGATCACGACGTTCCCGTCGACCGAGCTCAACGCCGCGATGCACGCCATGCACACCGGCCACGCCGTCAAACCCGTCGTCGTGTTCCCGGACAGCCCTGGGGTTACAGCAGGAACGTGAGGACCGGAAGGGGGTCGGCGGCGTTGAGGAGGTCGACTCGCTTGACGACGATCACGAAGTCGTCCCCGGTGGGACGCAGGATCCACACGGTGCGGGCATGGAAGGTCTCGGTGGTGCCCCGCCGGCTGCGCCCGACGACGCAGCGCGCCGCCACCACGTGCTCGCCACCGGCGACCGGCCGGCCCGCCAACCGGCCCGCCTGCTCGCCCGGCAGCAGCCGGACGTTGCCGATCAGGTGGCTGGTCCGGCTGTGCGGCTCCTCGGAGAACGCCAGCCCGCTGGTCAGCCGGGACACCCGGTCACGCAGCCGGGGCAGGTCGTCGAGGACGAGGTTGAGCCCGTCGCCGGGGTCGGCCTGTTCCGGGTTCATCGGCAGCCAGTACAGCGCGTCCTCGGCGAAGAGGTTCGTCCACTCGTCCAGGCGCCGCTCGTCGAGCAGTTCCGCCTCGGCGTAGACGAACCGGGCGCACCGCGCGGTCAGGTCCTCGCTCAGCACAGTGGTCACGCTCGCTCATCCTCCGCCATCAGTGCCCGCCACTGCCGGTACTGGCCGCGCTGCGGGGTTTCGTCCGTCACGTTGCCCAGCGCCGTCTCGCCCTCGTCGAGCCGGTCCTCCGCGCCGTTGCCGCGTTCGAACCGCAGCCAGCCGTCCTCCGTGTCGTCAAGGCCGTTCTCGACCCGGTCGAACATCTCGAAGTCGTCGGGCTGGCCGAAGCCGGCAGGCCCGTAGAACAACTCGTGGTAGCGAAGCCGCAACCAGTTGAGCTCTTCCGGGGCGTCGGGCGCCAGCAGCGGCCGGACCGAGACCACGGTCCGGTCCACCGAGACCGGCTCGATCCGCCTGATGTGAATGCCGATGAGCTGCAGGTTCGGGAAGATCCCGACGTTGATCCCGGCGCCCGTCACGCCGCCGACGAACTCGTCGTACTTGTCGTCACCGACCTGCGCCCGCACCGCTTCGAGTTTCTCCTCGGCACCCGGCAACGTCGACACGCGCTGGATCAGCGGCTTACGCGACTTGGTCTCCGGGTCGATCGCGGCGTGCCCGTTGCGGAACGCCCGCGCGGTCGCGGTGGGCAGTCCGCTGGCATACCGCACGCTCGCCCCGGTGCGGCGGCGCATCACGTCGAAGAAGGAACGGTGGGTGAAGCCCGCGTGGTAGCCGTCGAGACCGTTCTCCACCTGCAGTTTCCAGTTGCCCCGCATCGCGATCCGGTGCGCCTGCCGGTGCGCGACGAGCGGGAGGCCCATGCAGTGGTCCAGGAACCGGTCGACATAACCACGCGCGGCGGGCCCGAGGTGCTCGGCCAGGTCGGGCACATCGGGGTTGAACGACGCGAAGACCAGCCCCCGGTACGACTCGACCCGTGGCAGGCGCACCAGCCCCAGCCGCTCGCGCACGTCCTCGCTCTGCCGTTCGGGATGCGGCACCCCGATCAGCCTGCCGTCGTTGCGGTAGGTCCAGCCGTGGTACTGGCAGCGGAACGACTTCGCGTTGCCCGCCTCGTGCTCGCACACCAGCGCGGCCCGGTGCCGGCACCGGTTCACCACGGCCCGCAACACGCTGTCCTCGCCGCGGACCAGCACGACCGGCTCCCGGCCCACGGAGCGCGTCACGTAGTCGCCGGGCTCGGGCACCTCGCTCTCGTGTGCCATGAACACCCAGGTGCGCTTGAAGATCCGGGCCATCTCACGCTCGAACACGTCCGCATCGCGATAGATGTCCCGGTGGACGCCGTCGTCGCGGACGAGCTGGTCCACCGTCGGTGCCGTCATGTGCTCCCTCTTCTCATCCAAAACCGATCACGGCGTGCACGGGCCGCGGGCCCGCCGCCTCCCCGCCGAGTGCCAGTAACGCCTGTTCGACCTGGTCGAGCCGCACCACCAGCGAGCCCAACGGGGTGAAGGCGCCGGGTTCCTCGTCCAGCCAGCGCAGCGCCGCGTCGATCGCCCAGCTCTCGCGCGCCGCCACCCCGCGCACCGTGATCTCCCGGCGCACCAGCAGATCCGTGCTCACTGGACTCAGCTCGCCCCCCTTCAACCCGGCGAGCACGATCCGGCCGCCGGGTGCCACCAGCTCGACGGCGTCCGCCAGCGTCGCGGCGGGCCCCGGCGTGGTGTCCACCACGACATCGGCCTGCCCAGCAGCGTCAAGGCTTTCGGTGTCCACATCGATCACGGCGTCGGCGCCGAGCGCCTTCGCCGCCGCCAGCCGGGCCCCGTCGCCGTGGCGGCCGGTGGCGATCACCGTGCCGGCACCGCACCGGCGGGCCGCGGCGACCGTCGCCAGACCGTGCTGCCCGACACCGAGCACGACCACCGACTCACCGGGACGCAGCCCGGCGGCCGCGGAGATCCAGGACAGGCCGTTGGACACCGGGATGAACAGCGCGGCCAGTTCGGCATCCACTGTGGACGGTACAGTGTGGACGTTCGCGGCCGGATCGAGATAGACCTGCTCGGCGTACCCGCCCCACAACGCGGGCGGGGTGGCCAGGCTGATCCCGCCGTAACGGGTCGAATGTGGACAGAGCCGTTGCCTCCCCGAAAGGCAGGCGGCACAACGGTGACAGGGAATCCGCTCCTCCAGCGCCACCCGGTCGCCCACCGCGACCCCCGGCCGCTCGCCCCATACCCGCGAGACCCGGCCCACGATTTCGTGCCCCGGCACGAACGGCGCGTCGACCGGCCGTTGCGCGTACGAGCTCCAGTCGCTGCCGCACAGCCCGCACGCCTCGACCTCGACCCAGGCGCCGCTTTCCGGAACCGGCCCCGGATCGAGCCGCGTGACGTCGATCCGGCGTGGCGCGGACAGCACGGCCGCCCGGACGCCGGTCATCGCGCGCCCGCGCCGGCGGAGTCGAGGTAGACATCCGTGCGAAGCCAGCCGCACTGGGCCTCTTCGTCGGCGTGACAGAAGCTCTGCAGGTCCAGCGGATCGAGAGTCACCGACGCGCCACTGTCCAGGTCGACCAGCTCCAGCCGCAGCCCGCGCCCGCGGCGCACCACCGAGACCCGCACCGCGGCGAACTCGTTGGCGATCACCGCCGGCTCCGGACAACTCATTTCGCCTCGGCTCGCACGCCGTCCAGGTAGCGCCGCACGGTGTCCCGCAGGTCGAGCAGCTTCCAGCCGAACTCGGTCACGGCCCGGCTGTTGTCGAACCGCTCCGGGTAGGTGGGCCTGCGTTCCGGCGTCGGGAACTCCAGCTCCGCGCCTGGCACCAGCTCCCGCACCACCTCGGCGAGCTCGCCCATGGTGACGTTGTGACCCGACGCGAGGTAGGTGGGATGCTGCGGGGACGGTGCCCGCAGCAGAGTGGACAACAGCGCTGTCAGGTCGTCCACCGCGATCACGTTGTCCCGGCTGTCCGGTCCGTACTGGACGATGCCCTTCTCCCCGACCGCGACCCGCTCGATGAAGCGGGACGGCCAGATGGTGCTGCCGGGGCCGAAGATCGACGACGGCCGGACCTTGATCGTCTCCAGGCCGTAGAGCGAGCGGTACCGATCGCAGATGGTCTCGTTCAGCGCCTTCATCCGCCCGTACATGCTCGCGGGGGCCAGCAGTTCGTCCTCCACGACGGGGCGGTCCCCGTAGAGCGACGGCGGCCCGTACACGCCGACGGTGCTCAGGAACACCACCCGCCGTGCGCCGGACAGGCGCGCGGCCTCCAGGACGGTGGTGACGCCGGTGACGTTGACCTGGCAGGCCAGCAGGATGTCCCGGTGCTGAGGGGACATCAGCGGCCCCATGATGTAGGACAGCAGGGCGATCGAGGTCACCTCGTGCTCCGCGATCAGCTCCAGCACCTGGTCGAGGCGCGTGATGTCGGCGATCGCCGTGGTCACCCCCGGCGGGTGCGGCGTGGGCGGCGCGACGACATCACACGCCACCACCGGTGTGCCCTCGTCCGCCAGCCGGCGCACGAGGCGACGGCCGACGAGCCCGGAACCCCCCAGGACGAGCACGGTCATGACTTGGCTCCCTTCACGCCACGGATCATCGGGCGGGTAGCAGAACGGTTTGGTATTCGGTGTACTCCGCCAGCCCTTCGGGGCCGCCCTCGCGGCCGAACCCCGACTGCTTGAACCCGCCGAACGGGCCCCGGATGTCCAGCGCCCCCGGCGAGTTGACCGACACCGACCCGGTGCGGACCCGCCGCGCCACGTCCGCGCCGTGCTCGACATCGCTCGTCCACACCGCACCGGCCAGGCCGAAGTCGGAATCGTTGGCCAGCGCCACCGCCTCGTCTTCGCCGTCGTAGGGCAGGATCGCCGCCACCGGGCCGAAGATCTCCTCGCGGGCGATCGTCATCCGGTTGTCGACGTCGGCGAAAACCGTTGGCCGTACGTAGAAGCCGCGCTCGAAGTCCGGCCGCCCGCCGCCGGTCACCAGTGACGCACCCTCGCGCACCCCTGCTTCGATGTAGCCTTCGACACGTTCGCGCTGGCGATTCGAGATCACCGGGCCGATGTCCGTGGTCGTTTCGAGCGGGTCGCCGACGGTCAGCGCCGCCGCCGCTGCCGCCATCCCGTCGACGATGTCGCGGTAGCGGGAGCGCGGGGCGAGTATCCGGGTCTGCGCGGCGCACACCTGGCCCGCGTTGACCATCGCGCCCGCGACCAGCGACCTGATGTTCGCCGCGCTCGGCTCGAAGTCGTCGAGCACGATCGCCGCGGACTTCCCGCCCAGCTCCAGGGTGCAGCGCTTCAGCTCGCCGCCGCAGATCGCGCCGACCAGCCTGCCGACGGTGGTGGAGCCGGTGAAGCTGACCTTGTCCACACCGGGATGCCGGACCAGGTGCTCACTGATCTCCGCCCCGGCGGGCAGGATGTTCAGCACGCCGGGCGGCAACCCGGCCTCCAGCGCCGCTTCCGCGACCAGGTTGGTGTGCAGCGGTGTTTCGGGCGGTGGCTTGAGGATCACGGTGTTGCCGGCGATCAGCGCTGGGGCCAGTTTCATCGCGGCGACGAACAGCGGGGCGTTCCACGGAACGATCGCGGCGACCACCCCGACCGGCGCGCGGCCGACGCTCAGTGTCCGGCCACCGGTGCCGGGCCGGGTCTCGGTCCACGGCAGCGACTCCGCGATCTCGGCGTACGCCCGGTAGCTGCCGACGGCCTTCGCCACCTGACCGGCGGGCAGGCTGTGCCGCGGCAGGCCCTGCTCGGCGCACAGCACGTCCGCGAACTCGTCCCCGCGCCGGTCGATCACGTCGCCGAACGCGCGCACGACCGCGATCCGCTCCGCGACATCCATCCGCGGCCACGGACCGTGGTCGAATGCCTCACGGGCGTGGGCGACGGCGGCGGCGAGGTCGTCCTTGCCCGCCAAGGGCATCCGGCCGACCACCTCCTCGGTGGCAGGCGAAACCACCTCGATCACGTCCCCATTGGACGGTGAACGCCATTCGCCGCCGAGGAAAAGCCGTTCGCTGGTGTACACCTTCAGCTCCCTTTCCGCGATTCGGCCTGACTCACGTGCCGCACGAGCGGCCGCAGCCGCGCGCCGACGACGCCGTGCAGGATCACCTCGTCGGCACCGGCCTCGAAATACCGGTCCAGGTACCCGGCGCTCTCCTCGACCGTGCCGGCCGCGCTGCTCGAGGGCAGCCAGGACGCGGGCATCCCGTCGCACAGCTGGATCAGCTGCTGCCTGCTGAGGTGCTTGTCGGCAGGCAATCCGCCCAGGTCGGTGAGCGTCCGCTGCGCCCGGTAGGCGGCCAGATCCGCCGCACGCCAGCCGTTCGCACGCACGATCGCGTCGCCGAGCCCTTCGACCGAAAGGTAACCGGCCGACCGGGCGTGGATCGCCAGCTTCGCCTCCTCGTCGCTGACTCCGGGTGCGGTGAGCACCGTCGCGATGCACCGCACGGTGTCCGGGTCGCGCCCGGCCGCCGCCGCCGCGTCACGCAGGATTCCGGCGGACCGGCGCACCGCGTCCGGGGTCAGCACCGGATGCAGGATGACGCCGTCGAAGTGCCGACCGGCGAGCGCGATCGTCTTCGGCCCGACCGCCGCCAGCAGCAGCGGCGGTGGCGCGAGGCCGAGCACGACCGGCAGCCGCAGCCGTGGGAACCTGCCAAGCTCGCCCTCGTAGGAAACCGTCTCACCCGCCCACAGCCTGCGCAGGATGTCGGCCGTGTCCGCGAGCGAGCGAAGAGTGGGCGCGGGCACGCCGTAGGCGTTCCACCGCCACATCGCGGACCGGCCGAAGCCGAGCACGAACCGTTCACCGGTCAGCGACTGCAAGGTCTGCCCCATCGAGGCGAGCACCATCGGATGCCGCAGGATCGGGTGCGTGATGGCCGCCCCGATCCGCACCCGCTCGGTGACCTGCCCGATCGCACCGGCCAGCGCACCGAGGTCCTTGGAGTCGTAGCGTTCGCCGATCCAGACGGCGCCGAGGCCCATCTCCTCCGCGGCCCGTGCCTCGTCGAGGCCGCTCCTCGGGTCGTGCGCCGCACCCGGCAGGACGTAGGCGCCCAGCGCGGAAGTCAGCACCGGTCGCCCTCCTCGCCGGCACCGGCCCGCAGCGCCGTCACGTCACCGCAGTGTGCCTGGTACGCCTTCGCCATGGCGTCGAGGTCCTCTCCCGGATCGATGCCCGCTTTCGCCAGTACCTCGGTGACGACGGCGTTGCCGGTGGTGCCGGCCTCGGTCAGCGGTGGTTCCCGCAGGTGCCAGTCGGTCGCCCGCTGCACCGCCGCGCCGACCCGGAAAAGCAGCGACTCCCGCAACGGCGCGGCGACCAGCTGGACCGACAGGGGCAGCCCGTCCGCCGAGAACCCCATCGGGATCGCCAACGCGGGGTATCCCGCACAGCTCCAGTAACGCACAGCGCGGGCCGCCGTGCCGATCAGCGCGCGGTCCAGCTGCTCGTCCGGCCCGTATCGCGGCGCCGGCACGGCCATCGTGGGCGACACGACGACGTCGACCGTCCGGAAGAGACCCTCCAGGCCGTCCCGTGCGGCCTCGCGCTGACGGCGGGCGTCGGCGACCTCCGGCGGGCTGGCGAACGCTCCGGTGCCGAGCCGGATCCGGGTCGCGCGCGAATAGTCCCGCCATCGCAACCCGAGGTTGCGCTGGTGGAACGCGAAGGCCTCGGCCGCCAAGATGATCTTCGCCGCGGCGATCGTGGCTTCGTAGCAGGGCAGGGTCACGCCCGCCGTGCTCAGGCCGAGCGAACGCAGGACGCCCAGCATGTCCTCGAACGCGGCCGCCACTTCGGGATCGGTCGCGTCGTCCAGATCCGCGACGCCGATCCGCACCCCGTCCAGCGGGCCCGTCAGGTCCGCGAGGTAGTCGGGAACGGGTGCCCGCAACGAGGTGTCGTCGGCCGGGTCGTGGCCGGCGATGACCCGCAGCATCGCCGCGCAGTCCCACACCGAGCGCCCCATCGGCCCGACATGGTCCAGCGACACGGCGAGCGGGATGGTGCCGCTGACCGGCACCCGGCCGTACGTCGGCTTCAGCCCGGACACCCCGCACGCGGCGGCGGGCATCCGGACGCTGCCCGCTGTGTCCGAACCCAGGCCCGCGAAGACGAGCCCCCCGGAGATCGCGACACCGGTGCCCGAACTCGAACCCCCCGGCCAGTACCCGAGGTGCCACGGGTTGCGCGGCCGCGGGAACGGGGCGTCCACATCGGACGGACCGATCGCGTACTCGGACAGCGTCAGCTTGCCCATCACCACGGCACCCGCGGCCTTGAGCCTCGCCACCGCCGTCGCGTCCGGACTCGTGTCCCATGCCGGGTCCCGCACCAGGCTCTGCGCGGTGGTGGGGCCGTCCGTGACGAACATGTTGTCCTTGATGCCGACCGGAATCCCCTGCAGGGGGCCACGATCCACGCCGGCGGCGAAATCGGCGTCCGCCCGTGCCGCCGCCGCTAGTGCGGTCTCGTCGAACCGGCTCAGGTAAGCGCCCAGCCGGCCGTCGACCGCGTCGGCCCGCTCCAGCGCGGCACGCACGAGCTCCACACTGGACACTTCGCGCCGCCGCAGCGCCACCGACGTGGTCTCGATCGTCGCCATCACGACGCCTTCCCGAAGTAACCCTGGCGCAGTTTCGACGGATCGTCACGCAGCACGTCGGCCGGTTCCTCCAGCACCACGTCGCCGTGCGCCAGCACCAGCGCGCGGTCCGCGATCCGCAGCGCCATCTCGACGTGCTGCTCCACCAGCACGACCGCCGTGCCCTTCTCGTCGGCGATCCGCCGCACCACGGCGAGGATGTCCTGCACGATCACCGGCGCCAGGCCCATGCTCAGCTCGTCGATCAGCATCACCTTCGGGCCCGCGACGAGCGCGCGGGCGAGCGCGAGCATCTGCTGCTCCCCACCGGAGAGCACGCCCGCGGGCAGTTTCACCCGCTTCTCCAGCGCCGGAAAGTACGAGAGTGCCTCGGTCAGCGCCGCCTTGCCACGCCGCCCGAAGGAGATGTTCTGCGCCACCGACAACGTGGTGAACAGGCACTTGTCGTCCGGCACCAGCGCGAGGCCGGACCGGGCGGCGAGATAGGGCCGGTTGTGGTTGACCGGTTTGCCGGCGATCGCCACGTCGCCCCGGATCGGCGGGAGCAGGCCCGCCATGGTGAGCAGGCTCGTGGTCTTGCCAGCACCGTTGGAGCCGAGCAGCGCCACGATCTCCCCCTCGGCGGCCTCCAGGTTCAGGCCGCGCACGACGGGCCGTTTCTGGTAACCGGCGTCGAGCGAGGTACACGACAGGATCGATGCCATCACGCCTCCTGCGCCGCTGTCATGCTGCCCAGGTACGCGGCGATCACCTGAGGATCGTCCAGGACCTCCCGGGGGGCGCCCGCGGCGACCACCTTGCCGAAGTCGAGGACCACGAGCTCGTCGCAGACGTTGGTGACCAGTTCCATGTCGTGGTCGACCAGCAGGATCGTCACGCCGGAGCGGGACACCGCGCGAAGCTGCTCGCCCAGCCACGCGCTCTCCGTGGAGTCCAGGCCCGCGGCCGGTTCGTCGAACAGCACCAGTTCCGGGTCACCGGCCAGTGCCTGCGCGACCGACACGAGCTTGCGATGGCCCTCGCTCAGCTCGCTCACCTGGATGTCGAGCGACGCGCGGAGATCGAGCATCTCGATGATCCGCTCCGTCGCGGGCCGCGGCCGCTCCACCCGCCCGCCGAAGATCGCCCGCATCGTGGCGAAACGCCGCGTGCCCGAGCGCTCGCCGATCAGGATGTTCTCCTCGACGGTCAGGTCGTCGAAGATCCCGGCCGACTGGAACGTACGGGCCAGACCGCGCGCCGCCCGGTGGTGTGCCCGCAGGCCGTCCAGGCGTGCGCCGCGAAACCATACCTCGCCCGTGTAGCGGGCGAAACCGGTCAGCGCGTCGACCAATGTCGTCTTCCCGGCGCCGTTCGGGCCGATCAGGCCGACGATCGAGCCGCGCGGCACCGTCAGCGACACGTGGTCGACCGCGACCACGCCGCCGTAGCGCACCGTCAGGTCGGTCACCGTGAGCAGGGCTTCCTGCTGCTCCACCATCTACACCACCCGCTCGGACTCGGGCTCCGCGGACAGCGCGGGCGCAGGCGCGGGGGCCTGTTCGCCCGGCGGCCGCGGACGCCGGAACACGGTGCGTGCCAAGCGCTTGAGCGGTTCCTGCACGGCGCCGCCGGCGCCCTCCGGGTGCCGGATGGTGGCGATGACCAGCAGCAGGCCGGTGATCAGCAAGTAGTAGTCGCCGAAACTGATCTGCCGGTCGATCAGCACGAAGACGAGCCCGTTCGACCCGACCAGCCCGGCGACCATCGCGCCGGCCACCGTGGTGATGCCCGCGATGTAGGCGACGCCGAACAGCATGATCGAGGGCAGCGTGCTGAACGACTCACCGGACACGGCCGTCTGCTGGTAGCCGAGCATCGCGCCGCCGAGGCCGGCGATGGACGAACCGATCCCGAACCCGATCAGCTTGACCCGTGCGACGTTGATCCCGTTGGCCGCGGCGGAACGCTCGTTCGCCCGCACCGCGAGCATCTTCGCGCCCAGCCTGCTGCGCCGCAGGTTCGCCACCGCGACGGCCACGAGCGTCAGTATCACCAGGCACACGATGCCGAACTGCACCCGCGGGTACTCGTTGCCCGCGCCGATCTGGAGGTTGAGACCGAACAGCGTCGGCCCGGTCACCTTCGCGCCCGAGGTACCGCCGTTGAGGGCGTTGTTGCGGAAATAGAGCGACTCGATGGCGACTGCCATCGCGATCGTGACCACAGCCAGGTACACGCCCCGTACCCGGAGGGCGGGCAGGCCCACCAGCACCCCGACCACTCCGGCCGCCAGCGCGGACAGCAACGGCGCGATCGGGAACGGTATCCCCCAGTCCGTCGTCATCCGGGCGAGCAGCAGCGCCGACACGCCGGCCAGGCTGTACTGGGCGAACGAGATCTGCCCGACGTACCCGGTGACGACCACAAAGGACAATCCGATGATCGCCAGCACCAGCGTGGTGATCAGTGCCGCACGATAGCCGCCCTGCAACAGCAACAGCGCGCCCAGACCGAGCACAAAGGACACCGCGGCGGTGACACCGACGTGCCGGGGTCTGAGCGTGACCGGCAGCGACTGCAACGTGAGCAGGCCACGGGCCGGCAGGGCCGTGCCACGGGCCATCAACACCACCAGCACCACGATCAGCGGCAGCAGGTCGTTGGCGCTGTCCCCGAGCCACTGCGGATACCAGTCCTGCCCGTGCAGAAAGCTGAAGTCCGACTGGACCATGCCGAGGACGAGCCCGGACAGCACGATCGGGACCATCGAGCTGAACCGGCCGATCAGCGCCGCCGCGAGCGCGGGCACCACGAGCAACGTGAAACCCGACGGTGTCAACGGAACCAGCGGCGACACCACCGCACCGGCAACACCGGCGATGGCCGAACCGAGGCCCCAGTTCGCCAGCGCCACGCGTTCCGGCGAGACGCCGACGATGACGCTGCCCTTCTCCGACTCCACCACCGCGCGGGTCACCACGCCGAAGCGGGTCGCGTTGTAGATCACCAGCGCCGCCACCAGCAGAAGCAGTGCCAGCCCCGCGGCCCACAGCCGGTCGGTGGGGATGGTGAGGCCGCCCAGCTGCAGCGTCCCGGTGACGAACAGCGGCTGCACGCCGACCGGGTTCGTGCCGACCCGCAAGCTCACGACGCCTTCCAGGATCAGCAGCACGCCCACCGACGCCACCGCTTTGGCCAGTGCCCTGGCGTGCCGCAGCGGCCGGAACACCAGCACGTAGCAGAGCAGGCCGAGCACCGCGCTGATGGCCGCCGTGAGCAGCAGCGCGGGCACCGGGCTCATCGGCCCGCCGAGCGGCACCTGCGCCGGCAGGCCGAAGATCGGGTTGAACAGGGTGCCGGTGGAGCGCAGCCCGTTGAACGTGTACGCGCCGTACATCCCGATCGCGCCGGTGGCGAAGTTGACCACCCCGGAGCTCCGGTAGAACACGGCCAGGCTCAGCCCGAAGGCCGCGAGAATGGCGCCGTTGCCCAGGCCGAGGACGAGAAAGGTCAGCTGTTCCATACCGTCACGCGATGCCCTTCAGCAGAGTCGCCGAGTCGTAGGCGTTGACCAGTGCGTACTTGCCGCCCTTGTAGGAGGCCAGGAAGGCCCAGCCGGTGCACACCGAAGGCGACTTCGCGAAGTACTTGGTGGCACAGCCGAACTGCTTCTCGCCGCCCATGAACAGCGGCACGTTCTGCGTCGCCCGCAGCGTCTTGATGATCGAGGCCGCGTCGAGTGCCTGCGGGTCGGGCGCGGTCATCATCGCCTGGTAGAAGTCCATGATCGCGGAGAAGCTGGTCGGCGCGAAGGACCCGACGTCGGCGGCCGGCGAGTACGTGTGCATGGCGGCGAGGTAGGTCTGGGTGTCCTTGTCGTCGGTCACCGCGGATGTGTCGAGCAGGGCGAAGTTCGTGCCGTCCACCACGGACGGCGACACCGTGCTGAGCACGCTGGCCACGTTGCAGCTGCTGGACATGAAGAGCGGGTGCGTGTCGGCCAGCGACTGCCGCGCCTTCAGCGTGGCGGCGCACTGCCCGGCGCTGGTGACCACGAACACGGCGTCGACCTTCTTGGCCAGCAGCGCGCTGTAGGCCGGCGTCAGGTCACCGGTCGAGCTCGCGACCGGGCTGGACACGTAGTTGATGCCCTCCTGCGCGAACAGTTTCGACACCGTGCCGTCCAGCGCCGTGCTCAGCGACGGGACGTTGGTGTAGATGGCGCCGACGCTCTTGTACCCCTTCTCCTTCGCGTACGCCGCGACGGGCGCCATCTGCGCGGCGAAACCGGCGGAGAGCACGAAGGAGTTCGGGTTGGTCAGCTCCGCCGGGTCACCGGCGTTGAGCGTGATGTAGGGCAGTCCGGCGCTGGCGATGATCGGCACCGCCGTGGCGCTTGCCACCTCAACGCCCTTGATCACCACGTCGGGTTTGGCGTCGACGGCCTTGTTCGCACAGTTCGTGACGCTCTCCGGAGTGCCGAGCGTGGCGCAGTGCTCGATTTCCAACGGCCTGCCGTGCACACCGCCGAGGTTCTTGTTGACGTAGTTCACCGCCGCCTCCGCGGCCTGGAAACTCTCCGGGGAGCTGGCGGCCGCCGACGCGCCTTCCTCGTTGAAGAAGAAGATGCGCAAGGGTTTCCCGTTCGCCGGCGCCGCCGGTGTCGGCAGGGTGACCGTCACCTGGGGTGCGGCCGGGCCGGACCCGCCGGTCGAGACCGAAGCCCCGCAGGCGGCCGAAGACAGGACGAGACCTACTATGCCCGCCGCGATGGCCACACGCTTCATACGGCACGAACCTCCATGTCGCAAACATTGCGAACGCGTGTGCGGCGTCTCCCGTGATCGGAGAATCGGCCACTCGCGATCTGAACTGGTGCATCAAGCCGGCCGGAACCCGGACAGCCCGTGCTCACGGACCACATTCCCTACTGTGCTGTTCGTTACCGACCCGACCACGTCACGGCGATCCGGCTTGCGCGGCAACGGTTACGCGCTGCTCGGAGTCTGCCTGTTTTCGGCCGGCCTCGGTAATTCCTCGAAAATGTAGAATATTGAAGATCGGGTGGGCAAGACCCGCCGCACCGAAGAAACGAAGCGGAAATACTCCCGGTGCCGGCGCCCACAGTGGACGGTCCCGGCGGGCCGCCGCGGGTGCGCGTCCGCGGTGTCATGCGGTGCCTTCGGCGGCCACCTGGGCCGAGACGAAGTGGTGGGCGAGCAGCTCGCCGGCGTTCTCGATGTGGCGGGTCATCGCCTTGCGGGCCGCCTCCGCGTCTCCCTTCCGTAGTGCCGACATGATGGCGGCGTGGTCCTGGGCGGAAGCCCTCGGCCAGCCGGAGATCGTCGCGAAGAACCGCCGGGGCGCGAACTTCGCGGTGATCGACAGCATCCAGGCGAGCCGGGCGGAACCGGCGGCCAGGTTGATCACCCGGTGGAACTCGTGGTTGAGTTGCTCGACCAGCTCACCGTCGCCCGCCGTGGCCGCCTTGCGCAGGTCCCGGTGCAGCTGGTCCAGCCGCTGCAACCCGGCCTCGTCCAGCCGCGCCGTCGCGCGCGCGACCAGTTCCCCGGCGAGCAAAGCCTGCGCGGCGAACAGATCCATCACGTCGGCGGCCGACAAGGGCGCGACCACGAAACCGCGCCGCGGCTTGAGCCACACGAATCCCTCGCCCTTCAGTGCCAGCAGACCTTCCCGCACCGGTGTCGCGCTGAGACCGAGCTCCTCGGCGATCCGCTCCTGCCGGATGAACTCGCCGGGACGCAAGCGGCTACTGATGATCAGCTCACGCACGTGGTCCGCGACCTCGTCGCTGAGCTGAGCACGCCGTGCGCCGGCGCGAGCTCCGTCGCTCATCCGCACCGACCCTCTTCCTCATGGGCCACCGTGGGCCCCCCGATCTGTCGTCCGCCCGGGCCTAGCCGGCTCGGGAGGTTCCCTCGAACACCACTGGCAGCGCGGAGATCATCGACACCAGGGTGGACGGACCGCGTTCCGGCGGTCCTGCCAGGTCGAAGTCCGGGTACACCTTCAGCAGCTCCTCGAAGGCCACCTTGGCCTCCATCCGCGCCAGCGTGGCGCCGAGGCAGACGTGCGGCCCGAAGCCGAACGCCACATGGGGCCGCCCGCTCCGCCTGGTGATGTCGAAGGTGTCCGGGTCCGGCCAGACGTCCTCGTCCCGGTTCGCGCTCGCGTACAACATCGCCACGTAGTCGCCTGCCGCGATCCGCTGGCCGCGGATCTCGGTGTCCCTGGTCGCGGTGCGGCAGAACGCCACCACCGGGCTGACCACGCGCAGCATCTCCTCGACGGCATTCGGGATCAGCGCGGGTTCGGCGGCCAGCCGCCGCCGCTGACCGGGATGCGCGGCGAGCAGCTCCACCGCGCCGCTGATCAGGTTCCGGGTGGTCTCGGTGCCCGCGACCAGCAGGAACTTGCAGTACGTCAGCAGGTCCAGCTCGTTCAGGTCGCCGGCCACCAGGTCGGTGATGATGTCGTCGCCCGGTTCCCGTCGCCGCCGCTCGCACAGTTCGCGGAAGTACTCCCGCAGTTCCGCGACGCGCGCCGCGTGCCCTGGATCCTCCCGGCCGGCGTCGATCTGCAGGATCGCGCTGTCGGTCCAGCCCCAGAACTCCGACCACCGGTCCCGCGGCACGCCCATCAGCTCCGCGATGACGAACGTGGTCAACGGCGCGGATAGCGCGGCGACGACGTCCACTTCGGACTTCGGATCGATGGCGGACACCAGATCGCGCGCGATGGTCCGGGCGCGCTCCTCCAGGTCGGCCACGGCACGCGGGGTGAACGCGCGGGACGCGATCTTGCGCATCGGCGCGTGGTCCGGCGGATCGCTGCGCATCAGATGCCGCGCGCCCGGCGGGTGCGGCCCGCCGGCGTCCCGCGCGACCCCGTCGGCGACCAGCGTGCCCCGCCTGGAGGAGAACAACACGTTGTCCCGGCCCACCGCGCGCACGTCCTCGTACTTCGTCAGCGCCCAGAATCCGCCTTGTTCGCACCAGAAGACCGGCGCCTGCGCGCGCAGGTCGGCGTACACCGGATGCGGGTCGCCCGCGTAGAACTCCGGGTCCGTCAGCCGCGCCCGGTCGGCGAGCCCGGCGTCCACCGCCGTCGCCACACCGTTGCCACTCATCGTTCCACCACCCTGTCTACAATGGATTTCCGGTCATCGGTACGCCAGTGCGTCCAGCACCCGGCCGAGGGTGCTGTCCAATCTCGACGCGGGACAGGCGCACGCGACATACCGGTCCGGCCGGATGAAGTAGACCTCGTCGGCGGGCCGCTCCAGCCGGAGATCCCGCAGTTCGCCGTGAACGTCGTAGACGTCGCTGAGCTCACCGACCGCCGGGGTCCCGCCGAGACCGGCCTGGCCGGCGCGCCGGTAGACGGGGTCCACATGCGCCTGCACGATCAGTCCCCCGGCCGCGGCGAGCCGGGCCGCCGTGCCCGGCGACAACCGGTCGGCGATCTCCGGCACCAGGCCCAGCACCGCCGGCCGCGACCCGAGGACGTCGTCGAGCTTTGCGCGCGCACCGTCACGCGTCCGCACCGTCGGCTGCGGGAACTCGCGACCGACCAGCGAGCCCCGCTCCACGTTCGCGGCGTCGAGCACCGCTCCCCTGGTGTAGCGCGGCACGGGCCGGCGCCGCCGCGTGAGGTATTCGCGCCCGCGCGGAACCCGGTGCGCCGCCTGGAAAACGTCGTTGCGAACCCGCTCGGTGAGCACGTTGCCGGGACGGTACATCCGGTCGGCGCGTGCGGCGAGCGGGCCCATCGCGCGGACGTCGTCGCGGCGCTCGGCGTCGTAGGTGTCCAGCAACGCCGTCCCGGCCCGGCCGGAGATGACCTCGCCGAGCTTCCACGCCAAGTTCGTCACGTCACGGATTCCCGCGCTCAGGCCCTGCCCCAGCAGCGGCGGGTGCTGATGTGCCGCGTCGCCGACCAGGAACACCTGTCCTGACTGGAAACGCGCGGCCGTAAGGGACCGGTGCAGGTACACCCGGGAGCGCACGACCTCGGGCGGGGCCGAGCCGGGGTAGAACGGGCTGAGCAGTCGCGCCACCGATTCGGGGCTGCTGACCTCGGCCGGATTCTCCCGTTCCTGGATCCGAAACTCGAACCGGCGGAACGCGAAGGGCAGCGGGATCGTCGCCATGGGCCGCCGCGGCGAGGAGTAGACCGCCGGGTACGGCGCGTCCCACGTGTCCTTTTCGACGTCCACGATCAGCCATTTGCTGGCCGCCGTGTCGCCGACGAGATCGATGCCCACGGCCTTGCGGACGAAACTGCCGCCACCGTCGGCGCCGATCACGAAGCGGGCATTGATCTTCGCCGGCTCGGTACCGACCCACGCTCGCAGGTGCGCGCCGGCGGAGTCCTGCCGCAGTTCGAAGACTTCCGCGCCGCACAACAGTTCCACGGTCGCGAACCGGGCAAGGTTCGCGCGCAGCCGCTGTTCGAGGAACGGCTGGTAGCACAGGTTCCGGCGCGGCCAGCCGTAGCGGCGCGGGCCGGGCGGCACGTGGGCCAGCAGCCGCCCGCGTGAGTCGTAGTAGCGGACCGGGACGTTCCGGATGACACCGTCGAGGATCGGTTCGGCCATCCCGAAGGACTGCAGGGTGCGGATCGCCGCGTCGTCGATGCCGACCGCGCGCGGCATGTCCACGACTTCCTTCTCGCGTTCGAGCACCAGAACGGAGACGCCGTAGCGGCCGAGCAGGTTGGCGAGGATCACCCCGGCCGGGCCGGCGCCGACGATCGCCACCTCGGTTTCGTAGGTCAGAGTCATCGCCGCCTCACCACATCCGGTACCGGGCCCGGTCGGGAGCGCGGGTGCCCTCCCAGAACTCCAGCGTGCTCAGCGGCCAGTTCTGGGTCACCCGGCCCGACGCCGACTTGTACCAGCTGGACACGCCCTCGACCCCGAACGCCATCCGCGCGCTCGCGGCGTCCACCCGGTCGTAGAACTCCCGCAGCGCCTCCTCGGTCGGCTCCAGTGCGCTGAGCCGGTGTTCGAAAAGGTGCCGCAGGCACGAGAGCACGAACTCCACCTCGGCCTCGGAGAAGAACACGATGCTGCCGTTGACCACGAGGTTGGTGTTCGGCCCGTAGAGCAGGAACAGGTTCGGGAATCCGGGCACCGTTATGCCGCCCAGCGCACGCGGGTCCTCCCCCCACCGCTCGTGCAGATCGGCACCGTCGCGCCCGCGAACCCGGATGCCGTGCAGGAAGTCCGACGCGGTGAACCCGGTGCCGAAGATGATCACGTCCGCCGGGTACTCGGCGCCGCCCGCGGTGCGCAGCCCGCCTTCGTAGGCCTCGGCGACCTCGTCGGTGACGACCTCCACGTTGTCCTGCTTGAGTGCGGATGCCCACGATCCGTCGTCGCGCAGCATTCGCTTGGCATACGGCGGATAGTCGGGCGTCATCTTGGCTAGCAGGTCCGGGCGGCCGGCATAGGTCTCGCCGAGGCGCTCCTCCAGCGCCTTGCGCAGTTCCTGGCTGTCCGCCGACACCGAGCCGGGCTGGTGCCAGCCGGGGTCGACGAGCGCGAACCGGCGACGGCCCTCGACATTGATCCAGAACTGGTTGAAGCGGTACCACTGCTGGTAGAGCGGGAGCGCCCGGAACAACCACCGCAGGCCTGGCTTGAGCTTGCGCGTGTAGGTCGGGGTCGGCATCACCCACGGCGGGGTGCGCTGGAAGATCGTCAGGCTCTCGACCTCGGGCGCGATCTGCCCGATGACCTGGAACGCGCTGGCGCCGGTGCCCACCACCGCCACCCGCTCGCCCGCCAGTGGGACCTCGTGGTTCCAGCGCGCGGTGTGCCAGGACCGGCCACCGAAGGCATCCAGCCCGGGTATGTCGGGGTAGCGCGGGTTGTTCAGCTGCCCCACCGCGCTGATCACGGCGTTGGCGCGCAGCCTGGTGATGGCGCCGTCGCGGCCGGCCGCCTCGACCAGCCAGGTGGAGTCCGACTCGTCGAAGGTCAGCGATTCCACGCGGGTGCCGAACCGGATCGCCTCGCGCAACCCGAAATCCCGCGAGACATCGGTGAGGTAACGCGCCACGGCCGGGCCGGGCGAGTAGTAGTCCTCCCAGCCCTCCCCTTGTGCGTAGGAGTAGCTGTAGCAGAAGTTGCTGGTGTCGAGTCGAACCCCGGGATAGGTGTTCTCCAGCCAGACACCGCCGACGTCGTCGTTGCGCTCGAACACGACGAAGGGCACACCGGCACGGCGCAGGTGGTACGCGGCGGCGAGCCCGGACATGCCCGCGCCGATGACCACCACGAGGAAGCCGTCGGGCACGTCGAGCCGGGGATCGTCCTCGACCTCCTCGCGAATGCCCAGCTGGTGGTACAGCAAGGGCAGCTGGCCGGCGTCCACCGGACCGGCGAGGAACCGCATGATCTCCAGCATCCGGTCCGGGGCGGGGCGGGCCGGTGGCGGGCAGCCGGCGTCGGCCCACCGGGTGATCACGTCCCCGGCCAGCTGCCGGGCGCGATCCTGTTCCGCGGGACCCAGCCCGCCCTGCGGCGCCACGCCGATGACCTGCGAGACGTCGTGGGGCCGCAGCCCTGGTTCGAGGATCGACAGGTCGTCGGTCAGGTGTGCCAGTGCCGCCAGCAGCGGGGGCAGTTCGGCCTCCGCCAGCACCTGCCGCAGGCCCTCGCCCCGCAGCGAGTACTCACCGGTCATATCCTGATCCACAAAGGACGGTCGTGTCGCGGCAACATAATCGTCAATACTTTCCGCAGAATATAGGATCGGTGGTCAAAAAAAATGGTCGCCGCATCTCGCCTCCCAGCCAAAGCCACCCGTCCTCCCAGCCTAGGACGCCGGACATTTCAGTATGGTGTCGAATTCCGTGTCCTCCGGATACAGTGCACCCAGCAGGTAGCCCGCGGCCTCCAGCACCATGCAGTGCGCGGGGGTGAAGGCACTGTCCGCGCGGCGCCCGCAGCCGAACTGGCCCCACGCCCCCGACCGGCCGACCAGCGGCACGGAGAGGACGACCGGCAGGTTCGCCGCGCGCAGCAGCCGGGCGCTGGACCCGTAGCGGTGGGCGACCTTGCCGATGTCGACGTAGGTGCGTGTCTCCAGTGACCGCAGCGTGTCGGTGGCGACGAAACCCGGCGTCAGCGGTATGCCGGTGGCCACGGCCTGCTGCCACTCCGCCGGCATCCCGGACTGTGCGGCCAGCCGGAGCAGGTCCGCTCCCGGCCATCGCGAGAAGATCGCGGCGCCGTCGCACAGTCCCGCGGAGACGACCATCTCCACCAGCACCGCGCTCGCCCGCTCCCGGCTGCCCGCCGCGATCAGCGCCTCCCGCATCCGGCGCAGATGCCCTTCCAGCAGCACGCCGACGCCTTCGCGGGACGGCGACCGGTCGTCGGCGAACTCGGACACCGGCTGGATGAAGGAGTAGCCGGTGCCCCGCTGCGAGCGGATGAACCGCGGCTCGTCGGCCGGATCGCCGAGCTTGCGCCGCAGCCGGTTGACCTGGATCCGCAGCGCGTTGCGCTCGTCGGCGTACTTCCAGCTCCAGACCGCCTTGATGATCGCGTAGTGCCGCACCACCAGCGGCGCGTGGGCCATCAGGAAGTGCAGGACGTCGAACTCGGTGGGCGAAAGCTCGACCACGCCGCCGTCGACGTGCACGCTGCGCGCCCACAGGTCCAGCCGCAGCCCGTCGGCCTCGAGATAGCGCAGCGTCGGCCCCCGCGACGGGGCCCGCCGAACCAGCGCCCGCACGGCCGACTGCAGCAGGCCGTCCTCCGTCCGGCTGCCGAGCACCATGTCCGCGCCCAGGTCGAGCAGCCGCGACCGGCTGTCCGTGTGGTCGGTGACGACCAGGATCGGCGTCAGTGTCGCCGGCCGGATCGTGCCGAGCGCCTTGAGCGTCCACGACGGCGCATCCCCGGCGAGGATGACCAGCCGGAAGTTCCGGACGGAGGCGAGCCAGCGGGCTCGTTCCAGGGTCGGCGCGACAACGCATTCCCAGCCGCCGGGGCTCAGTGCCCCCGCGAGCGCTTCGAGACCCGCCGACGGTTCTCCGCAGACGAGCGCGGTGCCACCGAGGGCGCCCGCCGTCAACAGGTCGTCCGGCGAGGCCCGTCCTGGGTTAGATGGACTGTCAGATTTGGCGATCGAAATCATGTCCACTCGACGACCTCCGGCTCCTTCGGCGGCAGGTACAAGCATTTTCGAGCAGTACTGAACATAGAAAGAGGTGACACGAGAGTCAAGGTATACCCGTCTGACACGGTGTGTAACGAACGTCGCGTGCCGGTTCGGCTGCGCACCGTTACCTTGCGGTCGTCAGCTCCACGGGCATCCGCTTGATGCCGTTGAAGAAGCTCGTCCACACCCGCTCCACCGGACCGGCCGGCCGCAGCGCGGGGAAGACCGGCCGCAGCGCCTCGAACGCCACCGCGGCCTCCAGGCGGGCCAGGTGCACGCCGAGGCAGTAGTGCGGGCCACCGCCGCCGAAGGAGATGTGCGGGTTGGGGTCGCGTCCGAGATCCAGCGTCTCGGGGCTCTGGAACACGCGCTCGTCGTGGTTGGCGGAGATCATCCACAAGGTCACCCGGTCACCGGCCGCGATCCGCGCGCCCCCGACTTCGACGTCGGCGGTCGCCCAGCGCGAGTGGTGCATCACCGGGGACGCCTTGCGCAGCATCTCCTCCACCGCGCTCGCGACGGGGACCTCGCCCTCGACCAGCCGACGGCACTCGCGCGGATTCGCCATCAGCTCCGCGGCGGTGTGCGAGAGCAGGTGCCGTGTCGTCTCGTTGCCGCCGGTCAGGAACAGGGAGATGAAGTCGCGCAGCTCGCGCTCTCCGAGCGGCTTGCCGTCCTTGCGCACGTCCAGCACCGCGCTGATGAGGTCCTCGCGCGGCGAGCGGCGGTGATCCTCCAGCAGTTCGCCGAAGTACGCGTCCAGTTCGGCGCGAGCGCGCTCGGGCGCGCGCGGCTCGGCCCGGTAGTCCGGATCCTTGCTGGGCATCAGGGTGTTGGTGAGCCGCCACAGGAGCGGCGCGTCCCGCTGCGGGATGCCGACGATCGCCGCGATGATCCGGAACGGGATGGGGCCAGCCACCTCGGCGACGAAGTCGCCGCCGCCCTTCTCCCGGAAGTCGCGCACGACACCGTCGACGATCTCCCGGACCAGCGGGCCGTGCCCGGCCACGGCCCGCGGCGTCCAGTGCTTGTTCACCAGCCGCCGGTACATCGTGTGCTGCGGCGGGTCGTCGGCGAGCATGATCGGCAGTTCGGGATGGCCGGGATCGTCCGGCGGGATCGGCCCGCCGGCGCTGGAGAACGTCTGCGGGTCCCGGTTGATCCGTTCGACCTCGGCGTAGGACGTGACCACCCAGCAGTTGTCACGTTCGTGCCACCAGACCGGTGCACGGTCGCGCAGCGCGCGGAAGGTGTCGAAGGGCACGCCGATCCCGAACCGTTCCTCGCTCAGGTCGACGGTTTCGGCGCCCGCTTCGTTGAGGCTCATGGGAAAACGATAAGCCCGCGATTCTGTCCGATTCCTTTCAGCGCGGATCGGATTGGCAAGGGGCGGGCAACGTCAGCGAGAGCATGGCGCCGACGGCGGAGCAGAACGTGGTCATCGCCGGGTCGAACGGCCGCCTGGTGCGGCTGGCCAGGCGCAGCCCGCCCCACGTCCGGCCACCCGCCACCAGCGGCACGTAGAGATAGCTGCGGAAGCCGTGCGCCGTCATGATCCGCACCGTCCCGGAGATCTTCGCCAGCCGCGTGATGTCGTCGATCTGCGTCGGCTGGCGCAGGTCCAGCGTGTGCACCACCGATCTGGTGTGCACGCCGACGCCCTGCCGAAGGAACGCGCAGTACTCCTCGGGATGCCCGCGCTCGGCGAACAGTTCGATGACGCCGCCGGCCTGGTGGAAGATCGCCCCGGCGTTGCCGCCCGCCGTTTCGACGACGGCGTCGACGCAGAACTGCGCCGCCTCCCGCAACGGCCGGGTGCGCAGCACCTCCGCGATCTTCAGCACCGTCACGGAAAGTCTGAGATTGCCCAGCTCGGTGCCGAGGTTCTCGTTGGCACCGTCGCCGAACTCGATCACCGGGCCGAGGAACTCATAACCCACGCCACGCACCGAGCGGATGAACGGGACGTGCTCGCCGCCGGCGTCGAGCTTCGCGCGCAGCCGGGACACCGCGATCCGCGCCGCGTTCATCTGGCCCTGGTACGACCGGGACTGCCAGACCCGCTGGATGATCTTGTTCATCGGCAGTGCCCGGCGCGGGTGCCGCATCAGGAACAGCAACAACTGGAACTCGGTGGGCGAGAGGTGCAGCGGCTTGTCGGCCAGTGCGCACTCCCGGGCCCAGAGATCGATGACGAGCGGCCCGGACGCCAGGTACCGCACCTGGGGCTCCCACGTGTCGGCGGCGCGGCGCAACAACGCGATGAAGTGAAATCGCAGCTCACCGGGGTCCAGGGTGTCGGGAAGCACCAGGTCGGCGCCCGCGGAGAGGACCTTCATCCGGTCGGAGCTGGCCAGGTCCGCGAGGACGGCCAGCGACGAGCCGGTGGACCGGCGCACGGCCGTGACCGTCGCGAGGATGAAGGCCGGGTCCGGGCCGGTCACCACCACCAGCGACGTCTTGCGCGCCGACGCGGCCCAGGCCGTGGCGTCGCTGGTCGCCGTTTCCACGGCTGACCATCCTTCGGCCGCGCACAGCGCCCTGATGGTGGCGGCCGCATCCGATGGTGCCGGTGCGGCCAGCACCACCAGGCCGTCGAGGGTGACTTTGCGCAGGAGATCGGCGGACGCATGCGAAGACAGCACAGTCATGCCAGGACTCCTTTGTCCATTATGGACACGAGCTCCGAATGCGCGCGTCCGCGTCAAATGTAGACATTGTGTCAATTTTTTGTCAAATCAAAACTTGACTTGCTAGACCAAAAAGCTTGCAATGAATTCGGCCGGCGATCCGCGACGGGGCCGGCGACAGCGAGGGAGCTGCCGTGGAACTGGATCTGCTCTACGAAATCGACGCGCCGAAACCCTGGCCCGAGGTGCACCCCTACGGCCAGCGCGAAACCGAGCAACGGGCCTACCGGGAAGCCATCGAGCAGATCAGGCTGGCCGACCAGCGCGGTTTCCACACCAGCTGGCATGTGGAGCACCATTTCCGCGAAGGGCGCTCGCACTGCCCGGCGCCCGAGGTGCTGATCGGCGCGCTGTCGCAGGTCACCGAGCGGATCCGGCTCGGGTTCGGTGTCGCGCTGATGCCCCATCCGTTCACGCCGCCGATGCGCGTCGCGGAGAAGGTCGCCACCGCGGACATCCTTTCGCAGGGCCGGATCGAGTGGGGTACCGGGCGGTCGACCCCGATGGAGCAGACGGCGTTCGGCGTCGACCGGGTGGAGAGCCGGGAGCAGTGGCGGGAAGCCGTCGACGCGGTCGTGCGGATGTGGGAGGAGGAGTATTTCGAGTACCACGGCAAGTATCTGGACTTCCCGCGCCGGATGGTCACCCCGAAGCCGTTCCAGGACCCGCACCCCCCGTGCTGGATGGCGGCCAACAGCAACGACAGTGCCGCGATCGCCGGGAAGTCGGGGCTGGGCCTGCTCTCGTTCACCACGCTGAAACCGCTGGCGGAACTGAAGAAGCAGGTGGACCAGTACCGCGCCGCCGCGGCGAACCCAGAACCGATCACGCGAGTGACACAGAACAAGATCGCCTCGTACACGCTCGTGCACTGCGCCCCGACGATGGCCGAGGCCGAGGAGGCGGGCATCTGGGAGTCCGTGCTGTGGTGGTACCAGAACCTCGCCGAGTTCACGATCGAATGGGAGCTGCCGCATCTGCCTCCGGAGGAGCAGGAGAAGGCATTCCCGGAACTCAAGCGCTCGCGGCAGGCCGGGTTCGACCCGAAGGTGTTCCACGAGGCCGACATGATCATCGTCGGCACCCCGGAGCAATGCGTGGAGAAGATGAAGCGCTACGTGGACATCGGCGTGGACGAACTGATCTGCTACAAGCAGTTCGGGTACCTGCCGCACGATTCGATCATGCGGTCGATCGACCTGCTGGGCAAAGAGGTCCTGCCGGAGATCCAGGCCTACAGCGCCGAGCGCGCGCGGAAGCAGGCGTCATGACCAGGACCGACAACACCGACGTGCCCGACTACGGCTCGCTCATCGGGCTGGAAGGTCGCGGGTTCATCGTGATCGGCGCCGGGCAGGGCATGGGACGGCAGGCCGCGCACGCGCTCGCCGGTGTGGGCGCCCGTGTCCTGTGCGCGGACAAGGAACCCGATCTGGCCGAGGACATCGCGAAGGAGGTCTCCGGTGTCGCCGCGCCGTTCGACATGACCAAGCGGGAGAACGTCGAAACGGTGGTGGACCTCGCCACGCGCGAGTTCGGCAAGCTGGACGGCATCATCGACATCGTCGGGCTGGCCAAGTGGATGGACCTGATCGACCTCGACGACGACACCTGGAACGAAGAGTTCGACATGTGCCTGCGGCACGCGTTTCTGGCGATGCAGGTCGGCGCACGCTCGATGCGCGCGACGGGTGGCGGCGCGATGGCGTTCGTCGCCTCGATCTCCGGTCTCGCCTCCGCGCCGAACCATCCCGCATACGGTGCGGCGAAGGCCGGGCTGATGGCGCTGGTCCGCACGGCCGCGGTGGAGTTCGGGCCGTTCGGCATCCGTGTCAACGCGGTGGCCCCCGGCGCCACGCTGACGCCACGGATCAGTGCGCTGCTCACCCCGGAGCGGCGCGCCGAGCACGAGGCGCTCATCCCGACGGGCAGGCTGAACAAGCCCGCGGACATCGCAGCCGCGTTGTTGTTCCTGGTCACCGACCTGAGCGGGAACGTCACGGGTCAGACGCTCGTCGTCGACGGCGGTGTAACGTGCCGATACGCGTTCCAGTGACCGAGTCACCGCGATCCGAGGAGGAACCACGCCCCGGCCAGCGCCTTCGGTAGACCGCGTCGTCAAGGTGCTCTCGCTGCTGAGCCGGCACCCGGACGTCTCGTTCACCCTTTCCGAGATCTGCCAGCGGCTGGATCTCAACGTGTCCACGGCCCACGCGCTGCTCAACACACTGGCCGACGCCCGGTTCCTGGTCCGGCAGCCGGACACGAAGCGCTACTCACTCGGGCCGGAACTGGTGCGCATCGGCTCGGCCGCGGCCGGACGCCAGGTCGAGGTGACCGAGACGGCCAGGGAGTACATGGCGCGGCTGGCGGCAACCCTGCGGCGGCAGTGCGTCGCCAGCACCATCGTGGGCGAGGACATCGTCATCCTGGCGCGCTCCGGGCGCCTCGGGCCACTCGGGCTCACCATGGACGTCGGCCACCGGATGCCGTTCCTGCCGCCGTTCGGCACGGTGTTCGCGGCCTGGTCCGACGCGGCGGCCATCAACACGTGGCTGGACCATGCGGGGATCCTGTCCACGACGAAGGCGTTCCGCCGGTGCGTGGAAGCGCTGTCCGCGGTGCGCGCACACGGGTATTCGGTCGGCATGACGATCGACGAGCGACTGGAAGGCCGCCTGTGGATGCGGTCCGGCCAGCCGGGCAAACCTCGGCGCAGCGGCGAGCGCAACGACGTGTTCCAGCTGATGGTCATGAGTGAATACCTGGTGACCGAACTGAAACCGCGCGAACGCTATCGCATCGGCAACATCTCCGCGCCGGTGTTCGACGCGGCCGGACAAGTCGTGCTCGCGCTGGCCATCCCCTATTCCAACGAGGTGCTCTCCGGCGCGGAGATCGAGGAACACGCCGGGCTGCTGGTCGAGGCGGCCAAGTGCGTCACCGAGAGCATCAACGGAAAAGCTCCGTGCGCCACCGAAAACGCCGGCGCGGCCACCCGGGGACGCGCCGCCTCGCGCTGACCGGCACCATCCATCGAGTACCACACCGCGCGTCATCGACGGCCCGGCCGGGTCGGAGAATCACGCCGTTTCCAACCCCACGTAGGCGGCCTGCACGTCCGGACGGCCCAGCACCTCGGCCGGGTCTCCGGTAGCCAGTTCGGTGCCGAAGTTCATCACCAGCAGGCGGTCGCACCGGTCGGAGACGAACTGCACGTCGTGATCCACCACGACGACGGTCACCCCGTCGGCGCTGGCTTCGTCCAGCACCTGGCGCAGCAGCACGCGATCGGCCACCGCCGTGCCGGATGTGGGCTCGTCGAGCAGCAGCTGACGCGGCCGGCCGGACAGCGCGCGCAACAGGTCGACGAGCTTGCGCAGCCCGTACGGGAGTTCCTTGAGCCGCTCGCCCGCGATGTCCGCGAGGTCGAACCGCGCCAGCAGGTCCCGGCCCGCCCGCTCGTCCCGCCGCTCGCCGCGCGCGATGGAGGGCAGCCGTAGCGCGGTCGCCACGACCGAGGTCCGCTGGTGCCGCAGTCGCCCGAGGCTCAGGTAGTCGAGCACCACGAAGTCGTTGAACACCTCGGCGGCTTGAAAACTCCGGCCCACGCCCAGCCGCGCCAGCCGGTCGGGCCGCATCCCGTGCACCGGCCTGCCGTCGACGTGCACCGTGCCGCTGTGCAGGCGCAGCAGCCCCGACACGGCGTTGAGCAGAGTGGTCTTCCCGGCACCGTTCGGCCCGATCACCCCGAACGTCTCACCGGGCGCCACGGTGAAGGAAATGGAGTTCACCGCGACCAGCCCGCCGAAGCGGACCGTCAGATCGCGTACCGCCAGCGCAGGTTCGGTCATCGTCCCGTCCCCAGGTACTCGCGGGCGATCGTCGCCGCGGAGGTCTGCCGGCTCGCCCCTTCCCACACGACGCGGCCGTGGTTGATCACGTAGGCCCGGTCCGCCAGCCGCAGCGCGACCGACGCATCCTGCTCGACCGCGATCAGCGCGGTCCGTCGCTCACGGGCGACCGTCCGGAGCCGTTCCATCAGCTCCTTCACCGCGACCGGCGCCAGCCCCAGCGACGCCTCGTCGACCAGCAGGAGCCGCGGATCGTTGCGCCAGGCGACCTCCAGCGCGAGCATCTGCCGTTCACCGCCGCTGAGCAGCCCCGCCTTCGCCGGCCGCAGCCGGTCCAGCGCGGGGAAGGCACACGGTTCGCGGCGGTCCCGCTTCCCGCGGGTGGCCAGCCGCAGATGCTCCTCGACGGTGAGGTTCGCGAACACCTTGTCCCGTTCGGGCACCAGGATGACGCCGTGCCGGAAGCTCTTCATCGGGGTCGCGCCGGCGACGTCCCGGCCGGCCACCGCCGCCCGCCCCGTCACGGTCACGTGCTCGCTGGAAAGGAAACCCGCGATCCCGCGCAGCAGCGATGTCTTGCCAGCGCCGTTGCGGCCCAGCACGGTGACGATCTCGGCCTCGTGCACGACGAGGCTGATCCCCTGAACGCCCTGCGCCCCGTTCGAGTAGGTCACCGCGAGCTTGTCCACCTCCAGCAACGGTTTCGCCTCCGGCACCGGCACAGCCGGGTCCACCAGCCGCTCCTGAGTCATCGGCGCACCGCCGTCCGGCCGAGGGAGACCGCGAGCCGGCCGAGGCTGCGCAGCAGCCCGAAGATGCCGTCCCGTTCGAACAACAGCACCAGCAGCAGCACGAGCCCGTACACGGCGTTGGCGATGATCGCCTGGTGCAGTGTCAGCCACGCCGCGACATCACCGGTGCCGGAGAGGGTGCCCGCCAGTTGCTGAACACCCACCGGCAGCAGCACGATGACGACCGCACCGAGGATCGGCCCGGTCAGCGTCCCCACCCCGCCGATGAACACCATCACCACCAGCGCCAGGCTCAGGTCGAGCGAATAACTGCTGTAGGTCACCTGGGCGGCCTGGTAGGCGTACAGCGAGCCGCCCACCGCGGTCAGCGCCGAACTGCCCACGAACGCGGTGAGCTTCCACCGCACCAGGTTGACCCCCAGCACGCTCGCGGCCGCCTCGTCCTGCCGCATCGCGTTCCACACGCGGCCCGGTACCGCCCGGTAGATCGCGTGCAGGGCAAGCAGGATCAGGCCGAGGATGACGGTCGAGATCACGAACAGCGCCTGTGGGGTCCCCAGCTCCAGCGACCCCCACTGCGGCGGGTTGACGGTGAACCCCGCCAGGTGGTCCAGACCCTGGTACTTCTGGCCGGCGAAGGTGACGATGAACTGCAACGCCAGCGTGGTCAGCATGAGGTACAGGCCGCTGAACCGCAGCCCCGGAATGCCGATGAGCAACCCGACGATGCCGCCGAACACGAACGAGACCAGGATCGGCACCGGGAAGACGGCCCAGCCCTGCGTGCTCAGCTGTGCGGTGGTGAACGCACCCACCGCCATGATCGCGGCCGGGCCCAGCGAGATCAGGCCGGCACGCCCGAAAAGCCATTCCTGGCTGACCGTGACGATGGCGTAGATCGCGATGAGCACGCTCTGGTACAGCACGTTGTCCGAACCGCCGAAGAAGATCGCCACGGCGGCCACCACGAACACGACCGTCCCCGCCAGCGTCGGCGGCAGCCGGGAACGCCGTGACCGCGCCACCGGCGACGGCCGCTGTTCGTGACCGGCGAGCACGACGCTCGGTTCACCCCTGGACCCGGTCATAGCCGCGCGACCTCGGGACTGCCGAAGATTCCCTGTGGCCGCAACAGAAGCACCGCCAGCAGGACACCGTAGGACACCACGTCCTGCCACTCTCCTCCGATGTAGACACCGATGGCCGACTGCAGCAGTCCGATCAGCACTCCGCCGACCAGGCTGCCCGCGACCGAGTCCAGCCCGCCGAGCAGGATCGCCGGGAACGCGGCAAGACCGAGGGAATAGACGCTGCCGGG
Organism: Amycolatopsis sp.; assembly: GCA_035547575.1. Lineage (GTDB taxonomy): Bacteria > Actinomycetota > Actinomycetes > Mycobacteriales > Pseudonocardiaceae > Amycolatopsis_E. The sequence goes on along the minus strand of DASZUO010000112.1, from coordinate 8,640 downwards.
GTCCGGCTGGGTGCCCAGCAGGTACACCACCCCGGCCAGGCCCGCGGTCAGGCCACCGATCGCCCAGGCGGCGGTCGAGGTGCGCACCACGTCCACCCCGACGTGTGCGGCCAGTCGTGCGTTGCCTGCCACCGCGCGCATCCGCAGCCCGATCGGCGTCCGGTGCAGGCCCAGCATGATCAACGCGAAGATCACGATCGTGAGGACCAGCGTGAACACGTCTCGTGGCGTCAGCGCGAGCGCACCTGTGAGGTGATAGCGAGTGTCGGCGCTGAACTGCGGGGCGACCACGATCGTGGTCGGCCCCCAGATCAGCAGGACCACCGCGGCCACCAGAGTGCCGAGGCCGACGGTGGCCACGGACAGCACGAACGCCTCGGCACCCACCAGCCGTGCGAAGACCAGCCGGTAGACCAGCGCACCCAGCACGGCGAGCACGGCGCACACCACCACCAGCCCCACGGCCAGCCCGCCACCGTGCCTGCTGATCGTGCCGAACAGCAGTGCGCCCAGCACCATGAAAGCGCCCTGCGCGAAGCTCACCACCCCGGTGGCGCGGAACACCACCACGAAGCCGACCCCGATCAGCGCGTAGATACAGCCGGTGGTCAGTCCGCTCACGATGATGTTCGCCAGATCAGTGTTCATCGGTCATCCCTCGTCCGGAGCGTGGCTGTCACGAGGTCAGGGGGCCGGACACGATGCCTTCCTTGACGATGTGCGGTTTGCCTGCCGCCGGGTCCCAGCCGTAGATGTAGAGCTGCGAGTACGGCGAGTGCAGAGTGGCTGCCCAGCCGTATTCGCCGGACACCACGCCGGGGAAGGTGAGCTTCAGCGATTCCATCGCACTGGCCAGTTTCTCGCCGCTGCACGGGTATCCGCAGGCTTTGAAAGCCTGGGTCACCCCGTATGCGCTGAGGAATCCGGGGGCGCCGATGGTGTTGTTCCACTGGGCCGGCGTGGTCTGGCCGGAGGCCGTCATCGCGTCGAGGTAGAGCTTCTGGCCCTCCCCCTGCGGCGTGGGATCGGTCATGTACTCGGTGGTAGTGATGCTGTACAGGTTCGGGTCCTTGATCGTGGTGAGCCCGGTGTACCCGACGCCGTTGTGTGCCGCGATGACGGGCGCGTTGTTGCCCGCGGCGCGCAGCGCCTGCACCAGCGGCAGGTACTGCGAGGCCACCGGCTCGGCGAAGATCACCTGCGGCTTGGCGGCCACCACACTGGCGATCTGCGTGCTGCCGTTGACCGAGGTGGCCGGGATGGTCTCGTGCGCCACCGAGGTGAACCCGGCCGCCTGCAGCTCGGACGTCAGCTTCTTCGACCACAGCTGCACGCCCAGCGGGTTGGCGTCGAGGATCGCGAACCTGGTGCCCTGGCCGAGTTTCAGCTCGTTCTTGGCGAAGCTGACGGTGCCGGGGATCTCCTGCAGCTCGATGTCGTTGCCCGCGAACACGTACTTCTTCACCGGCGTCAGCTGGTCAGGGGTCACCGACGTGCAGACAATCGGCACCTTCCGGCTCGTCGCCACCGCGGAGACGGCCGCGCAGTCGTCGCTGAGGGTGAACCCGATCATCGCGGACACGCTCTGCGCGTTGATCAGCTGCTGGGCCGCGGCCGACGCGTTCTGCCCCACCGCCGCCGAGTCCGCGGTGACGAGCCGCACCTGATGCCCGTTGACGCCGCCGTGGTCGTTGACGTACTTCACGGCGGCGGTGGCCTGACTGAGGAACGACTGGCCGTAGGAGGCCAGCGGCCCGGACAGCACGTCGTTGACGCCAATGACGTAGTCACCGCCCGACGAGCCGGACGAGCCGGAACCGCTGCCGCAGGCGACCAGGCCCGCGACAAGGGCGCACGCCGCGCCGAAGGACGCGAGCCGACGATGAGGGCTAGACACTATGTCCTCCCGAGCTGAGCGTTTGCCATCTGGTCGTCCCTCCGGTGTGGACGGAACGGGTTTCCGCGGGCAACACTAGAAGTCGCGCGGTTTCGTTTTGTTTTCGATCGCACCCGGCGGTTACGACGCGACCGGCCAGCCCGGCAGCAGGCCCAGCTCCCGGCAGGTCTCCTGCCCGTCGATCGTCTGCCCGTTGCGTTGCCTGGCGTCCGGCGAGCGCACCAGCCACGCCGCCACCGCGCCGATGACGTCCGGCGGCGTCATCTGGGACGCATCGAACCCGAAGTCGGCCATGTCGATGGCCATCCGTTCGGTGCCGATCAGGCCGGGCTCGATGTTGTAGAACAGCACGCCGGTGTCCGCGAGCTCCTTCGACAGGATGCCCGCCTGGCGGTGGATGGCGGCCTTGCTCATCCCGTAACCGAGGCCCCAGCCGCCTTCGCCGATCGGCGCGGGCGGGTCGGCGACCGCGCACCCGGAGGTGATGTTGAGGACGATCCCGCTACCGCGTGCGATCATCGACGGCAGCACGAGCCTGGTCAGGTACAACGGCGAGATCGCGTTGGCCTGGATCTGCCGTTCGACCAGTTCCACCGGGGCGTCCATGAACCGGTCCATGTGCCCCGGCCCGATATAGCGCCCGTTGTTCACCAGGACGTCGATACCGCCCCAGCGTTCGAGCACGGTGGACACCGCCGTGCCCAGCGAGGTCCGGTCCAGCAGGTCCAGATATACCGGCAGCGCCCGTTGCCCCTCTTTTTCGATCTCGTCGGAGGTCGATTCCAGCGATCCCGGAAGCGCCGTCGTGTCCGATTTGCGCACCGTCGGTGAATGCTCGCGCGCCTCACCCTCCTGTAAGGTGCGCGCGCCGATCGCGACGTCGAAACCGTTGCGTGCCAAGTGGATCGCGATCGCCTTGCCGATACCCCGGCTGGCGCCGGTCACCAATGCGACCGGAGAATCGTTGCCCATGGGACCTCCCGCGAAAGTTCATTTCCGATGAGGCCAACACTAACGCCGGGTTCCTTTCAGTTCACTGCCGGAAAGGAACCTGAAAGTATATCGCCGATACGCTGTGGCTCATGAGTTTCGAGGAACAGGCGATCGACCGGATGCGAATCGAAGACCTCGCCAAGCGCTACGCGCACGGGATCGATGCCCGTGACTGGGCGGCTGTCGATTCCTGCTTCGCCCCGACGGCACAGGTGCACGGCACCCAGTACTCCGGCCCCTACCCCGAATACATGGCGTCGCTGCGGAAGGGGGTGGAGTCCTACCGCACCACCATGCACTTCTTCGGCAACCAGCTCACCGAGATCAACGGCGACAAGGCGACGCTCACGACCTACGGCATCGCCTTCCACCTCGGCAAGGCGGATGGCGGCGACTTCGTGATCGGCGTCCGCTACGACGACGAGGTAGCCAGGACGGACGGGGCCTGGCTCATCCAGCGGCGCACGGTCCACGGCATCTGGCGACGGGCACTCGGCGCCGAGGTCGAGGACCTGACCGGAGGCTGATCAGCCCACGGTGAGCGCGCGCCTGCCGGCAAGTCGGATCGACCTCGTGAAAGCCCGGCGGCGGCGAAACGGACCGCTCCGCCGACCCCGTTCGCGTGTCCACGGCGGTGCCCGGCACCGCGCCCGCCGCGGCCACCTCGGCCGTGATCCAGGTCACACTGCCGGAGCCCGTTCCCCACACGGCACCGGCCGGGCGCGCATGTGGGACGCGCCATGTTGTCGCGCATTACCAGTTCTGACACTATGTATATCTGACGGCCACGCCTGGTATCGCCACGGTTGGCGACTTCAGGCGCATGTGCCGCTGACTCATGGTGACAGGTTCTGACGAACGGTACATGCGATGACAGGAAGCACCGGGCGCGCCCGCACACTTCGCGTCTCCCGCGTGGTCGAGGAGACCACGGAGGCGCGCTCACTGGTGTTCGACGTGCCGGAGGCCGAACGCGAGCACTTCGGCTACCGGCCAGGCCAGTTCCTCACCCTCCGGATTCCCAGTGAACGCACCGGATCCGTGGCCCGCTGCTACTCGCTGTCCAGCTCGCCCGACCAGGACGAACAGCTCACGGTGACGGTCAAGCGCACCGCGGAGGGCTTCGGCTCGAACTGGCTGTGCGCGAACGTCGAACCGGGCATGGAGATCACCGTGCTGCCACCGAGCGGGGTCTTCACCCCGAAGGACCTCGGTGCCGATCTGCTGCTGTTCGCCGGCGGCAGCGGGATCACCCCGATCATGTCCATCGTGAAGTCGGCGCTCACCAGGGGAAACGGCAAGATCGTGCTGGTTTACGCCAACCGGGACGAGTCCTCCGTCATCTTCGCCGACGAGCTGACCGCGCTCGCCGCACGGTATCCGCGCCGGCTGACTGTGATCCACTGGCTCGAGTCCGTGCAGGGTCTGCCCGTGCGGGGGCACCTGCAGGCGCTCGCCGCGCCTTACACCGGCCATGACGCCTTCGTCTGCGGCCCCGGCCCGTTCATGGAGGCGGTGACCGACGCGTTGTCGACCGCGGGCGTGCCCAAGTCCCGCATCCACGTGGAAGTCTTCACGTCGCTGTCCGGCGATCCGTTCGAGGAACCGGTGCCGGCGCCGGAGGACACCCTTGCCGCCGCGGGTGACACCGTGCCGGTGGAGGTCGAGGTCGGTGGCGAGACGCACGCGCTGGATTGGCCGGTCAGCGTGCCGCTGGTCGATTTCCTGCTGAGCAAGGGAATCGACGCGCCGTACTCGTGCCGGGACGGGGAATGCGGCTCGTGCCAGGCCACCCTGCTCAAGGGCAGCGTGGCCATGCTGCACAACGAGGTTCTCGGCGAGGAGGACATCGCCGAGGGCTACATCCTTGGCTGCCAGGCCGTCCCGGAGCCCGGCACGGATCCGGTCAAGATCGAGTTCTGACCGTGGCCGCCATCGGCGGCTCAGTCAACGAGGCAGACCGAGCACGCGGTCGCCGATGATGTTGCGCTGGATCTCCGACGTGCCGCCGCCGATGGATGCCGAGAAGGAGTGCAGGTAATGCCCGGACCAGCCGTATGGCCGGTCCCAGCGCGAGGTCAGCCGCAGCGCGTCGGCGCCGAGTATGTCCATCGCCAGCCGCGCGACCCGCTTGGCGATCTCGGCGTAGTACAGCTTGAGGATCGAGCCCTCCGGCCCCGGCTGGTCCGCGTTCAGGTTGCGGCAGATGCCCGCGTAGGTCATCGCGCGCAGCGCGGCGACCTCGGCGCGGGCGGTGGCCAGCCGCCGGGCCAGCTCGTCGTCGGCGATGGCCGGGCGGCGGCCGTCGGGACCCGTGCGTTCCCGTGCCACCCCGATCAGGTTCTCCACCAGTTCCGCCAGCCGCACCTGGCTCGCGGTGTACGCGGTACCGCGCTCGAAGGACAGCGTGGACATCGCCACACGCCAGCCCTGGTCGGGTACACCGACCACATTGGACACCGGGATGCGGGCTTCGTCGTAGAACACCTCGCAGAACTCCGCACCACCCTCGATCGTCTCGATCGGACGGACCTCGATGCCGGGTGTGCGCATGTCACAGATGAGCCAGGTGATGCCCTGGTGCTTGGAGTCGCCGCGGCTGGTGCGCACCAGCAGCTCCTGGTAGTCGGCCAGCATCGCGAAGCTGGTCCAGATCTTCTGCCCGGTCACCACGTAGTGGTCGCCGTCCAGCTCGGCGCGGGTGCTGAGCGAGGCGAGGTCCGAACCCGCTCCCGGCTCGGAGAACCCCTGGCACCACACGTCTTCACCACGCAAGATCCGCGGCAGGTGGTAGGCCTTCTGCTCGTCGCGCGCCGTAGTGATCAAGGTCGGCCCGGCGTGGTTGAGGCCCACGAAGCAGGCGTCGATACTGGGCAGCCCCGCCTTCGCGTACTCCTCGTACCAGATCAGCTGTTGCACCAGTGTGAGCCCGCGGCCGCCGTACTGTTCGGGCCACGCGATGCCCGCCCAGCCACCTTCCCACTGGGTGCGCTGCCAGTGCAGGTCGTACTCTCGCATCGCCGCCGGGTCCTCGTGCGGCCGGGGCTCCGTGGGCGCGTTTTCCGCGAGCCAGGTCCGCACCTCCGCACGGAACTCGGCCTGCTCGGCCGTGAAATCCAGATCCACTCGAACGTCCTTCCGCGAAATCGGCCAACATGTGCACCTCGCAAGCCACGGCTTTTGCGCACTTGAGCTGGACAAGAGGAAGGTGACCGGTCGCCCACCCCTCTCCGTACGGCATTGTTTCTGACACCGAGTGTACGATATAGCGATGACGTGGTCACGTTCGACAGAAACCCCGCAGGCGTGACGGGCAGACTCGCGGAGTGCTGAAACACAAACCCGGTTGGAGACCTGGTGGAGCTGAATTCTGAAGAGCAGGCGGTGGTCGACACCGTCGCCGACTTCGTGGACCGGGACGTCCGGCCGGTGGTCCCCGAGTTGGAACACGCCAACGAGTACCCCGAGAAGCTCATCGAGCAGATGAAACGGCTCGGCATCTATGGACTGGCGATTCCCGAGCCGTGGGGCGAGGCACCGGTGTCCACCCCCTGCTACGTCGGGGTGACCGAACAACTCGCACGGGGCTGGATGAGCCTGGCGGGCGCGATGGGCGGGCACACCGTGGTCGCGAAGCTGCTGCTGGCGTTCGGCACCCGGGAGCAGCAGGACCGCTACCTGCCCGGGATGGCGACCGGCGAGATCCGGGCCACGATGGCACTCACCGAACCCGGCGGCGGCTCGGACCTGCAGGCGATGGCGACCGTGGCCCGCCGCGACGGCGACGGCTACGTCATCAACGGCAGCAAGACCTGGATCAGCAACGCGCGCCGCAGCCGGCTCATCGCGCTGCTGTGCAAGACCGACCCGTCGGCCACCCCCCGGCATCGCGGCATCTCGGTGCTGCTCGTCGAGCACGGCCCCGGTCTCGAGGTCTCCCGAGATCTGCCGAAGCTGGGCTACAAGGGCGTCGAGGCGTGCGAGTTGTCCTTTTCGGACTATCGCGTGCCGGCGTCGTCGGTGCTGGGTGGCGCCGAGGGGCACGGGTTCGCCCAGATGATGAAGGGCCTGGAGATCGGCCGCATCCAGGTCGCGTCGCGAGCGCTGGGCGTCGGCCGCGCCGCCTTCGACGACGCGCTGAAGTACGCGCAGGAACGGGAGAGCTTCGGCAAGCCGATCTGGCAGCACCAGTCGATCGGCAACTACCTGGCCGACATGGCGACGAAACTCACGGCCGCCCGCCAGCTCACGCTGTACGCGGCACGCAAGTACGACGCGGGCGAGCGGTGCGACATGGAGGCGGGGATGGCCAAGCTGTTCGCGTCCGAGGCCGCGATGGAGATCGCGCTCGACGCGGTGCGCATCCACGGCGGCTACGGGTACTCGACCGAGTTCGACGTGGAACGGTACTTCCGCGACGCCCCGCTGATGATCGTCGGCGAGGGCACGAACGAGATCCAGCGCAACGTGATCGCCGGGCAGCTGATCAAGCGCGGCGGCCTCGGCTAGCGCGTCGTCCCCAGCCGCATCGACTGACGACGTCCCTGGCCCGGGCTCGGCCGGGCGCCACCGGCGGTGGAGACCCGGTTGCTTGGTTCTGCCGTGGGCATACCGATGAGTTCGCCCAAGGTCGGTGGTCTATCTCCGCAACGGCCGGTTCGAACCCAGCGAAGGAGCAGCACGTGGTAATCGTCGCCGGACACCTCGTCGTCGACCCGCGCACGCGCGAGTCCTACCTCACGGACTGCACGAGCGTCGTTGAACAGGCCCGCCGGGCACCTGGCTGCCTCGACTTCGCCATCACCGCGGATCTGGTGGACGAAAGCCGCATCGACATCTTCGAGCGCTGGGAGTCGCAGGCGGCCGTCGAGGCATTCCGCGGCAGTGGTCCCAGCGATGAGCAAGGCACCGCGATCCTCGCCGCCGCAGTAGCCGAGTACGACGTCGCACACGTCCGCGCCCTGACCTGACCACGGGCTGTTTTTGCCCGGTAGAGGCCGTTGAGTCCGATCGAACCCGGCACTGGTTCAACCGCGACGCGCCCAGCGCCCGCCAACGCAAGAAGCTCGCACGCGGGGTCTGGGGTCGCCCCCACAGCGAGGCCGGGCGCGGGGTGGCCAAGGGCCACCGAACACGGTGGGCGCAGCAGGGATCGAACCGGCGACCACCTCTTTGTAAGGCAGCAACAACGGGGACACCGAAGGTTGGTTCTAATGATCAACAAAAGCTGTCGTTTGTCGACCAGACGGTCCGCCGGCGGTGCGATCATTGACAGGTGAGTGATGCGGTCGCTGTGTATGTCGCCGAAGTCGTGAGCGCGTTCGCGTTCCTGGCTGACGATGCTGGCTTCATCGGGCCCGAACGCAACCGCCACGGAATTCGCTGGCATCACGGCACTCTCCGCGTCGAAGTCGCGATCCCAGGGTTTCGGGAGCCGATGGTGTCGACTCACCTGACGATGACCGCGCGCGATGGTGAGGCCCAGCGCGGAATCTGTGGCTGCTGGCTGCCGGAGATCTACAGCGCGATCGGTGACGGCCCGGCGCGGGAGCTTCCCGTAGACGCGTCGACGCTCGACGCGGCGTTGGAGAACGTCCGAAAGCACGCTGAGGTTCTGCGTCGGGCGCTGCCGCTCCTGTTGGCCCGCGACGGTGAGCTGACACCCCTGGGCGAGAAACTGGCTGGCCGTCGATGGAGAGACCCGCCGCAGGCCATGCGGTAACACCGCAGCGTGTGCGACTTCGACTGAT
>DASZUO010000111.1:0-5884 GCA_035547575.1 Amycolatopsis sp. | reverse complement strand
CAGCATGGCCAGTGGTGATCCGGCGCAGCGTGCGCCGACGACTATGACGTCATACATGGGTTTTCACAGGCTCCTCCTCGCGCGGCGGATACGAATCGATTCTGTGGGTGCGGCGCGATCGCGGTCAACGCGCCGGGCCCGGTCCTCATGGGGCGATTGGCAATCACGAATACAGGGCGGCGATGTCCTCGGCGTAGGCTTTCTCGATGGCCGCCCTGCGCAGTTTCATGGATGGCGTGAGCTGGCCGTTCGCAATGGTGAAATCACCCGCGACGATGCGGAACCTGCGAATCGATTCGGCGCGCGAGACGAGTGCGTTCGCATCGTCCACCGCGCTTTGCACCTCCTCGGTCAGCGCCGGGTCGGCCGGGTCCACCGCACCGTCCACTGTGATCAGTGCCGTGACGAACGAGCGCCCGTCGCCGACCACCATGCAGTTGCTGACCTTGGGGTGCAACCGGATCCTATCCTCCAGGGGTGCGGGTGCGACGTTCTTGCCGCCGTTGGTCACCAGGATTTCCTTGCGGCGCCCGGTGATCGTCAGGTGGCCGTCGCCGTCGAGGCGACCCAGGTCACCGGTGTGCAGCCAGCCCGGATCGGCGTCGGTCCCGCCGGGCCAGTATCCGGGTGAGACGTTCGGGCCGGACACGAGCACCTCGCCGTCCTCGGCGATCCCCACGGTGGTGCCGGGAATCGGGCGGCCGACGGTGCCCTTGCGGTTGGTGGCGGGCGCGTTCACGGTGACCGCGGTCGCGGCCTCGGTGAGCCCGTAGCAGTTGAGGATCTCCACACCGTGGTCGCGGTAGTAGTCGACCGTCGTGTCGTCCAGGGACGCGCCGCCGCAGATCACGTAACCCAGGCGCCCGAAGGATTTCAGCCCGAGTTTGCGGATCTTCTCCAGCGCGTAGGGCACGAGCGCAAGGAACGTCGGCCGCTGCTCGGGCAGCGCGGCCAGCAGTTCGGGGACACCGGGCAGCAGCGCGGTGCGCGTTCCGGCGATCACGCAGGACAGCAGGATGGTGCGGCCGAACACGTGGGACAGCGGCAGGGACAGCAACGTCAGCGCCGGGGAGGTGTCGTTCTCGGCCGCGCGGTAGAACATCCAGTCACAGCGCAGGACGGTGTTCGCCGACGACGCGTACATGTTGCGGTGGGTCAGCATGCACCCCTTGGGTAAACCCGTTGTGCCGCTGGTGTAAACGATGGTCGCGAGGTCACCCGCGCGGACCTTGTCGCGGTGTGCCTCGAACTCCGGGCCCGGTGCGGCGCGCCAGGTGTCGAAGTCGGAGAACAACCACACCTCGTCCTTGCCGAACCGGGCGGCGTCCTCGGCGGTTTCCGCGATGTACCACGCCGCGCCGGAGTCGTTCAGTACGTGGTTGATCTGATGCTCGGAGGAAGTCGGGTACACCGGCACCGTGACGGCCCCGATCGCGAGTATCGCGAAGTCCGCCAGTGCCCACTCGTAGGACGTGCGGCCGAGTACGGCGACCCGGTCGCCGCGCCGCACGCCGCGCCGGAGCATTTCCCCGGCGACCGCCGCCGCGTGCGCGGCGAATTCACCGCGCGTGATATTTTCTGGGACGAACAAGGGAAGATCCGGATCACCTTCGGCGAGAACCGAGAACAGCCCTCGGTCGTCGGCGAGTTCCCGGCCGTTTCCCGGAAATGAAGTCTCCACGTAAGACAATTCTTCGGCGCCGCCGAAGGCCGGGCAACGCGTATTTGGCGAACGCGCGGTTGAATTCCCCTATCGCACCGGATGTGGTTCGGCGCGCGCGAGCGGCGGACTGTGGAACGGGCCCACCGCCTCCAGGCAGTCGAGGAACGCCTCCTGCAGCCTGTTGGTCTCCCTGTCGCGCCACACCGCGTAGAGGTCGATCGTGGGCACCGGGTCGTACAACTGGACCGCCACGGGCCGCACTCCCCCGGCCGCCGCGCCGGCGAACATGCCGCGCGACGCGGACGCGAAACCCACGAGCGGCTTCACCGACACCAGGATCGCGGTGGCGCCAGGGTCGTCGATCACGTGCGCGACGTTGAGCCGGATGCCGGTGCGCTCGGCGGCGGAGAGGATCGCGTCGTACATCGCCGGGCACTGCTCGCGGTCGAACAGGATGCACGCCTGCCTGCCCAGCTCGGCGAACGGGACGCCGGGCCGGCCCGCCCACTTGTGGTTCTGGCCCACGACGGCGACCATCGCCAGCCGCAGTAGCCGCCGGTACTGGAAGTCGGAGGTGACCGGCCGCCCGTATACGAGCGCGATGTCCAGCCCGCCGTCGGCCAGCGACGACAGCTGCGGGCCGGTGCGCTTCTCCTCGAGCTTGACGCTCACGTCGGGGAAGTCGGCGTGCATCTTCGCCAGCGTCGCGGGCAGGATGTGCTGCCCGGCGGGGAAGTTGTAGCCGACCCGGACGGTGCCGGTGCGCCCGGCCGCCGCCTCACGCGCCGAATGCGCGGCCTTGTCCATCTGGGCCACGATCGTGCGCGCCTCGACCTCGAACGCGCGGCCCGCGGACGTGAGCCGGACCTCGTGCGAGGTCCTGGCCACGAGCTCGACGCCCAGTGTGCGTTCGAGGCGTTGCAGTTGCTGGCTCAACGAGGGTTGAGTGAGGTGCAACCGCGCCGCCGCCCGCCCGAAGTGCAGCTCTTCGGCTATCGCGAGGAACGACACCAGATGTCTGAACTCCATTTCCGACCTCCGCCCGGCTGTACTGGCCAAGCTTCGCCCATCCCGGAGAACACCTGGTGAACCTTCGTTGCAGCTCGCAAGACACTCCGATTAGCTGATGGTGCGGCAGGCGTCGACGAACCGGACGACCTCGGCGAATCGCTCACTGGGCGTGTCCACCGCGCGGTTGAGGACCTTGACGAGGTGCTCATAGGCATCCGTGTGATCGTAACGGGCCGTGTCCGCGATCTTCAGCGCCCACCGCCAGTACCCGCGCAGCGTGTCCGCCAGCGGCATCCGGAAGTCCGCGACGACCTCCCGGATCGGGTCGAGCACCGCGTCCCCGTACACCCGCAGGTAGCTCGTCACGACGTCGGCCATGAAGGTGAAGTGCCGGGCCTCGTCGCGGGAGAGCCGCGTCAGTACCTCGCCGAGCACCGGGTCGCGGACGACCGCACGAAGCTGCTGGTAGTAGATCTGCGTCGCCTTCTCCTGCACCAGCGCGTAGGCGAAGAACTGGACCGGATGCGCGAACGGCAGGTCGAAGCGGCCCTGGCCGGGCCCGACGAGTTCCTTGCGCAGCGTGTCCTCGTCCCGCATGCCCGACGCGACCTGGTAGCGGGTGAGCGCGCGGGCGTGCGTGTCCTCCTCGGCCGCCCACCGGACCGTGAAGTGGTACAGCTCACGGTTGTGCTCGTATCGCTCCGGCTCGACCGAGCCGTCGGCCGGGAAGTTCTCGGTGTAGAGGGCGAAGTAGCCGGGCAGGTGGTCCTCGATGAGCGTGATGAACCCGACCGCCGAGCGCTGCCCCTCGGTGAGCCGCCCGGCGTCGGCGTGCGCCCAGTCCATCGCGGTCTCGACGTGCCACGGTCGGCCCGCGCCGGCGGCGGCGAAGTACTTCGTCACGGCCGCGGCCATGTCCTTGGCGGGCAGCACGTTCATGTCAGCTCCAAACTCCACGAGGACGGTGGCGCCGAAGGCCACCTTTGGTGCCTTATGGGCGCCGAAGGCCACCTTCGGCGCCCATCCACGGGGGCGGGTCGGGGTTAGCGGGTCTTCGAGCAGACCAGGCCATAGTGCTTCGTGGTATAGCCCCAGCCGGCGTTCGCGATCTCCAGATAGTGCAGCAGGTCGGCGCGCTGGGGGCTGTCCGGCAGCTCGCGCAGGTTCGCGATCCAGCAGTCGATGGTGCGGCGGTAGTCGTCGGTGAGGTCGTGCACCGCGCGGATCGAGAAGCCCGCCGACTCCGCGCCGGCGACCAGCTGCGAGAGCGGCCGCAGGTCGCCGTTGCCGAAGATGCTCTGCCGCACGAACTCCGTGCCCGGCCGGCCGTCGCACGCGTCGCGCACGGCGGCGCTGCGGAAACAGCTCTCCGACAGGTACAGCATCCCGCCACGCCGCAGCGCGTGCCGGATCTTGGCGAACACCGCGGGAAGGTCGGGCAGGTGCACGACCGAGCCGAGCATCGTGACGGCGTCGAACGCGCCGCGTGCGGGCTCGTAGGTCTCGAACGACGCGACCTCGGTGTGCACCAGCTTCTCCAGGCCCAGCTTCTCGACCTGCCCGGCGATGTAGTCGTGCTGCCGCGCCGCCGGGCTGATCCCGGTCATGTGGCAGCCGTACTCCTGCGCCATGAACAGCAGCAGCGCACCCCAGCCGCAGCCGACGTCGAGGATCCGCTCCCCGCCGAGCAACCGCAACTGCCCCGCGACGAACGAGAGCTTGCGCCGTTGCGCCTGCTCCAGGCTGGTGGTGTCGGAGTCGAACAGCCCCGCCGAGTACTTGCGCAGCGGGTCCAGGAACCGCGCGAAGATCTCCGGGTCGAGGTCGTAGTGCTGGTTGGTCGCCGAGGTCATCCCTGTTCCCCGGCGGTTTCCCTCGCGATGGCCTTGTCCACGACCGCGACGACCTCGTCGATCGTGGTGAGGCCGAAGATCTCGTCGTCCTCGAGTTCGATGCCGTAGACCTGCTCGATCTTGGCGACCATGCGGAGCACCTTGATCGAGTCGGCACCCTCGACGGCGCGCAGGTCGGTGTCGGACCGCAGGTCGCCGGGCGCGCGGCCCAGTTCTGCGGCGACGATCTCGGTGACGGTGGTGGACACGGTCAGCGTCATGATGCGCTCCTTCGCGGTTGGTAGGCGGCGGTCGCGGTGGCGACGACGTTGTCGCGCGAATCGAGGATCTCGGCGGTCGTGTGCACCAGTGCCTTGCCGAAATCGGCGCGGGCGACACAGCGGTAGGGGCGATCGACGCGCACGACGCCGACGTAGCGCGTGCGCATCGACGTGGTCAGCGCGGGCACGCCGATGCGCATCACGATCAGGTTGCCCATCGTCTCGTCGCAGATGACGGCGAGGATCCCGCCGTGCACCACGCCGGGGTAGGACTCGTAACGCTTGTCCAGCTCGAACTCCGCGCTCAGGTGGTCGCCCCCGTCGTGGAACTCCAGGCCGAGCCCGGCCGGGTTGACGGGCGAGCATCCGAAGCAGTGGTGGTCGGCGCGGCCGGACCACGGCAGTGTGACGGTCATCCGAGTGCCGTCGCCAGTGCGCGGCGGACCGCGCGGTTGGAGGACAGGTCGAGTCCGGTCAGTGAGCCGAACGTGCGGCGGATCTTGCCCTGCAGCTCGTCCAGTTCGCCGGCGCCAGCGACCTTGTCGAGGAACAAGTCGAACCCGGTGTCGATCGTCGCGGACTCGGTCAGCTCGTCCAGGCCCGCCTTGAACACCCCGACCGGATGCTTGATCTTGTCGTCGGCCGTGTAGAAGTACAACGTCTCCAGCACCGACGGCAGCTCGTCCGGGTGTTCCGCCAGCCGGGTGGCGGCGAAGTGCCGGAACTCCCGCGCGTGCCCGGCCTCGTCGCGGCTCGCCCGCAGCAGCAGGTCCTTGAGCACCGGCTCGTCGACCCAGCCGGACACCGCGCGGTAGACGTGGTTCACGGTCAGCTCGGAGACGATGTTCGTGGCGAGCGTGGCCGACGGGGTGCTGCCGGGGTCGTAGGGTGCGCGCATCGCGGCGACGGCGCGGTTGTCGACGTTCTCCCCCACCGCCTGCAGCCACGAGCTGAACGCGTAGTGATGCTGGACCTCCTGGTAGCCCCAGATCACCGCGAACGTGGAGAAGTCGTAGTCGTCGGCGAACTCGTTGAGGAACCCGTGCACGGCGGCGATCACGTTGGACTCACCCATCACGGCACTTTTCACCAGCGTG
>DASZUO010000110.1:0-32358 GCA_035547575.1 Amycolatopsis sp. | reverse complement strand
ATCATCGAGTTGCGCTCGACGGCCTGCTTGGCCTGCTGCGCGGCGCCGATCGACTGGTCGTGCAGGACCTTGAGGTCCTCGACCGACTGCTCGGCCGTGACGAGCTGGGTGGCGAAGGCCTCGGCGGCGTTCTCGTACTGGGTCGCCTTCTCGGTGTCGCCCTTCTCGCGCGCCTCGTCGGCCTGCACGAGCGCCTGGCGGGCCGAGGCCTGCAGCTTCTCGACCTCACCCAGCTGACGGTTGAGCTTCATCTCCAGCTGGCGCTGGTTACCGATAACCGCCGCGGCCTGCTGCGACAGCGCCTGGTGGTTGCGCTGCGCCTCCTCGATGGCCTGCTGGATCTGCACCTTGGGGTCGGCGTGCTCGTCGATCTTCGACGAGAACGCCGCCATCAGGTACTTCCAGGCCTTAACGAACGGGTTGGCCATCTGCTCCGCCTGCCTTCTTACGTCCCACTGTCCAAGTTGTCCCGACGATCATGTGGGGCGTCACTCTCCCCTATCCGAGCAACGTCCCGACCTCGGCGTGGGTTCCATCGTGTCAGGTCAGCGCCCCCGCTTCCAAGTGACCCCAGGGGTATTTCAGGGACGACCCTGATCGTGTTCCCGATCCGCAGACACGAAGACCATCATCGGGGCTTCCGACAGCCCCGATGATGGCCTTGGTGGTGTGTGGTTGTCTACGCGGCGACCATCTTCGGCGCGCGGATCGTGGTGCGCAGAGCCGGGCCCATGTGCTGGGTGGAGACCCGCAGGTCGGCGAGGTCGTTGCCGATCACGCCGTCGACGAGGTGGCCGCCCTCGAGGTGGCCGGCGGCCTCCTGGCGCTCCGGCCTGCTGCCCTCGCGCTCCTCGGCACGCTCGCCCTCGGGCATCGCGTCCACGGTGTCGAGCGCGGAGATGTCGGCCGCGACCTTGTGCAGCAGCTCGCCGAGCGGAAGCTCCAGCGCGTCGCAGATGGAGGACAGCAGTTCGCTCGAGGCTTCCTTCTGGCCGCGCTCCACCTCCGACAGGTAGCCGAGGCTGACCTTGGCGGCGCGGGAGATGTCGCGCAGCGTGCGACGTTGGTTGGTGCGGGCATGACGGAGCCGATCACCGATCGCCTCACGCAACAGCACGGTCATCACGCGCCTCCCTTCCTGATACAGACCACGTTACCCAGACCGGACCCTCCAGCGCATCGGTTGACACGGTCGTACGCCAAGGGCGAACGCGTCGATCACGTCAGATGTTCCGTCAGTAGGTGGAACGCGGCGAGCACCGATTTGGTTCGGACCGCGGCCCGGTCTCCCTCGAACCAGTGCGTACGCACGTCGCGCAGGCCCGGCCCGGCGAGCCCGATGTGCACCGTGCCCGGCACCACCCCGTCCTGCGGATCGGGCCCGGCGACCCCGGTCAGACCGAGGCCCCAGTAGGCGCCGCAGCGGTCCCGCGCACCCTCCGCGAGCTGGGCCGCGACCTCGGGATGCACCGCACCGTGCTCGGCCAGCAGCGCCGTGTCGACGCCGGCCAGCACGGCCTTGAGCTCGGTCGCGTAGACGATCAGCCCGCCGCGCACGACGGCGCTGGCGCCGGACACCTCGGTCAGCGTCGCGCAGACCAGCCCGGCGGTGAGGGACTCGGCGGTGGCGACCGTCTCACCGCGTTCGACGAGACGGCCGATCAGCGATCTCGCCGGGGTCATGACCGCGTGGCGGCCCGCGTGCCCGCGGCCCGCAGCCGCACCGCGCGCAGCACGTAGTCGATGCCGGTGACCACGGTGAGCACCAGCGCTACCCCCATCAGGGCCCAGCGCACCGGATCGGCCGCGCCGGGCAGCGGCAGCAGGTACACGACGATCGCCGCGATCTGGGTCAGCGTCTTGGCCTTGCCGCCCCGGCTCGCCGGGATCACGCCGTAGCGGATGACCCAGAAGCGCAGCAGCGTCACGCCGACCTCACGCACCGCGATCACGACCGTGACCCACCACGGCAGCTCGCCGAGCACGCTCAGCCCGATCAGCGCGGCGCCGATCAGGGCCTTGTCCGCGATCGGGTCGGCGATCTTGCCGAAGTCGGTGATCAGCCCGTAGCGCCGGGCGACCCAGCCGTCGACCTGGTCGGTCAGCGACGCGATCGCGAACAGCACCGTGGCGGCCACCCGCCACCCCACGTCCGTTCCGCCGTCGGCGAACAGCGCCACGACGAAGACCGGCACCAGCACCAGCCGGGACAGCGTGAGGATGTTCGCGACGTTGACGTTGGACACGCGCGCGGCCGGCGGGGCACTCCGCTCGCCCGCCGCCGATTCCTCGGGCTGGGCGGCCATCAGCCCGGCCGCACGATCAGGTCGACGCCCTCGCTGTCTACCACGCGGCAGCGCAGCATGGTGCCGATGCCGGCAGCGTCGACACCGCCGGCGTCCACGACGATGCACGCGCCGTCGACCTCGGGCGCCTGGTGCGCCGCCCGGCCCACCACCTCGTCCCCGGTCTCCTCGATCAGCACGTCCACGACCTCGCCGATCCGCTCCTCCGCGCGTTGCGCGGTGAGCTCCTCGACCAGCGCGGAGATCTTAGCGACCCGCTCGGTGACCAGGTCGGGGTCGATCTTGGCGTCGAAGCCCTCGGCCTCGGTGCCGTCCTCGTCGGAGTAGCCGAACACACCGACCGCGTCCAGCCGCGCGCCGGTCAGGAAGCGTTCCAGCTCGGCGACGTCCTCCTCCGTCTCGCCGGGGAAGCCCACGATGACGTTGGTGCGGATGCCCGCGGCCGGCGACAGCTCCCGGATCTGGCCGATCAGCGCGAGGAACGACTCGGTCGAGCCGAACCGCCGCATGCGCCGGAGCACGGCCTCGCTCGAATGCTGGAACGACAGGTCGAAGTAGTCCGCGACACCCGGCGTAGTGGCGATGGCGCGGACCAGGTCGGGGCGCGTCTCGGCAGGCTGCAGGTACGACACGCGCACGCGGTCGATGCCCTCGATGCCGGCCAGCCGCGGCAGCAGGCGCTCCAGCGCACGGGTGCCACCGTCGGCGCGGCTGAGGTCCTTGCCGTAGGAGGTCGAGTTCTCGCTGACCAGGAACAGCTCCTTGACGCCCTCGCCGGCCAGCCACGCCGCCTCGGCGACGATCTCCTCCGGTCGCCGTGACACGAACGAACCGCGGAACGACGGGATCGCGCAGAAGGAGCAGCGGCGGTCGCAGCCGGACGCGATCTTCACCGCCGCGACCGGGCCTTTCTCCAGCCGGGCGCGCGGCACCCAGCCGTGGCCGGGCACGCTGACATCGGCGGCCGCACTGTGCCGGTCCACCGGGCTGATCGGAAGCAGCGTGCGCCGGTCGGCAGGCACGTGGGACGCGATCGCGTGCCCCGCGACGATGTCGCCAAGCCGCACGGCCAGGTCCGGGTAGTGGTCGAAGCCGAGCACCGCGTCGGCCTCGGGCAGGCTTTCCGCCAGCTCGGCGCCGTAGCGCTCGGCCATGCAGCCCACCGCGACGACCTTGGCGCCGGTGTCGGCGGCGGCCAGCAGCGTGTCGACGGAGTCCTTCTTCGCGGATTCGACGAAGCCACACGTGTTCACCACGACCACGTCCGAGGATTCCGGATCCTCGTTCAGCTCCCAGCCGGCCGCGGCCAGGCGGCCGGCGAGCTCCTCGGAGTCGACCTCGTTGCGGGCACAGCCCAGCGTCAGCAGTGAGACGCGGCGAGCGGGAGAAGGCACATCGTTCAGGGTAGCCGGAGTGCCTGGTCGGCCATCGTCTGCCGGTCGCCGGAACCCAGCGCGGCGCCGCCGGCACGGCCCGGATACGGTCGATCGGTGCAGCAGGACTCTCCCAGCCAGGTCACGGTCCGCCGGGCGCGGATCTCCGACGTCCGCAAGATCAAGGCACTGGTGGACGCCGACGCCGGGCGCGTGCTGCTCGAGAAGGACCTGGTCACGCTGTACGAGAACGTGCAGGAGTTCTGGGTGGCCGACTCCGGCGACGAGATCGTCGGCTGCGGCGCGCTGCATGTGCTGTGGGAGGACCTCGCGGAGATCCGCACGGTCGCGGTGAACAAGGCCGCACGGGGGCAGGGCATCGGGCACACGCTCGTGGCGCGGCTCATCGAACTCGCGGTGGAACTCGGGCTGCGGCGGATCTTCGTGCTCACGTTCGAGACGCATTTCTTCGCGCGGCACGGGTTCCGCGAGATCGACGGGACGCCGGTGCCGCAGTCGGTCTACGACGAGATGCGCCGTTCGGTCGACCCTGGCGTGGCGGAATTCCTCGAACTGCCCTACGCGAAGCCGAACACACTGGGAAACGCGCGCATGCTGCTGGAGCTCTGAGCCCCATCGGGTCCACAATGGAGCGCATGCGCAGGGGGCTTCGCGGATCGTTGCTGGGGGTGCTGGGCGTGGTGACGCTCGCCATCCCGGCGGCCGCGTGTACGACCCCGGCCGCGCCGGCTCCGCCACCGGCCGCGCCGCCGCCGGTCGTGCCGGGCTGTGAGCAGGGTTGCGAGACGGTGTTCTCGGACCCGCTGGACGGCGGGCGACGGCTCGACGCGCTGCAGCACGAGGGCACGGGCAGCGTGCTGGCGTACTGGGACGGGGCCCATCTCCTCGACACGACGCCGGTGCTCGGCACCGACGGGCATCCCTACGACCACGCGACCGGCGGGCTGTGCGGGCGCGGGCGCTGCTCGGTGACGTTCGAGTACGGCGTGCACTCGGCCGCGGTGGCGGCGATCCGGCTCGATTCGAAGATCACCGTGACCGGCACGGCCGAGGGCGTCGTGGCCGACGCGCACGACCTCAACGGCGACGGGGTGCCCGACGCGGCGATCCGGCAGAGCACCTACGAGCCGAGTTTCGCGACGGCCCCGCTGTACTGGATGACCTAC
Organism: Amycolatopsis sp.; assembly: GCA_035547575.1. Classification (GTDB taxonomy): domain Bacteria; phylum Actinomycetota; class Actinomycetes; order Mycobacteriales; family Pseudonocardiaceae; genus Amycolatopsis_E. The sequence continues at coordinate 27,492 of DASZUO010000110.1, read as the reverse complement.
CTGCAGCAGGGTGACCAGCTCGTACCGACCGGCTGCACGACGCCGGTGCAAGGCCAGCAGCCGGCCCCGGCCGCTCCGGCGACGGGCGCGTGTCCCGGCAATATCTAGGTAGCGCTTCTCACAATATTCAACCGATCGGGTGGTTGCAGCCGTATCTCTTCGAGTGGGTAAGAGTTCGAAGGCGCGCCGGCGAAGCCGGCCCTATGCGCTGGCGGTGGCCGTCCTCGTGGGGGCCGGGGGCGCCTGCACGACCTACGCCGCGGGCCGGGTGGATGCCGCCGACCGGGCGACACAGGCGGAGACGCACGTGCCTGCCGCGGCCGGGACCGGACCGGCCGGTGCCGCGCCGGCAGGAGCGACCAGCGCTCCGGCGCCCAGGCCGGTGCTGCCGTTCAACGCGAAGCTCACTTCCACGGACATCCCCGAGCCGGGCGGCGGGGTGCGCAGCGGTGGCTGCAGCGGGGCGCTGATCGCGTCCGAGTGGGTCATCACGGCCGGGCACTGCTTCCACGATCTCGCCGGCAACCGGGTCCCCGGGAAGCCGCGCTACCAGATGACTGTCACCGTCGGAAAGATCCAGGACGGCGACCCCGGCGGCCGGACGGCTCAGGTGGTCGACGTGCGCCAGTCCCTCGTCAACGACCTCGCCGTGGTGAAGCTCAGCACGCCGGTCACCGGCATCACGCCGATGACCCTCGCCGAGACCGCGCCCGCGAAGGGACAGCGCCTGCAGTTCGCCGGCTGGGGCTCGACCTCGGCCACCGTCGTCGCGCCGTCCGACCACCTCAAGCGCGGCGAGTTCGCCATCTCCCGGGTCGACGCAGCCACCCTCGATGCGGACCCGGTCGTGCCGCGGACGGTGGAGAACAGCCCGTGCCACGACGACTCGGGCGGCCCCTACTTCACCACCGCCGACGACGTGACCGGTGACCTGGTGGCCATCGAGGACTCCGGCCCGGAATGCCCGCAGCCCGGCACGGAGATCCTGGCGAGGGTCGACGTCGTGGCCGACTGGATCCACCACCAGATCGGCGGCTAGCTTTCGCCCGAGTGCGGCCGGGGTGGCGATCCCGCGGGCCTGCGGGCGGGCACAGCGAGAACGGGTGCGGGCGACCGCGCCGGTTCGTGATCGGGTTCGCGCAGGAGACCGTGTAGCCGGCCCACCGTCTCGTAGAGCGTGTCCAGGTCGTCCACGCCGCCCCGGCGCAGCCAGTACTCGACCACGGCCGAGTTGGCGGATTCCAGCATGGCCGCCAGCACCCGAGGATGGACATCGGTCTCCGGGTCGGTCTCGAGAGATCGCGCCAGGAGCGCGGTCAGGGCGTCCTGCACGCTGGCGCGACGCTCGCCGTGCGCCCGGTGCATCACCTCGGGCGCCGTCGCGGCGGCCTTGCCCCACATGAGGTAGGTGCCGAGCCTGTCTCCCGCCCGGCGGGCCATCCCTCGCCAGGTGCCCCAGATCGCGGGCACCGGGTCCGGCACCGGGCCGAGTTCGGCGAATGCCTGGAGCACCATCCGGTTGCTCCTGCGCTGAAAGTCGAGCAGCAGATCCTCTTTGGCCGGGAAGTGCCTCGTGACCGTCCGGATCGAGCAGCCGACGGCGGCTGCGACCTCCTCGACGGTCACCTGGGAGTACCGGCGCTCCACGAAGAGCTGCCACGCGATCGCCTCGATGTTCGCGGCGACCCGCCGCCGTCGTTCCACCCAGCCCGCACTGAGCTGTTTCGGCTCGTCCGCGCGCCGCCCTTCGTGCACCTCACCGGTGCGATGCCGCGCCGCTCCGTCCTGATCCGTCCTCACCCCGACAAGCCTCTCACGTCGCTGCGGCTCGTTCCCGGCCTCATTGACAACCTGGATCCGACCGGTCAAGGTAAGAATACTTTGACCGACCCGGTCATTCTTCTCCGGCCCGTCCGGTGGAGTGGTGTTGGCGTTTACAGAGAGGTAGGCCCAATGTCCGACGAGCTCACGTGGCTGGCCGCTTGGGAGATCCGTGACTTGATCGTTCGCGGCGAGATCTCGGCAGCCACCGTCGTGGATCACTTTCTCGCGAGGATCGAGGAGTTCAACCCGAAGCTTCGGGCCTTCGCGCACCTGGACGCCGCGGGGGCCCGCAAGCAGGCCGCCGCGGCGGACGAAGCGCGGCGACAGGGTGACGTTCTCGGTGCCCTGCACGGCGTCCCCATCGCGGTGAAGGAGAACCTCGGCGTCGCCGGCTTCCCGTTCAGTTTTCCCAGGCGCGGGACGTTCGGTAAGTCCGCATACGACGCCATCGCGGTCGAGCGGCTGCGTACGGCCGGAGCCGTCATCGTCGGGACCAACACCATGATGGGGACGTCGGCGCGGCGGCCGCCCGGCGCGCTGCCCGAGGCCACGGCTGTCCCCGTCTACAACTGGGACGCGGAGGCCCGCAATCCCTGGGACATCTCCAGGGTGCCCGGCTGGTCCAGCGCCGGCGGCGCCGCCTCGACCGCGGCCGGACTGCTGCCGGTCACGATCGGCAGTGACGGCGGCGGGTCGACTCGCATTCCGGCCGCCTTCTCCGGTGTCGTCGGTGTGCACCCGACCCGCGGACTGATCCCGCACGTCGACTATGAACGAGCGACACTGCGATTCAGCGCGACGAACGGCCCGCTGGCACGCAGCGTTCGCGATGCGGCGCTGGTCACCCAGGTTCTCGCCGGCCCGGACGGGCGTGACTACATCTGCATCCAGCAGCCGCCGCCCGACTACCTCGCCGCCCTCGACGACGGTGTCGACGGGATGCGGTTGGCGTGGACGGACGACTTCGGCTACGCGAGTGAACACGCGGCAGAGGTGAGCGGGCGGGTCGTCGACGTGGTGCGTCAGGCGGCGTTCGGGCTCCGCCGCCTCGGGGCCGCCGTCGAGGAGACGACAGAGGCCTGGGAGCCGGCTCGACGCGGCGGTGGCCCCGCGCCGGGTGAGCCCGCGATCTACGAGATCGAGGTCAGCGCCAACACCTACCCGCTGCCGGACACCGACCCCGAGCGTTACCGCGACGCGCTCGAATGGCGTGCCCGCAACTGGAACCGGTTCCGGGCCCTTTTCCGGGAGTTCGACCTACTGCTGTCCGTGACCAGCCAGCACATCGCGCCGACCGCGGAGGAATGGCAGGAGAACTGGACCACGTCGAAATTCGCCGCGGTCCCCGGGGGGTATGCCGAGGTGTACACCGCGCACACCGTGCTGTTCAACCTGCTCGGTTTGCCCGCGGTGTCTGTCCCGTGCGGTTTCGTCGAGGGCATGCCGGTCGGTTTGCAGATCATCGGCCCGCCGAGCGCCGAGGACCGGATCTTCCGTCTTGCCTCGGCATTCCAGCAAGCGTTTCCGCTGACCGAGCGGCCGTCCCTGAGCTGACTGTCCTGAAAGGAATGACCGCCATGGCTGATTCCAGGCCACTCGGGTCCCCCCGGCGCCGGCTACTGGCCGCCTGCGTCGGGTCCATTGTGGAATCCTACGACTGGCTCATCTATGCGGTGCTCGCGCCCTACTTCGCGAGCGCCATGTTCCCTGGCGACAACGCGGTCGCGCGACTGCTCGCCTCGTACCTCGTTTTCGCGGTCGGTTTCTTCGTGCGCCCGCTGGGCGCCGTGGTGCTGGGCCGGCTGACCGACCGGCGTGGCCGCCGCTTCGGCCTGCTCATCTCGGTCGCTCTCATCGCGGTCTGCTCACTCGTCATCGCGGTGACCCCGCCCGCAGGCACCATCGGCGTCGCGGCAGCGGTGGTCGTGGTCCTCGCCAGGCTCGTTCAGGGCCTCGCGATGAGCGGGGAGCAGAGCGCGGCGGGCGCCTATGTGGTGGAAACGGCGCCCCCGCGGCGGCGTTACCTCTACGGCGCACTGCTCAGCTCGACGAACTACGTCGGGCAACTGCTGGCGCTTGCCACCGCGTCGGTGCTGCTCGCGGTTTACGGCGCCGGCGGGCTCACAGCCGGGGCCTGGCGCATCGGCTTCCTCGTTTGCGCGGCGCTCGGGCTCGTCGCCTTGTGGATCAGAAAGGCGGCTCCCGAAAGCGAGGTGTATCTCCGGGAGGTCGCGGGCGGCAGGCACGCGCAGTTTCCCGTTCTGCTGGCGCACAAACGCCAGGCCCTCGCGGTCTTCCTGCTGATCGTCCCGGCGACGATGGGTCTCTACTTCATCACGTCCTACCTGCCGGTCTTCCTCCATGACGCGGGACTCGCCGACACCACGGCGGTATCGCGGTACCTGCCGCTGCTCATGATCTATCTGATCGTCGTCATCGCGGTGATGGGACTGCTCGCGGACCGCATCGGCGGCCTGCGCGTCGCCCGCGCCGGTCTCGTGGTCCTGACCGTGGTGACCGCGCCGATCATCTTCGCCCTCAAGGCCGGGTGGATACCGTTGATTCCCGGCGCGCTCGTCTACCTGACCGTGCTGGGCGTGATCACCGCGCCGATCAGCATCATCTCGCCACGGCTGTTTCCACCACAGGTTCGCGCGCTCGGCATGGGCCTGCCGAGCATGCTCGCCGTCGCCGCTTTCGGCGGGACGTTTCCACTCATCGCTACGGCACTTTCCGCGTCCGGCAACGGTGACGTGCTCCCCTGGTACATCGCACTCGGCGCGGGCCTCGGCCTGGCGGGCAGCCTGCTCGTCAGGAGGACCGACCTGCGGGGTGCGGTCGACCAGGCTGAGCACAGCGCCGATCGCACGCGCGCACATTCCACGGCAGAGGCCGACACTCCCGCCGAGTGAGGTCACTCCTCGTCGTCGGCGGACGGGGCGCCGCCGCCACGGATCATGAACAGCACGCCGTCCAGTTCGTCGGGCTTGACGAGGACGTCGCGGGCCTTCGAGCCCTCCGAGGGGCCGACCACGCCGCGGCTTTCCAGCAGGTCCATGAGACGCCCCGCCTTGGCGAAGCCGACCCGGAGCTTGCGCTGCAGCATCGACGTCGAGCCGAACTGCGACGTGACCACCAGCTCCGCCGCCTGCAGCAGGACGTCGAGGTCGTCGCCGATTTCCGGGTCGATCTCCTTCGCCTCGGCCGCTTTCGCGGCGGTCACGCCGTCCTGGTACTCCGGCTGCGCCTGCTCCTTGGTGAAGTTGACGATCGCGGCGATCTCGTCGTCGCCGACGAACGCGCCCTGCACGCGCACCGGCTTGCCCGCGCCCATCGGCAGGTACAGCGCGTCGCCCATGCCGATCAGCTTCTCGGCGCCCGGCTGGTCGAGGATGACCCGCGAGTCGGTCAGCGACGACGTCGCGAACGCCAGCCGCGACGGCACGTTCGTCTTGATCAGGCCGGTCACGACGTCCACCGACGGGCGCTGCGTGGCCAGCACGAGGTGGATACCCGCGGCGCGGGCCTTCTGCGTGATGCGGACGATCGCGTCCTCTACGTCGCGCGGGGCGGTCATCATCAGGTCCGCCAGCTCGTCGACGATCGCCATGATGTAGGGATACGGCCGGTACTCCCGCTCGCTGCCCGGCGGCGCCTGAATGTCACCGGATCGCACCTTCTTGTTGAAGTCGTCGATGTGCCGCACCCGGTTCGCCTGCATGTCCTGGTAGCGCTGCTCCATCTCCTCGACGAGCCAGGCAAGCGCGGCGGCGGCCTTCTTCGGCTGCGTGATGATGGGCGTGATCAGGTGCGGGATGCCCTCGTACGGGGTCAGCTCGACCATCTTCGGGTCGATGAGGATCATCCGGCACTCGTCGGGCGTCGCCCGCGCGAGCAGTGACACCAGCATCGAGTTGACGAAGCTCGACTTACCGGAACCGGTGGACCCGGCGACCAGCAGGTGCGGCATCTTCGTCAGGTTCGCGGTGACGAAATGGCCCTCGATGTCCTTGCCGAGCCCGATGACCATCGGGTGGTTGTCCTTGGCGGCCGTGGAAGAACGCAGCACGTCCCCGAGGCGCACCATCTCGCGGTCGGAGTTGGGCACCTCGATACCGACTGCGGACTTGCCGGGGATCGGCGCGAGCAGCCGCACGTTGTCGGTGGCCACCGCGTAGGCGATGTTCTTGGTCAGCGCGGTGATCTTCTCGACCTTCACGCCGGGACCCAGCTCGACCTCGTACCTGGTGACCGTGGGACCGCGGGTGAACCCGGTGACCTGAGCGTCCACATTGAACTGTTCCAGCACGCCGGTGATCGCCTCGATCATGGCGTCGTTGGCCTTGCTGCGGGTCTTGGGCGCGTCGCCCAGCTGGAGCAGGTCCGGGGCGGGCAGCTGGTAGTCGCCCTCGACCGTGCGGGTGACCGAGATCGGCGGCTCCGGCGCCTTTTTCGGCTTCTTCTCCGGCACGTCGGCGGCCTTCGGCTTCGGCGGCCGGACGGGGGTCGGTGCTTCGGCGAGCGCGGCCTCGATGTCGAGTTGCTCGCCGTCGCCGCTGGCGGCCTGGCGGCGCCGCGACGGCTTGCGGAGCCGGACGGCCTTCGGGTCGGCGGCGGTGACCGCGTCGCCCTCCTCGGCCGCCGCCTGCCGCTCGGCCTCCAGCTCCGCACGTTCCTCCGGGTCGAGGCCCCATTCGCGCAGGGTCTTGGGGATGTCGCGGACGCGAGTGCCGGTGAACACGAGCACGCCGTAGGCGAGCGCGAGGATCAGCAGCGGTGCGGCGACCCACGGCGTCACGCCGCGCGCCAGCAGGCCGCCGGACAACGCGCCGAGCTGGCCGCCGGCGTACATCCGGTCGTCGTTCAGCGCCGGCCGCCTGCTGAACAGATGCAGCAGCCCCAGCAGCGCGAACATCACCAGCAGCGTGCCGATGACCATCCGCGGCCGGGTCTCGGGACGTGGTTCGGACCGCATCAGGGCGATCGCGGTCACGCACAGCACCAGCGGCAGCGTCACCGCGCCGGCGCCGAACACCGTGCGCGTGCCGAGTTCGAGGTAGTGCCCGATCGGCCCGGCCGCGCGCCACCAGACGCCGACCGCCACGATCAGCGCGAGCGCGATCAGGCCCAGCGCGACCCCGTCCCGGCGGTGCTCCGGCTCCAGCTCCCGGCTGCGGCCCACGGTCCTGGCGACGGTGCCGACGCCCTTCGCGAGCAGCGTCCAGCCGCCGCGGACGGCCTTCGCGAACGTGCCGCCGGAGGAACGGCGCGCGGCGGGCCTGCGCGTCGACCCGGCGCGCGGCTTCGCCGCTCCACGCGCGGGCCTGCGCGCCGAGCCCCTCTTGCCGCTGCGTCTGGTCGTCGCGTTTCTCCTCGTCGTGGTCGAACCGCTCGCCATGTCTCTACGGTAACCGCCAGAACCCACGAGTCCCACGTGCCACTCTCAGCGCAACGCGAACTTTCGTCACAAGCATGCGCTTGATACGCCATCTCAGTGAAAGATCGGCGTCTGAGATGCTCTGCTCATGTTCCCGCTGGACCACGACAAACCGCCGCGCCGCAGGGCACCCGCCATCTGGCGCACCATGTCGGTGCTGGACACGGGTCTCGTGCACCTCGTCGGCCGGCTGAAGGTCACCGGCGGCATCCCTCGTGAGCTGCGCGGACGCCCGGTGCTGCTGGCGGCCAACCACATCGGCGTCTTCGACGCGTTCGTGCTGATCGCCGCGTGCAAGCACATCGGGGTCACGCCGCGGTTCCTGCTGGCGGGAGGTCTGCTGGACGCACCGGTGGTCGGCCCCGCGCTGCGCGCCAGCGGGCACCTGCGGATCGACCGGGGCAGAGCCTCCGCGGTCGAGCAGTTCACGCAGGCCGTCGAGGCGATGCGGACGACCCCGAACCCGATCCTCGTGTACCCGGAGGGCCGGATCAGCCACGACCCCGGCCTGTGGCCGGAGCGTGGCAAGACGGGCGCGGCGCGGCTCGCGCTCGGGGCTGGGGTGCCGGTCATCCCGATCAGCCAGTGGGGCGCGCACGAGGCCGTGTACTGGGGCACGGAGCGCGTCGACGGTCCGATGGACCTGCTGCCGCTCGCGCGCTCCGGGTTCACCGCACCGCTGCGGCGCCCGGTGTTCAAGGTGCATTTCGGCGCGCCCGTGGACCTCTCCGGTGTCGAGCCGGAGCGGCCGGGTGCCGGGGTGCGCGCGCACGCCGAGATCATGCGGGCGATCGCCCGCGGCCTGGTCCCGCTGCGCGCCGCCGAACCCGACCGGCCGCGTTTCCACGACCCCACGCGTCCCACGGACACGATCAGCCCCTGGAAGCCGTAGCGGAAAATCGCGTGCCCGGCGCGATCGGCCGCGGCTAGCCTCGAGCGATGGTCACCCAGGTTGCTGTTCGCGCGCCCGCGCGGGTCCGGCACCGCGGACGAGGGACGACGCTGATCCTGCTCTCGGCCGTCTGCTTCGGGACCTCCGGCACAATCGCGAAACCCGCGATGCTGGCAGGGCTCTCGCCCGGACAGGTCGCCGCCGCGCGGATCGGGCTCGCCGCGGTCGTGCTCGCCGTCGGCGTCGCCGCGTTCCGGCCGCGCCTGCTGCGCGTGCGCCGCGCGGACTGGCCGGTGCTGCTGGGCTACGGGCTGCTCGGCGTGGCCGGGGTGCAGCTGGGCTACTTCGTGGCGGTCCAGCGGCTGCCGGTCGGCGTCGCGATCCTGCTCGAGTTCGCCTCGCCGGTGCTGATCGCGCTGTGGACGCGGGTCGTGCGCCACACCAGCCTGCCGCGCCGGATGTGGCTGGGCATCGCGCTCGCGATGGCCGGGCTCGCGCTCGTCGCGCAGGTGTGGGAGGGGCTGCGGCTGGACGGGCTGGGCCTGCTGGCCGGACTGTGCACGGCGGTGTGCTCGGCGGCGTACTTCCTGCTCGGCGAGCGCGGCGCCACCACACGCGACCCGCTGGGCCTGGTCACCTGGGGCATGGTCATCGGCGCGATCGTCGTGTGCGCGATCGTCGTGTGCGCGATCGCGCCGCCGTGGACTCTGCCGCGCGCCGCGCTGACCGCGCCCGCCGCGCTCGGGCCGTGGCAGCCGCCGGTGTGGCTGCTGCTGGTCGCCGTCGCGCTGGTGTCCACCGCGCTCGCGTACGGGCTCGGCACGGGGTCCATGCGGGGTTCCGCACCCAATCGGTCCTCCTGCGCAGCGCTCCACCGTCGCGCCAGCTCCGTGCGGTCCTCTCCGTCGCGTTGCGCCACCTGCCCGCGGCCGTCGCGTCGGTGGTGGGCCTGCTCGAACCCGTCGTCGCGACCGTCACCGCGTGGGCGCTGCTGGGTGAGTCGCTGAGCTGGGTCCAGGCGCTCGGCGCGGTGGTGCTGCTCGGCGGCGCGACCATCGTGCAGCTCACTCACGGCGACAGCGTCGCGAGCGCGCTGTAGAGCAAGCCGGAGGCGCCCGTCCGACCCGGTGCCTACACCGGAAGGACGGTCGGCACGATCATCGGGCGGCGCCGGTAGGTCTCGGCGACCCAGCGGCCCACCACCCGGCGCACGGCCTGCGCGATCCGGTGGCTGTCGGTGATGCCCTCGGCCTCGGTGCGCGACAGTTCCATCTCGACCAGCGGCACCACCGCGTCCAAGGCCTTCGGGTCGTCGGAGAACCCGCGACCCGACACCGTCGGCGTGCCCATGGCGCGACCCGTGGTGGAGTCCACGGCGACGGTGATGGCGATGAACCCGCCCTCGCCGAGGACCAGCCGGTCCGACAGCGTCGACTCGCCGACATCGCCGACCGACAGGCCGTCCACGTACACGTGCCCGACCTCGACCCGCCCGGTGACGCGCGCCTGGCCGTCGATCAGGTCGACCACCACGCCGTCCTCGGCGAGCACGACGTTCTCCGGCGCCACGCCGGTGCGCATCGCGAGTTCGCCGTTGGCGCGCAGATGCCGCCACTCGCCGTGCACCGGCATCACGTTGCTCGGCCGGATCGCGTTGTACAGGAACAACAACTCGCCCGCCGACGCGTGCCCGGACACGTGCACCTTCGCGTTGCCCTGGTGTACCACGTGCGCGCCGAGCCGGACCAGGCCGTTGACAACGCCGAACACCGCGGTCTCGTTGCCGGGGATGAGCGAACTGGCCAGCACGACCGTGTCCCCGGCGCGGATCGAGATCTGCCGGTGCTCGCCGCGCGCCATCCGCGACAGCGCCGACAGCGGCTCACCCTGCGACCCGGTGGATACGAACAGCACCTTGGTCTCGGGCAGGTTCACCGCCTCGTCGAGGTCGATCAGCAGGCCGGGCGGGATGTTCAGCAGCTTGAGGTCCGCGGCGATGCCCATGTTGCGCACCATCGAGCGGCCCACGAACGCGACCCGGCGACGGTGCCGCACGGCCGCGTCGAGCACCTGCTGCACCCGGTGCACGTGACTGGCGAAGCACGCGACGATCACGCGCTGCGTGACCCGGCCGATCACGTCGTCGAGCACCGGGCCGATGTCGCGCTCGGGCGTCACGAACCCGGGCACCTCCGCGTTGGTCGAGTCGACGCACAGCAGGTCGACGCCCTCGTCGCCGAGCCGGGAGAAACCGGCCAGGTCGGTCAGCCTGCCGTCCAGCGGCAGCTGGTCGAGCTTGATGTCACCCGTGTGCAGCACGACACCGGCGCCGGTGCGGATCGCGACCGCCAGCGCGTCCGGGATCGAGTGGTTGACCGCGAAGAACTCGAGGTCGAACCGGCCGACCGTGCGGTGCTCGGCCTCGGTCACCTCGATCAGCCGTGGCCGCTGCCGGTGCTCCCGGCACTTGGCCTCCAGCAGCGCGAGCGTGAAGCGCGAGCCGTAGACCGGCAGGTCCGGGCGCATCCGCAGGAGGAACGGCACGGCGCCGATGTGGTCCTCGTGCCCGTGGGTGAGCACGAGCGCGTCGATGTCGTCGAGCCGGTCCTCGATCGCCCGGAAGTCGGGCAGGATCAGGTCCACACCCGGCTGGGCGTCCTCGGGGAAGAGCACGCCGCAGTCGACGATGAGCAGCCGTCCGCCGTACTCGAACACGGTCATGTTGCGGCCGACCTCGCCGATGCCGCCGAGCGCGACCACGCGCAGGGCGCCCTCGGGCAGATCGGTGGGTGGGTGGGTCGGTCCGGGTCCTGCTGGTTGCGGTAATGAACTCACCGGGGAATGGTCCCAACGCTGGTGTGAGTGGTCGGCGTGACGTATGCGGCGGCGGAATCCGCTTGCGCGACACGGGAACTGTGCCAGTCGGTGCTCGGCGCGTCCTCGAGCGGGACCCCGGCCTGCGCCAGGTCCGCGGCGATCGCGTCGACCTGCTCCGGGGCGGCGGGCACGATCGGCAGCCGCGGGTCGCCGGCGTCGTGCCCGCGCAGCCGCAGGCCCGTCTTGGCGAAGACCACGCCGCCGACGCGGGACATCGCCCGGTAGACCGGCAGCATGGCGCGGTGGTTGGTGCGGGCCGTGGAGGTGTCGCCCTCCTCGTAGGCGTCCAGCATCGCGCGGATCCGGCCGGCCACCACGTGCCCGATCACGCTGACGACGCCCGTCGCGCCGACGGACAACCACGGCAGGTTCAGGGCGTCGTCGCCCGAGTAGTAGGCCAGATGGGTGTTGGCGATGACTTCGCTGCCCGCCAGCAGGTCGCCCTTGGCGTCCTTGACCGCGAGGATCCGCGGGTGCTCGGCGAGCCGCCGCAGCGTGTCGATCTCGATGGGCACGATCGAGCGCGGCGGGATGTCGTACAGCATCACCGGCAGTTCGGTGGCGTCGGCGACCGTGGTGAAGTGCGCGTAGATCCCGGCCTGGGACGGTCGCGAGTAGTACGGCGTGACGAGCAGGATGCCGTGCGCCCCGGCCTTCTCGGCCTGCCGGGTCAGCTCGACGCTGTGCTTCGTGTCGTAGGTGCCGCCCCCGGCGACCACCGTCGCGCGGTCCCCGACCGCCTCGACCACGGCGCGGATCAGGTCTGCCTTCTCGGCGTCCGTGGTGGTGGGACTCTCACCGGTGGTGCCGTTGACGACCAGTCCGTCGTTGCCCAGCTCCACCAGGTGCTCGGCGAGCTCCTGCGCCCGCTTCAGGTCCAGGGCGCCGTCGGCGTCGAAGGGAGTGACCATCGCGGTGAGCACACGCCCGAACGGTCTCCCGGGCGCGGCGGTAGGTGGAGTGGACATGGTGTGACGGTACCTCGTAAGCGTGACGACAGGGGCGACGACCTGCCGGAACGGAAAATCCGTCGTGCGCGTGTCCCCCCGCCGGAACTTCTGCTGGCCTACTTCGTCTTCACGACCACGGAGCCGGAGAGCTGGCCGCCGTCGGACTTGGTGACGACGCAGTAGACGGACCGGACCGGCGCGGTCGAAGTACCGGTGTCGGCGGCCCATTCGGCCTGGGAGGGGACGAGCGCGCGGTAACGCAGGTCCGCGCGGCGCGCCGGGTTGATGTCGTCGGAATAGAAGCTCATCGCGCACTTGGCCTCGGCGAACCGTTGCAGCGCAGCGGTACCCGGGTAGGTCACGGCCTTCGCGTCGTCGTCGGAGTAGCTGGTGTTCCCCAGCGCGCTCGCGTCGTCGTACAACTCGAGGTCGTGGGCCTTGTCGCAGTCGATGCTGTTGTCGGAGGTGATCCGGTAGCCGTCGGCGATCTGGCCGTTGTAGCAGCTGTCGGACCGGTAGGAACTGCCCGCCTCGAACGCGAGCAGCGTGCCGCCCGCGCCGTAGGTGACGGTCGGCAGCATGTTCGCGTCGGCCGAGGGCTTCTCCACCCACAGCCCGAGCAGGAAACCGCCCACCAGCAGCACCACGCCTGCCGCCGCGGCGCCGATCAGCAGGGCGGTGCGCCTGGTCCGGTTCGGCGGGGCGGGCGCGGTCATCGTCGGCAGCGGTCCGGACCACATCGCGGTCTGCCCGCCCGGTGGGGTCGGCCCGCCGCTCGGGGTCGTGGCCATCGCGAGCAACTGGTGCGCCTGCGCGGCGGAGATCCGGGCTTCGGGGCTGGCGATGAGCATGCCCATGATCGCCGACGCCAGCGGCCCCTGGGTGCGGGTCAGGTACGGGACCTCGTTCATGATCGCGTGCAACGTGGCCGCGGTGGTGGGCCGCTCGAACGCGAGCAGCCCCTCGACGGCGAAGAACAGCGTGGCGCCCAGCGACCAGATGTCGGACGCGGGCACGGCTTCCTTGCCCGCGACCCGTTCCGGCGCCATGAACGCCGGCGAGCCGACGATCATGCCGCTCGTGGTGAGCCGCGGGTCGTCGACGGCCTGGGCGATCCCGAAGTCGGTGAGCTTCACCCGCCCGTTCGGCGCGACCATGATGTTGCCGGGCTTGACATCGCGGTGCACGACACCGGCGTCGTGCGCGGCCTGCAGCGCGGACAGCACCTGCTGCCCGATCGACGCGGCCTGCGCCGGGGGCAGCGGGCCGTTGCGGCGCACCAGATCGGACAGCGTCGGCGCCTCGACGAGTTCCATCACGATGTAGGTGCTGCCGCCCTCGGACACCACGTCGTAGACGGTGACCACCGCGGGGTCGTTGAGCCTGCCGCCCGTGCGCACCTCACGCATGATCCGCTCGGCCGACACGGTGTCCCCGTTCGGCAGGTTCAGCTCCTTGATCGCGACGTGCCTGCCGATGACCTGGTCCTCGGCCCGCCAGACGACGCCCATCCCGCCGCGGCCGAGTTCGGCCAGCACGGCGTAGCGCCCGGCGATCACGCGGGCCGCGGACGGCGTCGATCGCTGGGTGGTCTGGTCGTTGGTCACGGGCGCGGCCCTTCCTGGTTCGGATCAGGCTGGATGTTACTGATCCGACCACGGCGAAGGCCCGGCAGTTCCCTCCTCAGCGCAGGAACGTGAGATAGATCAGCGCGAGGTTGAGCGTGACGATCACGCCCGCGATCGCCCACGCCACGACCGAGGTCATCCGGTGGTTGGCGTCGGCACCCATCAGCGAACGGTCGCTGGTGAGCTTGACCAGCGGGATCAGCGCGAACGGGATGCCGAACGAGAGCACCACCTGGGACACCACCAGCGCGCGCGACGGGTCCGCTCCCGCCGCGAGCACGACGATCGCGGGCAGCAGCGTGACGAGCCTGCGCAGCAGGAGCGGAATCCGCTTGCGCAGCAGACCCTGCATGATCATGGCCCCGGCGTAGGCGCCCACCGACGTCGAGGCCAGGCCGGAGGCGAGCAGCCCGATCGCGAACAGCAGCGCCACGCCCGCGCCGAGGGTGCCGCTCACCGCGCCGTGCGCGCCCGCGATCGAGTCCACGCCGGGCAGGCCCTGCAGGTTGGTGGCCGCGAGCAGGATCATCGCCAGGTTGACCGTGCCCGCCACCAGCATCGCCAGCGTGACGTCGAACCGCGTCACCCGCAGCAGCCGGGCGAGCCGGCCGCCCGTGGCGTGCCCGTGCCGGTCACGGGCGAGGCCCGAGTGCAGGTACACGGCGTGCGGCATCACGGTCGCGCCGAGCATGGCCGCCGCCAGCAGGACGCTCTCGGCGCCGTCGAACCGCGGCACCAGGCCGCGCACGATGCCCGCCGGCGACGGCGGCGCGACGAAGAGGCTCGCCAGGAAGCCGACTGCGACCACCGCGAGCAGGCCGGTGATCACGCGCTCGAACGGGCGCTGGCCGCGCCGGTCCTGCACCAGCAGCAGCACCATCGACACGACGCCGGTGATCACGCCACCGGCCAGCAGCGGCAGGTCGAACAGCAGGTTCAGCGCGATGGCGCCGCCCATCACCTCGGCGAGGTCGGTGGCCATGGCGACGAGTTCGGCCTGCCCCCAGTATGCGAGCCGGCCGCGGCGCGGCATCCGCGCCCGCAGCGCCTCGGGCAGCGACATGCCGGTGACGAGGCCCAGTTTCGCGGACAGGTACTGGACGAGCCCGGCCATCAGGTTGGCCACGACGACGACCCACACCAGCAGGTAGCCGAACTGCGCTCCGGCGCTGACGTTGGACGCCACGTTGCCAGGGTCGACGTAGGCGATCGCCGCGACGAACGCCGGACCGAGCAGCAACGAACCGGCGCGCACCCGCGCGAGGCGAGGGCGGATCGCCTCCGCTACGGCCATGGCGTCACCTTCCTGTTCGCCGGGGCAGAACCTGATTTTAGGCGTGGCGAACTTCGGTGTACAGCCTGCCGCAAGCGAGTACTACCCGCACGGAGGAGGGCTAATCGGAAAGTGCGACCTCGTGTCCGGCCGACCGCAGGGCGCCGACGGCCCGCGTGAGGTCCGACTGCTTCACGAGCACATGGTCGGTGTCGAAAGTGGACAGGGTGAACAACGCGACCCCGGCGGCGGCCAGCTCGCTGGCCAGCGCGGCGATGATGCCGGTCAGCGTGAACTCCAGCGGCCCGCGGACGGTGAGCAGCCGCCAGCCCGCCTCGACCTTCTCCGCCACGGGCACGAAGCCGGCAGGGCAGATCACGGACAGCTCGGCGGCGGTGCGCGTGACGGACACCAGGTGCCGTCCCGGCGCCAGCAGAATGTCCGGGACCGCCGCCCCCGGGTCGAGCCGCGCGACCGCGTACTCACCCGGCTGGACGTCGATCGCGAGCCGTTTCACCCTTCGAGCACCTTGGGGCTGGAGGCGACCTCGGTGCCGTCCGGCAGCGTCGAGATCGTGAAGTCGGCGAACACGTTGCCCGCGGCCTTCTGCAGCTGGCGCAGGCATTCCACGGCCAGCGCCCGGATCTCCACGTCGGCGTGCTCGGTCGCGCGCATCGCGACGAAGTGCCGCCAGGCGCGGTAGTTGCCGGTCACGACGATGCGGGTTTCGGTGGCGTTGGGCAGCACGGCGCGAGCGGCCTGGCGGGCCTGTTTGCGACGCAGCGTGGCACTCGGCGCGTCGGCGAACTTCTTCTCCAGGCCGGCGAGCAACTCGGTGTAGGCGTCGACGCTCGCCTGCGCGGCTTCGAGGAACTTCTCGTGCAGCTCCGGGTCGTTCGCGATCACGTCGGGCTCGACGAAGGCCGCGTTGCGCTCCGGGACATAGCGCTGGGAGAGCTGCGAGTAGGAGAAGTGCCGGTGGCGGATGAGCTCGTGGGTCAGCGACCGCGAGATGCCGGTGATGTAGAAGGTCACGGATCCGTGTTCCAGCACGGAAAGGTGTCCGACCTCGATGATGTGGTCGATGTAGCCGGCGTTCGTCGCCGTCTTCGGGTTGGGCTTCTTCCACGACTGGTAGCACGCGCGGCCCGCGAACTCGGCGAGCGCCTCGCCGCCGTCCGCGTCGGTGGACCACGGCACGTCCTCCGGCGGGAGGAACTCCGTCTTCGCGATCAACTGCACCTTGGGCGACACCGTTTCGGCCACGTCCGCGCTCCTTCCCCGTGCGACTCAAAGCAGCGTAACGGGCTCGGCGCCCGGTCCGGCGCCTGACACTCGCGCACCATCGCGCCGCTTGACTGACACCACATATGACGTCATAGTGGTGTCATGGATTTGACGCCGTACATCAACAGCCTCCGCGAGGACCTCACGGCGACGGCTTCCGCGGGCGACGAGCAGACTCGGCGCACCGCCGCGGTGCTGTCCGCCGCACTCGAGCCCGCGGTCCGGCTGTCGCTGATGAACGCGCTCGCCGACCTCGCCGCCGAGGTCACCACGCAACTGCCCGACCAGGTCGTGGAGGTCCGGCTCGACGGCCGTGACGTCCGCGTGGTGGTCACGGGCACCACGACCGAGCAGGAGTCCGCGCCGCCTCCCCCGCCACAGCCGCCGCCGATGCCTCCGATGCCGGAGGGCGGCGACATCGCGCGCATGACGCTGCGCATGGTCGAGCAGATCAAGGCCCAGGCCGAGCAGGCCGCGGCCGCACAGGGCGTCTCGCTGAACACGTTCATCTCGCAGGCGGTGCAGGGTGCGCTGCACGGTGGCTCGCAGTTCCGTGGCGAGACCAAGTCGAAGCCGGGCCCGGGCACCCGGACCGATTCGCACCTGCATGGCTGGGTGAGAGGATGACCATGACCGAGCAACCCGACCAGGATCTGGTCCGCACACAGAATTTTCCCATCGACGGCCCGGTCGATCTGGATGTCGAGGTCACGCTCGGCAGGGTGGCGATCGAACTCAGCGCGGAGGCCACCGAGGCCACGGTCGAGGTCCGGCACGATCCGGACGTGCGCGAGCCGTGGGCGCAGGGCGTGACGAGCCTGCTGAACTGGGTCAGCGACCGCTTCGGCGACCAGTTCGGCGGCGATCTGCGCGGCACCCCGGCCGACGCGCTGCGGCAGACCCGGATCGAGCGAACCGGCAGCCGTCTGGTCGTGCACGCGTCGAAGGCGCTGCCGCTGCGCAACATCCCGCTCTCCATCACGGTGCACGCCCCCGCGGGAACGCACCTGTCGATCCGCGCCGGCTCGGCGGACGTCACGGTCACCGGCGCCTGCGGACGAGCGGATGTCATGACCGGCACCGGCGAGGTCAAGCTGGACCGGGCCGACGGTGCCGCGGTCGTGCGCACCGGCTCGGGCGCGATTCGCCTGGGGCCCACCCTGGCGGGTCTGCAGCTGCGCACCGGCAGCGGCGATGTCGAAGCCTCGTCCCTCTCCGGCTCGGCGACGCTCGCGACAGGCACCGGCGACATCTGGCTGGGCGCGGCGTCGGGCGAGATCTTCGCGCGGAGCGGTAGCGGCGACCTCTCGGTAGCCGAAGCGGCCGGCGGACAGCTCGAGCTGATCACGGGTTCGGGTGATGTGCGGATCGGCGTCCGTCCCGGCGTCTTGGCGGAGGTCGACCTGAGCGCCGGCGCCGGGAAGGTCCGAAGCGAGCTGGACGTCTCGCTGGACCAACCGGAAGAGGATGTGCCCCTGCGCGTCCGCGCCCGGACCGGCTCGGGTACCGCCGTGATCACCCGCGCAACGCAGTAGAGACCGCATTTCCAGGGGGTACGGCGAGGGGTTCCGGGCTGGTGGGCCGGACCCCCTCGCCTCTTTTGCCGATCCGGTCAAGCGGCGAAAGACCAAAGGTTGCGGCCTGGGTCTTCGCCGGCGCCGGACCGCCCTCATCTCCGCTTTCCGAGGCTTCGCAAGACCGGTGCCAGATCACCCCGCTCCCCTACCTCGACGCGGTCCAGCGAGAGCCACTCCGCCATGTGCCGCAGTTCCCCGGCCAGCTCGGCTGCCACGCGGGGCACATCGGCGCCGGGCTCGGCGAAGGCACCGGGCACCCGGAGCACGCCGGCTTCGCGGTCGGCTTTGAGGTCGACCCGGCCCACGAGCTCGCCGTCCAACAGGAACGGGAACACGTAGTACCCATACTCGCGCTTGGGCTCGGGGACGTAGATCTCGATGCGGTACCGGAAGCCGAACAGGCGCTCAGTGCGGGCACGTTCCCAGATCAGCGGGTCGAACGGGCACAGCAGCGCCCGGCCCGTGATGCGCCTTGGCACCTTGGCGCCGACGTGGCGGTACGCGGGCGAGCGCCAGGTGCGTACCCGTACCGGCGCGAGTACTCCCGCTTCGACCAGCTCAGCGACCGCCTGGTGGCTCACCTCGGGACCCAGGCGGTAGTAGTCGCGCAGGTCGGGCTCGGTGGCCACGCCCAGTGCGACGGCCGACCGGGTGATCAGTTCGCGGGCGCCTTCCTCCGGGGTGACGCGCCGCGCGAGGACGTCGGGCGGGAGCACGCGTTCGGTGAGGTCGTACATGCGCTCGAACGAACGGCGGGTGCCGGTGGTCAGCTGGCCGGTTCCGAACAGGTATTCGCAGATCTTCTTCACCTCGGAGCGGTCCCACCATGGGCCGCGTCCGCGCTGTGCCGGCTCGCCGAGGACCTCGCGTTCGATGCGGCCCGCGCCGACAGGGCCCAGTTCCTTGACGACAGCCAGGATGTCGTCCACCAGCTGGGGTGAGCGGTCGAGGATCGGCTGGTAGTGGCGCCACCAGCCGTTCCGCTTGGCCCGCGACCGCAGTAGCGGCCAGTCCTGCACCGGAATCAGGCTGGCCTCGTGCGCCCACGTCTCGACCAGCATCCGCGGCTTGCGGGCGCTGTCGGACCAGGCCGCTTCGTCGATCAGGGTGCGGTCGTACGCCCCTAACCGGGAGAACAGCGGCACATAGTGCGCCCGGACCGCGACGTTCACCGAATCGAGCTGGATCAGCTGCACACGTGACAGCACGCGCCGCAGGTGGCGGCGCGTGGTGACCTCCGGGCGGGCATCCGTGAACCCCTGGGCGGCCAGCGCCATGCGCCGCGCGGCCGCCACACTCATCGTGTCCATCGAACGACATGGTGCCACCACCCACCGACAAAACCCGTCCCGTATGTTTCGTCGCATGAGCACCGCCGAGGTCCGCGCCGCCGTCGCCGGGGACGCCGCGGAGATCGCCCGCATCCAGCAGGTCACGTGGCGCACGGCGTTCGCCGACGTGCTCGGTGAACAGGCCCTCGAGCAGCTGGGCGGCACAGCCGAGCAGCAGTGGGCGGAGGCGATCGCGCACCCGGATACGACCGTGCACGTGGCGACGGAGGGCGAGTTCACGGTGGGATTCTGCGTCGCCGGGCCCGCGCCCGACGCGGAGGTGGCCGCGGCATCGGGTGAGCTGCCCGAGGACGCGGCGCGCACCGGGCTGATCGCGACCATCCTCGTCGAACCGCGCTGGGGCCGCCGCGGGCACGGTGGCCGCCTGCTCGCCGACGCCGCGCAGGGCCTCCGTCAGCGGGGCGCCGAGCGCGGCATCATCTGGATCGCCGAATCCGACTCGGCCTCGCTGAGCTTCTTCCGTCGCGCCGGCTGGCAGCCCGACGGCACTGTCCGCACCCTCGACACCGGCCGGAGCCGGCTGCGCGAGCTACGCCTCACCGGCCGGCTGGACCTCGAGCTGATCGATTAGTGCGCGTCCTCCGTCGCACCGGCGGGCGCGGGGACGGCACCGTTCGTGCGACCCGCACCGTTCGTGCCCCCGGCCAGCGCCGGCAACACGGCGGTCGTCTCGGTGGCCAGTTCGAGGTCCAGGGCGTCCGGCTTGCCGCGCCGCTTGCGGCCCCGGAACCACAGCACGGTCATCACGATCAGGAACGCCAGCGCGATGATCTGGTAGCTGCTCCCGACGATCTTCTGCGCGAAGCTCCAGTGCTCGTACTCCAGCGGCACCCAGTAGTGCGGCGCGAGCCACAGGATCAGCACGCCGAACCAGCCCGAGGCCAGCAGCCAGAACCTGTGCTGCTGATACCCCGTCACCATGACGATCGCCGCCGTCGGCAGCGCCAGCACCCAGTGGTGCGACCACGAGATCGGCGAGACCAGCAGTACGCCGGTGGCGTTGACGCCCAGCGCCATGGCCACGTTGCCGTCGTCGAGCGCGCGTCTCGTGCCCAGGACCGTCATCGCGATGATCACGATGACACCCACGCCGCCGACCAGCGTCAACGCCGAGCCGGTCACGCCCAGTTTCTCGAACGTCGCCTGCCATGACTCGTTCGCGTGAATCGGGCCGATGTTCATGCCCGTGGCGTGGAAGACGCGGTCGGTCCAGTACGTGATCGAGTCACCCGGCATGAGCACGAACGCGATCGCGGTGCACACCAGGAAGCTGACAAAGCTCGTGACGACCGAGCGGAAGTCCTTGCGGAGCAGGAACAGCAGGCAGAAGCCGGCCGGGGTCAGCTTGATCGCCGCCGCGATGCCGATCATCATGCCGCGCGGCCACCGGGGGTTCGGCCACAGGCAGTCGATCGCCACCAGCATCATCAGCAGGACGTTGATCTGGCCCCAGAAGATCGTGTTCGCGACCGGGTGCGCCACGACCAGCACGCACGCGCCCGCCATGACCATCCACGGCTTCGACAGGTACCGCGCCAGCTCCGGGGAGCTCTTGCGGTAGGCCAGCACGAGCGGGATCAGCGCCAGGCATGTGGCGCCGGTGAGCAGCGGGTAGCCGATGTGCGGCGGGATGATCGCCAGCGGCGTGAACAGCACGGCCGAGAACGGCGGGTAGGTGTAGGGCAGCGCACCGCCCACTGAGGACACCGGCAGTTGCGTGTAGATGGAGTGGCCCTTGAGGAACGTGTCCGCGCCGAGCCGGTAGACGTCGACGTCGGTGGGCCATTTCGGGATACCGTGCGCGTAATAGGCGAGCGCACCGAAAAGCACCAGACCCAGCAGGAACTCGAAACCGAGGCGCAGCCGCTCGGTGGCACTACCGTGCCTCAGCGTCGAGATGACAGATCTCAAAGTGGTTACTCCCAGGTCCCGGCCACGAGAAGTATCACGGATCTCACGCGGCAGTCCCTATCTTGGTTGCCCGCGTGTCGCCGCCGACACCGGGGTCCCCCTTCGCGGTCAGCCCGCACGTCGCTCCGCGAAAACCACCCACCTCATGACGCTGTACATGAACACGCCCTCACATACCCCCGCGAGCACGCGCGACACGTGGTACTCGACGCCGAGTGCCGCCAGCCCCGCCCCGACCCCCAGGATGAAAGCCCCGTAGTTGATCCCGATCGCGATCGCGTACTTGACCGCCTGGGCACCGACCGGCGCGTGCGACCGGAAGTTCAGACTGCGGTTGAGCACGAAGCTCAACCCGAACGCGACCAGGTACGCCACGGTGATACTCACCGGCAACGGCAGCCGCAGCACGCCGTGCCCGATGGTCAGCAGCGTCAGGTCGACGCCGAACGTGAACCCGTTGATCAGCGCGAACCCGAGCAGGCTCGCCGGGAACGGGAACGGAAACCGGCGCACCACAGCGGCGCAGAACCCCTCGAAGTTTCCGGGCGCAGTCTTGATCTTCTGCTGCACGGCACCAGACTTTCACCGGCAGATGGACAAAAAGTGACCACACGGTGGTCAACAGGAAGCGAACAGTAAGGTGAACGGCCCCATGCCGCCGTCCGTGACTGTTACCGTGACGGAGAACTCGTTCTGGAGGCGCGATGCTCGGCTGGTTCTGCCTGACGCTCGGCGTCGCCTTCGGCTCCGCGCTCGTGCCTCTCATCAGCATCGAAGTGTTCGTCCTCGGCCTCGTGTCGAGTGAACCGAACGTGCACTGGTTCCTCATCGGGGCCGCCGTCGCAATCGGCCAGGTGGCCGGAAAGCTGCTGTACTACCTCGCCGCACGCGGCTCGATCCGGCTGCCGCCGGTGCTGCACGACCGGCTGCACCGGCAGCGCCCGCCGTCACGGCGGCGTGAGCGGTGGCACCGGCGCACGAAGTGGTTGCGCGCCAAGGTCGAGGCGTTGCGCGAGCGGTGTCACCGCCACCCGTACTGGATGACCGGAACGTACGGGGTGAGCTCGGTGGTCGGCCTGCCGCCGTTCATGGCCACGACGGTCCTCGCCGGACTGGTCGACATGCGGATGTCCACCTTCGTCTCCGCCGGGCTGGCCGGGCGGTTCGTCCGGTACAGCGCGCTCGCCGCCTGCCCCGCGGTGGTCACCGCGTGGGCGCACCTCTGAGGTATCACCATCCTTCCTTAAAATTACCTATCGATCCCTATCCAAGGGATGTTAACGTAATTTTATGTCCAAACAGCTCTACTCCGTTGAGGACGTGGCCAAGCGGCTCGGCCTGCATGTCCGGACCGTGCGCGGCTACGTGCGCGACGGGCGGCTCAAGGCCGTGCGCATCGGCAAGCAGTACCGGATCTCGCACGAGGACCTGGAGCAGTTCGTCGGCGCGCCCGTCGGCGGCGAACCCGAGGTGCGGCGGGAGCGGCACGTGGAGGTCTCCGGCATCGTCGACATCGACGCGGTCGGCCCGCACACCATGAGCCGCATCAGCACGCTGCTCATGGCCGCCGGCGCCCGGCGCGGCGATGACCCGTTGCGCATCGAAACCGCGTACGACGAGGAACGGGGACGCATGAAGGTCATCATCCTCGGCGGCCTGCTCGACACCGCGCGGCTGCTGGAGTCCGTGCAGGCGGTGCTCGACTCGTGATCTACAAGACCGAGGCGGGCAGGCACGAGATTCTCCGCCGCTACTCCGAAGCCCTGCAGATGTGGCCGGTCCCGGCCGAGCACCTGCGAGTGTCCACACGGGAGGGTGAGACGTTCGTCGTCGCGTGCGGGCCCGAGGGCGCGCCGCCTTTGGTGCTGTGCCACGGTTCCGGCACGAACGCGGCCATGTGGCTGGCCGACGTGGCCGAGTGGGCGAAGCACTTCCGCGTCTACGCGGTCGACATGATCGGCGAGCCGGGCTTCAGCGCCCCGTCGCGGCCGTCGCTGGACTCCGAGGCCTACGCCCAGTGGCTCGACGACGTGCTCGACGGCCTCGACCTCGGGCGGGTCTCGATGGTCGGCGCGTCGCTGGGCGGGTGGCTGGCGCTCGACTACGCGACGCGGCGCCCGCGCCGGGTGGACCGGTTGGCGCTGCTGTGCCCCGGCGGTCTCAGGCGGCAGACGTACGGCTGGGTGGTCAAAGCGCTGCTGTACAAGCCGTTCGGGCGGTGGGGATCGCGCAGGTCGATGAAGCTGGTGGCCGGCATCGACGCGGCGAAGGCACCGGAGATCGCCGAGTACGTGGGGCTGATGTTCACGCATTTCCTGCCGCGTAAGGACAAGCTGCCCGTGTTCGACGATGACGCGCTGAAGCGGCTGGCGATGCCGGTGCTGGTGATCGTGGGTGGACGCGACGCGATGTTCGACTCCGCCGAGACCGCCCGGCGAGCCGAGCACGCGATGCCGAACGCGAGCGTCACCCTGCTGCCCGAGGTGGCGCACTGGATCACCGGCCAGACCGCGCCGGTGCTCGGCTTCCTGCGCGCGATGAGTTCCGGCGGCGGATCGGGTCTGCCCTGACATGACACGAATCATCGCGGACATCTCGGTGTCCCTCGACGGCTTCGTCACCGGGCCCGACCCCGGCCCGGAGCACGGTCTGGGCATCGGCGGCGAGGCCCTGCACACGTGGGCGTTCTCCGAAGACCCCGACGATCGCCGGGTGCTGCGCGAAGGGACCGCCCGTTCGGGCGCCGTCGTCCTCGGGCGCCGGCTCTTCGACCAGGTCGACGGGCCGGGCGGCTGGAACGACGAGGTCGGCTATGGTGCCGGCGAGGTCGGCAAGCCCGCGTTCGTCGTGGTGACGAGCACGCCGCCGGAGTCGGTGCGGCTCACCGATCTCGACTGGACGTTCGTCACCACCGGCCTGCCCGACGCCGTCGCCACCGCGCGTGCGCGTGCGGAGGCGGCGTCGGCGGACCTCGACGTCGTCCTCATGGGCGGTGGCGCCACCATCGGCTCGGCGCTCGCCGCCGGGCTGATCGACACGCTGGCGCTGCACCTCGCGCCCGTCGTGCTGGGCGCCGGGACGCCGCTGTTCACCGGGGTGCCGCGCACGCTGGTGCAGCGGAGCGTGACCCCCACATCGACGGCGACGCACCTGATCTACGACGTCGTCTAGCTTGTGCGGAGCCGCTTGCTGCGGGCCAGGCAGCTTGCACCGCTCACTGGGCTCTGAGTCGTGATCGGTGACCGCCGCCTGCTTCGCCGACGCCAGATCGACGGCAACAACCGCGAACTCGCGGCGCACGATCGACCGCAACAACGGGCCAGCCGCTCGTTGCGTCGACGATCACCGCGCGTAAGCACCCTGCCCCGGTGCAGGGCATCCTCCTCGGTAGTACCTGGTCCAGAGCCCGAACCCTCACAAGGAGGAGATGCTGCGTGATCGAGCCCGGATCAGCCTCTACCGGTATTTACCAGGCGGTTCCTCACGAGGACAGCGCCGACGCGGTGCTGGATGCATGAGGAGGCGATCCCGGAGCGAGGGCCCCCATGAGGTTCCGCCACCACACCGGCTCGCAAGCCACATCTCGAGCGATCCCTAGGCCCGGCGTTCGGTCTCTTCGAGTTCGAGCGCCTTGCGCATGGTGGCGCGGGCCCGGCGGCGGTCGCCCGCGATGTCGTAGGCGTAGGCCAGCCGGTACCAGTGCCGCCAGTCGTGCGGGTGCAGTTCCAGTTCGGCGCGGCGCTGCTCGAACCACGCGTCGGCGGCGGCGCGGTCGACCCGGCCCGACGGGCGGCGCGGCAGGCCCGACACGTCCGGCAGGCCGCCCTCCTCGTCGAGCCGCTGGCCGAGGCGCTGGATGCGCAACCCGGACCGCCAGGTCGCGAACACGACCCACGCTCCGAGCAGCGGCAGCACCAGCACCGCGGCGCCGAGTGCCGCCCCGGCGGCGCTACCGGTGCGCAGCAACCGGATCGCGTGGTCTGCGAGCAGCACGAAGTAGACCACCAGTGCGGCGGTCAGCAGCAGGGCGACGTTGCGGGCTTTCACAGGTCCAGCACGTTCTCCAGGCCCACCGTCAGGCCCGGCCGCTCGAGCACCTCCCGCACGCCGAGCAGCACGCCCGGCATGAACGAGACACGGTCGAGCGAGTCGTGCCGGATGGTGAGGGTCTCGCCCTCGCCGCCGAACAGGATCTCCTCGTGCGCCACCAGGCCGGGCAGGCGCACCGAGTGCACGTGTACGTCGTCGACCCTGGCGCCGCGGGCGCCGTCCAGTTCCGTCGTGGTCGCGTCGGAGCCCGGCTCGACGCCGGCCGCGCGACGGGCTTCGGCGATCAGCCGGGCGGTGTGCGCCGCGGTGCCCGAGGGTGCGTCGGCCTTGCGGTTGTGGTGCAACTCGATGACCTCGGCGCCGGCGTAGAAGCGGGCCGCCTGCTGCGCGAAGCGCATCGCGAGCACGGCGCCGAGCGCGAAGTTCGGGGCGATCAGCACGCCGAGTCCGGGCTTGCCGGACAGCCACTCGCGCACGGTGGCCAGCCGGTCCTCGCTGAAGCCGGTGGTGCCGACGACGGCGTGCACGTCGTGGTCGATCAGGTATTTCAGGTTGTCCATGACCGCGCCGGGGTGGGTGAAGTCGACCGCGACCTCGGCGTCGGCGAGCACGGCGAAATCGTCACCCACGTCCACGGTGCCCGCGAGCTTCATGTCGGCCGCCCCGTCCACGGCCTTCACCACCGTCGCACCCATCCGCCCACGGGCGCCCAGCACACCGACCCGAATCACGACCCGATCACCTCTCGCAGCTCAACCGGCACATCGTCGGTATGAGCGTACGGCCCGACCACGCTGGCCACGGACACACCGCCCACCCGTCGCCCACCACCACCCTCAACGGCGGCGCCGCGCGCCCCTGAGCTGATCCGAGCGCGGAACAAGGTGCGAGCGAGGTCATACACCTCCTCGGCCGTGACCGCGTCGATCCGCTCCACCGTGTCGTCCACGCTCTCGTACCGGCCGTAGTTGAGCTCCTGCTTGCCGAGGCGGGACATCCGGGACGCGGTGTCCTCGAGCCCGAGCACCAGTCCCCCGCGCAACTGGCCCTTCGCGCGGGCGACCTCGGCCTCGGTGAAGCCCTCCTTGCCGACCTGTCCCAGCACGTCGCGCAGCACGCTCGCGACCTCGCCGAGCCGTTCCGGCTGGCAGCCCGCGTAGATCGACAGGTGTCCGGTGTCGGAATAGGCCGCCACCGACGAGTACACCTGGTAGGCCAGGCCACGCTGTTCACGGATCTCCTGGAACAGCCGCGAACTCATGCCGCCACCCAGCGCCGCGTTGAGCACGTTCAGGACCGTGCGGCGCTCGTCGTGCCGGGACAGTGCGCGCATGCCGACCATGACGTGCGCCTGCTCGGTGTCGTCGGTGTGCAGCGCCAGCCGCCGGTTCGCGCTGATGCGCGCGCTGCCCCGGCGCGGCGGCACCGGAGTGTCCGAACCGGACAGTCGGAGCCGCAACGCCTTGCGCGCCAGGCGGAGTACCTGCGCGTGCTCGATATTGCCCGCCACCGCGAGCACCATCCGCGGCAGTGTGTAGCGGCGCCGGTAGAACCCGCGCAGCGCCTTCGCCGACATGCCCCTGATCGACTCCTCGGTGCCCAGCACCGGTTTCGCGAGCGGATGCCCGTCGAGCACCGCCGACACGAACGTCTCGTGCAGCAGGTCCTCGGGATCGTCGTCGCGCATCGCGATCTCCTCGAGCACCACGCTGCGCTCGGTCTCCACATCGGACTCCGCGCACAGCGCCTCGAACACCACGTCGGTGACGAGATCCAGCGCCAGCGGCAGGTCCTGGTCGAGCACCTGCGCGTAGTAGCACGTGTGCTCCTTGGCGGTGAACGCGTTGAACTCGCCGCCGACGGCGTCGATCTCCTCGGCGATCCGGGCCGCGCTGCGGTTCACGGTTCCCTTGAACAGCAGGTGTTCCAGGTAGTGCGCGGCCCCGGCCACGCTCGCGGTCTCGTCGCGCGAGCCGATGCCGACCCACAGGCCGACGGTGGCCGAGCGCACCCCCGGCACGTGCTCGGTGACGACCCGCAGGCCACCGGGGAGCACCGTGCGCTTCACCGAGGTGTCCAGGGTGCGGGTGCTGCCGACGGCCTGTTCGTACCCAGGTATCTGTCGCGCCAAGACGTTCCTCACTACGAGAGCGCGAATGGCCCGCCCGAGCGGATGCCGGACGGGCCATTCAAAGGGGGCATTACTGTGCGGCGTCAGCCTTCTCCGGCGTGGCCTCGGCGGGCTTCTCGCCCTCCTCCTCCTTCACCAGCACCAGGCTGATCTTGCCGCGGTTGTCGATGTCGGCGATCTCGACGCGGAGCTTGTCGCCCACGTTGACCACGTCCTCGACCTTCGCGATGCGCTTGCCCTTGCCGAGTTTGGAAATGTGCACCAGACCGTCGCGCCCGGGCAGCAACGACACGAACGCGCCGA
>DASZUO010000109.1:0-1750 GCA_035547575.1 Amycolatopsis sp. | reverse complement strand
GAATGGCCGACCTGGAGCCGGACTCGGACCCAGCATAAGGAGCACACTGGCAGCCTGAAGGCGGTGGCCGAGGTCGGCGCGCTCAGCGGCGGCAGCGTCAGCCAGACCACCACCGTGATGTGGATGCGGGAACAGGGCACGCTTGACATGGCCGGTTCGGTCCGCGTCCGGCAGCGTTACCGCGCCGAATTCGTCTGGTTGCTCGAGCCCGCGGATGTCTTCGTGGCGAGCCGGGTCCGCGCGAAGCTGTCCGGTTCGTTGGTCACCGGGGAAAAGCGCGAGGCGTCGACCGGAACCGTGCGGATCCGGTACCCGGCGCCCAAGGCGGCCAAGCGGCCGCTCGGCCCGCCGCCACGGCCGGAGTATCGCCGCCTGCCCCAGTTCCCTGCCAGGCTGAGCAGCACCGCGATCGGCGTCGCCTTCGAAAAGGTGCGGCCCGCGGCCACGCGGGTGCTCGCCGAATTGCTCGGCGCGCACCGGGACGACATCGACGCAACGGTGGAGCACCTGTTCACCCCCGGGCAGGGCATGGCCAAGTGGCTGGACCTGGTCCCCGGGAATTGGCTGGAGGTCGCGCGAATCGCCGACACCCCGGACGACCTGGCCACCCTGCAGGTCAGACTGGAGGGTGAACCGCGCTACGAGGTTGTCCGGCGCTACGGCGACGCCGAATACGGGCCGTATCAGTCCGACCGGTACGAGAAGACCCGCGCCATCGAGCGCGAGGCGTATCGCGGCTGGTCGGCGGGCGTGGGTATCGGCGGCGCCGGTGTCGGGTACCGCACTCAGGACGGCACGAGCGCGGTGTCCCAGTCCGGCGTTCGGCACAACCTGAGCGAGGACTACGTCAGCCCGCAGGTCGAGGTCCGGGTCCGGCTGGCCATCGCGGTCCGCGCTGAGCTACGCGGCGAAGAGTCCGCGGCGAGCACCGGGTTGATCGACGTCGTGCTGGAAATGCACGAGCACGAGATTCCCCAGCTGGAGAAGCTGATCACGGAGCGGCGTGCGTGGGAACTGGTCAACGACTCGACGGAACTGGCCGACAGACTGCGTGCGCTGCTTGCGGAGCGGCAGCGGCTGGCCGAAGAGGCTCCACTCGACCTCGACGCCGTGATGGCGGACGTGGTGCAGCAACCGGGATTCGACCCGCAGGCGCCGGAGCGTGCGCTGGCCGTGACCGTCCGCGCGCTGCGCCCCGACCAGGCC
Organism: Amycolatopsis sp.; assembly: GCA_035547575.1. GTDB lineage: Bacteria > Actinomycetota > Actinomycetes > Mycobacteriales > Pseudonocardiaceae > Amycolatopsis_E. The sequence continues at coordinate 544 of DASZUO010000109.1, read as the reverse complement.
GGGCCAGGCGGGCTCCTGCACGTCACCTCCGATCCGGCACGTGCGCTCGCCGAGCACCACGTCCGGCTGGCCGAGCGGTTGCTGGCGTTCCTCGGGGAGCACACCACGGCAAGGGCCGATGAGATCAGGGCGGCTGCCGAAGCGTTGTCCGGTTGCGCGCGTGCGGTGCTCGCCGCGCGCGCTGCCGCCGTCCGAGCCAAGACGGACTACCTCGCTGCGGGCGAGGAGTCGATGATGGATGCTGCGGTTGATTTCCTTGCGGCGCAACGACGGGCTGTCGCTTACCGAGTCAGGTGGATCGCGGCGTTCGAAGCTGCCCGGCCGTTGTTGACGGAACTGGATGGACAGGCCCCCTTCGATGTGGACCTCTATCCCGGGGCGCTGTTCCTGGACCGGACAGAGGTGGCCCGCGGTCTGGCCGCGGAACTGTCCGGCGCCGAGGCCACCGCGGTCGAGGTGCAGCTGAGCGAAGTCGAGGACGACGGCTTCGTCAACCGCTACCGGATCCTCGGTGACGGCCAGGTGTGGCCGCTGGACGGGGCCC
>DASZUO010000108.1:0-60527 GCA_035547575.1 Amycolatopsis sp. | reverse complement strand
GAAGGACGAGTGTCATGGGCGAAGCTCGATCACCGTCTTACCGATCCGGATGGGGACCCCGAGCGGAACTCGGAGCGGTGCAGTGACCTTAGCCCGGTCGAGGTAAGTCCCGTTTGTGGATCCCAGATCTTCCACGTACCAGTCCGATCCCCGCAGCATGAGCCGGGCGTGCCGGGTCGAGGCGTAGTCGTCGTCGAGCACCAGAGTGGAGTCGTCGGCCCTGCCGAGCGTGATGGGTCTGCCGTCGAGCGCGATCCGGGTGCCGGCCAGCGCGCCGTGCGTGACGATCAGCTGGCGGGGCTGCTTGCTCGACCCCTTGGGCCGCTGCTTGTCCTTGTTCCGCCGCAGCCCCGGGACCGCCACCTTCAGCCCGGAGGCCGCGTACAGATCTGATCGCACCACCCGCAACGCGGCCAGCACGAACAGCCAGAGCAGGACAAGAAAGCCCACCCTGGTGAGTTGAACGACCAGCTCTGGCACCTGTTGTGTCAGCTCCCGCCTTCTGTGCTCCCGCCCGTGGTACTGGTTCACCACGGGGTCCCGTCGACAATTCTGCGGGACAGGAGATACCAGCTTCGCAGGGGCTCGGCCAACCGCAGAGAGCAGGTTCTGGTTTCGGCGCGCCTCAGCCCTGAGTGCGGAAGACCAGCGACGAGTGGCCCACCCGGATCACGTCACCGTCCGCCAGCTGCCACGTCTGCACGGGGGTGCCGTTGACCGTGGTGCCGTTGGTGGACCCGATGTCCGCGAGGGTGGCGCTCTGCCCGTCCCAGGTGATCTCCAGGTGCCGGCGGGACACGCCGGTGTCCGGCAGGCGGAAGTCGGCGTCCTGGCCGCGACCCACCACGTTGCCACCCTGCTTGAGCGAGTAGCTGCGGTTCGAGCCGTCGTCCAGCTGGAGCGTCGCGTTCAGCTGCCGGTTGCCGCCCTGCACCGCGGGCGGGGCGTAGCCCTGCTGGGCGTAGGGGTCCGGCGCGGCCTGCTGGGGCGGGTAGCCGACCGGTGCGCCACCGCCGTAGCCGCCCTGCGGCGCGCCGTAGCCCTGGTCGTAACCGCCCTGCTGCGGGGGCTGACCGTAGCCCTGGTCGTAGCCGCCCTGCTGCGGGGGCTGGCCGTAGCCCTGGTCGTAACCCTGCTGGCCGCCGCCGTAGCCGCCCTGGTCGTAGCCGGGTTGTCCCTGCTGTCCGTAGCCGTACTGGCCGCCATGCTGGCCGTACGGGTCACCCTGGTCGTATTGGCCGTAGCCGGGGGGCTGGCTCATTGCTGGGTCTCCTGCGTTGCTGGGTCGTGCTGGCCGTCCTGGGCCCGGGCCACCCTGCGCGCGGGCGTCCGGATCGACGGATGAACGGGTTTTGAATTGTCCAGTATGCAGCGCCTCATTGCGCTCGAGCGAAACTACGACGTCACCATAGGTGTCCCAGCCGTGCTCGGCGAGATGCTGTGACACTGCTTCCGCGAGCACCCTGGTGGTGCGCTGCTCGTCGCCGGCCATCCGCTCATGGTCGGCAGTACCCAACGAGACGATGTAGTGGTTCGGGGCGAGTAGCCTACCGCCGGCCAGCTCACGGACGTTGTCCTCACTCTCTCGCTCCAGGGCCTGCGCCACTTCCTGAGTGACGACATTGCCGCCGAACATACGTGCGAAGGTGTTGCCCACCAGGCTTTCCAGGCGTCGATCAAACCGTTCAACGCGGCCCACTGGGGATCGGTGCCTCCTTCGCGCATGTGCTTTCGCACCCGATCCTATCGACATCCGGGCCCCTGGACACGGCCCCGGGTAAAACCCCGCGCGAGTGACTGATAGTCTTTGCGGGCTGTCAGCGAGAAGCGCTCGGGCGAGTGGCGGAATGGCAGACGCGCACGGTTCAGGTCCGTGTGTCCGAAAGGACGTGAGGGTTCAACTCCCTCCTCGCCCACCCTGTTCAGTGGCTTCTGGCCACTTTCCCGTCGTCTTGTCTTGTTGTGGGGGCCCCGCCCCCACGCCCCCACGCCCCCACGGTGCGGTTGCTTGCTGACCCAGCGTGGTCCTTTGTGGCGCCGTGGTTGTTCGTGGTTTGGGTCACATGTTGGCGCCGCAGAGGACTAGGCACGGGAGTTCGCCGGGAATCTTGTCGGCCAGCCATGCCGCGAACGGCACGGCCGCTGCCGGCTCGACTGCCAGGCGGAACTCGTCCCACAGGCGAGCTTGTGCGGCGGTGATCTCGTCGTCCGAGACGAGCAATGACCGCACCGGGTGGCTCGACAACACCGCGAACGGGACCTCACCGACGCGCGTTGCCCCCAGGGCCGACGCGGCGACGGAGTCGACTTCCGCGTCCACCGGCGCGCCCGCGGCGAAAGCCGCGTTCAGGCATGCGCAGTGTTCTGGTTCGACCGCTGCGATCAGGCGGCCGTCGCTCGCGAGGGCCGCCCCCGCTGCCAGCCCGCCCCCGCCGACCGCGACCGCGATCGTGTCCACATCGGGGGCGTCCCGCACGATCTCTGCCCCGACCGTTCCCTGGCCGGCGATCACCGTCGGGTCGTTGTAGGCCTCTACATAGCGGACGCCGGGCCGGCTTGCGGCATCGCGGGCCGCGCTGGATGCCTCCGCGTAGGTATTGCCCGTTCGCACCAGCTTCGCTCCCGCGGCTTCGATGCGGCGGGCCTTGTTCTCGGGCACGGAGGTCGGGACGTACACCGTGGCGGGGAGGTCGAGGATCGCCGCGGCTGTGGCTACCCCGATGCCGTGGTTGCCGCCGGAGGCCGTTACGACTGCCCGCGGGCGATCCGCGGTGAGCAGGGCGTTCAGGGCGCCTCTCAGCTTGAACGAGCCTGTTCGCTGGAGGTGCTCGAGTTTGAGAAGTAGTGGCCGGCCGCCGACCTTCGCGCGGAGCAGTGGCGTGTGCCGGACGTACGGGCGGAGGCGGTCGGCGGCGGCCGTGACCTCGTTCGCGAGTGACGCTGTCATGCGTCCACTCTGCTAGCCGACCTCGACGAGGTCGACCACGAAGATCAGCGTCTCGTTGGGCTTGATGACGCCGCCCGCGCCACGTTCGCCGTAGGCCAGGTGCGGTGGGATGACCAGCTGACGGCGGCCGCCGACTCGCATACCCTGGACGCCCTGGTCCCAGCCAGGGATCACGTGGCCCTGGCCGAGCGGGAAGCGCAGCGGCTGGCCGCGGTTCCACGACGCGTCGAACTCCTCGCCGCTCGAGTGCGACACACCGACGTAGTGCACCGAGACGACCTGCCCGGCGGAGGCCTCGGGGCCGTCACCCACTGTCACGTCGGTGACCTCGAGTTCAGCAGGCGGCGGACCGTCGGGCCGGTCTACGTCGGGCTTTTCCAGTGCCATGGATACTCCTCGTCATCGGATGGTGCACGGTAACAACAGCGTGAGGAGTCGGCATGACGGACTGGTCCCCGCGGACGAAGGCGATCGTGACCGGCCGCCCGACCGCCGCCGGCGAGCCGCTGAACACGCCGATCGTGCCCGCGAGCACCTACCTCGCCGGCGGCGACCTCACCTACGCGCGCGAGGACGGCACCCCGACCTGGGCGGCGCTGGAGGAGGCCATCGGGGCGCTCGAAGGCGGCCGGGCGGTCGCGTTCGCCTCCGGGCTCGGCGCCGTCGCCGCGGTGCTCGACCTGTTCCCGGCAGGCACCGAGGTCGCCCTGCCGACGTTCAGCTACTCCGGCACCCGCGGCCTGCTCGACCACTGGGCCAAGATGGGGCGCCTGACCGTGCGGCGGATCGACCCCGCCGACGCCGACGGCTGGGCGCGCGCCGCGGCCGAGACCGGCCTGCTGTGGATAGAGTCGCCCACCAACCCGACCCTCGACCTGATCGACATCGCGCCGCTCACGGGCCGGCGCGCCAAGGTCGTCGTCGACAACACGTTCGCCTCACCACTCGGCAGGCAGCCGCTCACCCAGGGCGCGGACATCGTGGTGCACAGCGCGACCAAGCTCATCGGTGGCCACAGCGACCTGCTGCTCGGCCTTACCGTCGCGGCCGACGAAACGCTGGCCGGCGAACTGCGCGACGCCCGGACCCGCACCGGCGCCACCCCCGGCGCGCTCGAAGCATGGCTCGCGCTGCGCGGGCTGCGCACACTCGGCGTCCGCCTCGCCGAGCAGACGAAGAGCGCCGCCCTCCTGGCGAAACGACTCGCCGGGCACCCGGCCGTCGGCAAGGTTCGTTACCCGGGCGAAGGCACGATGATCGCGTTCGAGATGCCCGACGCCGCATCCGCCGACCGCGTGTGCGCGTCGGTACGGCTGATTCTGCACGCGACCAGCCTCGGCGGCGTGGAAAGCCTGCTCGAACGGCGGGCCGCGTGGGCAGGCGACGCGCACGTGCCGCCTGGCCTCATCCGGTTCAGTGTCGGCCTCGAGGACCCGGAGGACCTCTGGCGTGACCTCGAACAGGCGCTCGGTTAAGCCACGTTCCGGTTCGACCGAAGGTGGTCGGGGTCGAGGTGCCAGCTGTTGACGCGGCGCGGGTGGATGCGGATCACCTCGCGGCTGAAGAAGCCGCCGCCGTAGGGCGGCTCGTGGTCGGTGAGCAGTTCGGCCTGACCGCGGATCTCGACGCCGCGGCCCCAGCCGGGCCGGACCGCTCCCGGCTCGTCCGGAGTCATGTCGTCGACCACGAACGACACCGCTGGGTTCCGCACGAGATTGCGCCACTTCTGGCTCTTGGCGTTCTCCGGCCCGCCGATGTCGATCGTGCCGTCCTCGTTGAGGAAGAACCCGGTCGGCCGCACCTGCGGACCGTCCGGTCCGATCGTGCCGAGCCTGCCGAGTTGTTGCGTGCGCAGATAGGCGATTTCGTAGTCCTTGAAGACCATGTGTTCACGCTAGGACCTCTAGTGCGCTGGAGGTCAAGGAGCCGGTGGAGCGTCACCTGCGCCAATGGCGAGGCAGTTCGCCGCGTCCGACTGGATCGATCCTGTTCCACGGGAAACAACTTCTTGAGACATCGGAACGTGAGATGTCACATCCGCGTGGGAGTGATCTCGCGATGGTGTTCCAGGAGCCGATCTCCGGCGTGATCCGACCGTGAAGATGGCTGCAGCATTCGAAGGAAATCGAGGTCCGCAGTGGTCTCCGGAGGTGTAATCGGCCGCGGAACTTGAGACCATCGTCTCATGCGCATGGTCTACACCGGAGCGGACGAAGAGGACTTCATCGACGCTCGCCAGCGCCTGCTCGTCGAGTTGGACGCGTGGTCGCAGATGCGGCAACGGATGATCGACCCGGTTGTCGCCGGCGCCATGCTCGACTATCGATTCGAACGCGACGGGCTGCTCGGGCGGTGGACGCGCGATGTGCTGCGGGGCGCGCTGCTGATGTGGTTCCCGCGCAAGGTCGTGCTGCTCGACCCGCACTCGAGCACGGTGCTGTCCACAGTCGAGGCGCTGATGGACTTCTTCGACGACGCGGACCTGTTCGACGAGCGGAGCGAGCCGCCGTCGGTGCTGCGGTCGTTCATCCGGGCCATCGCGCAGCGGTTCGACGACGCGATGAACGAACCGGCGAACTACGGGCTCGCCAAGTTCTGGGCCGTCGCGATGGCCGAGCACGGCATCGACCCGCTCGACGAGGTCGAGGCGCAGCAGTTCATCGACCGGGTCCAGCACGGCGACGTCGAGATCGATCAGGCGCTGCTGCACGAGATCGCCTACCGCCACTACGAGGGCGACCCCGATATCGAAGCCGTCGAGCCGACGCCGGTGTTCGCGCTGGCCGCGGACGACGAACTCGCCGTCGCGGCCGACGCCACGCCCGTCGTGCGGCGGCTGCGCCGGTTCGTCGACTGGGTTGGCGACGGCCGGGAGCTCGCGGCCAAGGGCAGGCTCACCGAGACCGACGCCCGCGACCTGGTCACCCAGCTCGCCGTGGACGACCCCGCCGATCTGGTGTCGCTCGCGAAGACGACCGGGGTGGTGCGGGTGCTCAAGGGCCGGCTGGTGCGCGTCAAGCGTGCGACACCACTGCTCGACGACGCTCTCGCGCTGTGGCGGGCCGCGGTACCGCATGTCGTCGCCGGCCAGGGCGAGCCGGTGCGGCGCCGCTCCGCCGACCGGCACCTCGCCTACGAGCTGCTGGAATCCATCCGGGCCGACAACGACTGCGCGACGATCCCGATGCTGGTGGAGATCCTCGACGACCTCGCGGACCTCGCGTGGCGGTCGGCCGACGCCGACCCCGTGCTGCGGGTCGTGCACCGGCTGGCGGACTTCGGGCTGGTCGAGATCCTGCCCGCCGAGGAGGAGCACTACGAGGACCTGATCGACTTCGCCGGGGTCGACGCGGTCGACGAGGTGCCCGAGGCCGAGCGGCAGGTCGTGCAGATGTTGCCGCTGGGCACCCGCGCGATGTACGACGTGCGGATGGCGGGGGGTGTGCCGACGCTGACGCTGGCAGACATGGCGGCCGAGACCGCGGAGGTGTTCTTCGCGCGCGTCGCCCCGATGTCTCACGACGCGTTCGACGAGGGCGCGCGGTTGTGGCTGCGGGCGCGGCAGCCGGACCGCGCGATCGCGGAGCTGTCCGAGGTCGCCCGCCGCACCGACGACTTCGAGCACCGCATGTTCGCGTTCCGGCTGCTGGCCGAGCACGGCGAGGCGGGGGTCGCGGCGATAGCCGGCATGCGCGACCACTCGGCGGCGGGCCCAGCCGCGCTGAGCTGGCTGCTCGACGCGGGCCTCATCGACGCGAGCGAGGTCAGCGGGCGGGAGCGGACCTACAGCATGGTGGACGTCCTCGCGGCGGGCATTCGCTCGGCGGGCCGGAAGAAGGCGCTGGAGGATTTCGCCGCACAGCCGCGCCAGGCGCAGCTGCTGTTCCTGGCGGACGCGACCATCTGCGGGCATCCGCGGACGCGCGAGGTGCTGGAGTCGATGGTCGTCGCCCACCCGGACCGGATGGTCTCCAACGCGGCCCGCAAAGCCTTGGATTGGCTCCACGACGAGGGCGAAGCTTGACAGGGATGCCGCCGAGCCGGCCGCACCTTTCGGGATGAGCCGGCCCGCGAGCACGTTAGCTCGCGATCGCCTCGGCGAGGGTCAGGATCCGCTGCGCGTTGTCGACATGCAGGTTCTCGATCATGCGGCCGTCGACGGTCACGACCCCGCGACCTTCGGCTCTCGCCTCGTCGAACGCGGCGATGATCTTGCGCGCGTCCGCGATCTCTTCTTCTGTCGGGGAGAACGCCCGGTTGCACGCCTCGATCTGTCCGGGGTGGATCAGAGTCTTGCCGTCGAAGCCGTATTGCCTGCCCTGCAAGCATTCCGCCGCGAAACCCTCCAGGTCCCGCACGTCGTTGTAGACACCGTCGAGGATCACCTTGCCGGTCGCACGGGCCGCGAGCAGGCACAGCGACAACCCGCTCAGCAGCGGGCCCCGGCCGGGGACGAACTCGGCGTGCAGTTCCTTCGCGAGGTCGTTGGTGCCCATGACCAGCACCGTCAGCCGGTCGCTCGCGCCCGCGATCTCCTGCGCGCGCAGCATCGCGACGGGCGTCTCGACCATCGCCCAGATTTTCGTGTGGTCGGGCGCACCGCCCAGTTCCAGCGCGCGCTCGATGTTGTGCACCTCGCGCGCCGAGTTCACCTTCGGCACCACCACGGCCGCGGGACCGGCCTGCGCGGCGGCCCGCAGGTCGGCGTCGTGCCACTCGGTGTCCAGGCCGTTGACCCGGATCGTCACCTCGCGCGTGCCGTACTCGCCGACCTTGCCGCACACGCGTTCGCGGGCGGTCTCCTTCGCGTCGGGTGCGACGGCGTCCTCGAGGTCGAGGATCAGCGCGTCCGCGGGCAGACCCTTCGCCTTCTCCAGCGCACGTTCGTTCGCACCGGGCATGTACAGCACAGATCGGCGGGGCCTCACTGGATCCTCCAAACTTTCCGTAACCAGCACGTAACTCTAACCTCCCAGGGGTCGCGATCACAGCGGCGAGCGTCACCCCCCGAATGTGGATCGTCCACAGTGGAGCGGAAACGGCGTTGCTCCGTTCGGCGGACGAAAATCCCCTGCGTAGTGCCGTTCGACTCGTTCTCACCCGTTCGGTCGCAGGGTCGGGCTGAAGTCCGGTGACCGCTTATCGACCGGTCACCGACCGTTGGGCGCCGCCGATCGCAGCTGGTGGGGTAACCCGGAGACCCGCGGCCCGTGCGCTGGTACTCAAGTCATGTGCCTCTTTTCACGAGGGGGACACGACGTAGGCAGGGCGAGAAGGAGGCGGACTCGTGGCGGTTACACCAGGGCACACCGGCGATGCGGTGGTGGCCGGCGGAACCCGGTCATTTCCCACCCGCGTGGTACCGCCCGTCGAGCTTCCCGCGAGCACGTCCTATCTGGCCGGTGCCGCCGCCCTGCAGTTGGGCTGGAAGGGCGTCGTGCTGCCCGAGGTGACGATGCTGGGCCGTCGCGTGTGCGTCGTGGCCCGGCTGCGCACCGACGTGCACGCCGAGCGGATCGCCGTCGGCATCGGCCCGGTGACCGACCGGACCACCGTCGCCACCTGGACCTGGCCGGAGTTCGCCGCGACGGCGCCCGCCCCGGCGGCGGAGATCGTCGGCGTCCTGTCCGTCGCGCGCCACTGGCGCACCGCGATGGCGGCGACCGTCCCGTTCGCCCGCTACGGCGACGCCGCGATGGTGCTGCCCACGCCCGCGGTGCTGACGAAGGACTATGTGGACAACTGCCTGCCTCGTGCGCGCTCGAACGGCCTGTCGGTCGTGTCCGCCGATCCCGAGGCCGCCGTCGCCCTCGACCTCGCGGGCCCGCCCGAGCGGGTGCTGCTGCCGCACGACGCGGTGTCGCGCTGGATCAACGAGATGGTCTACGAGCAGCTCCTCGCGTCTTACGACCTGCCCGTCGCCTGAGCCAGGGATAGGCTCGGTCCCATGCGAGTCGTGATCGCCGGCGGGCACGGGAAGATCGCGTTGCGCCTCGGCCGGCAGTTGGCGGCGAATGGTGACGACGCGGTGGGCCTCATCCGCAATCCCGACCAGACGCGCGATTTGTGGGATTCGAGCATCGAGCCCGTCCGTCTCGATCTGGAGAGCGCCGAAATCACCGACGTGGCCGACATCCTCGAGGGCGCTGATGCCGCGGTGTTCGCGGCCGGTGCGGGTCCGGGTAGCGGCGTGGCGCGAAAGGACACTGTGGACCGTGGCGCCGCCGCGCTGTTCGCCGCGGCGTGCGAGTTGGCCGGTGTTCGCCGGCACATCCAGATCGGCTCGATGGGAGTTGGTAAGCCGCCGCGCCCCGGTACCGACGAGGTGTTCGCGGCGTACCTGAAGGCGAAGGAAGCGGCCGAGCAGGACCTGCGCGAGCGGGATTTGGACTGGACCATTCTGCGTCCGGGTCGCCTCACCGACGAGCCCGGCACCGGCGAAGTACATCTGGCCGAGTCGGTCGACTACGGCGAGATCCCCAGGGACGACGTCGCGTCGGTGATCATGGCGCTGTTCGAAGAGGCGCGCAGCTACCGTCGCACCCTCGAACTCATCGCCGGCAACACCCCGATCGACGAAGCGATCACCCGGATCTAGCCGGCCGGTCCCAGCACCCGGTCCAGATACGGGTTGGTGAACACGCCCGCTGGATCGGTTTCCGCCCGCACACGCAGGAAATCGTCGAAGTGTGGGTACAACTTGCGCAGGGCGCCGGCATCCAGCGGATGCATCTTGCCCCAGTGCGGGCGGCCGCCGACCTCCGCTGCGATCGCGGCGAACTCGGTGAAGTACTCCAGGTACGGCATGCCGACGAACTGGTGGATCGCGATATACGCCGTATCGCGGCCTTCGGCGGTCGAGAGCCAGATGTCGTCCGCCGCCGCGACGCGGACCTCCACCGGGAACGCGACCGGGTCGGCCAGGCGCGGCACGAGCTTCCGCAGTTCGGCCAGCACGTGGTGCACCGAATCGCGTGGCACCGCGTACTCCGACTCCACGAAGCGGACGGCCCGGCGGGTCACGAACACCCGGTGTGAGACGTCGCTGTACTCGCGCGCCGACAGCGCCGCCGAAGCGAACCGGCCCAGCGACGGCACCAGCCGCGGCGCGGCCCGGCCGATCCGGCACAGCGCGCCGAACGCGACATTCTCCATGATCTCGTAGTCGTAGAACTGCCGCGCTCGGCTCAGCGGCTGGGCGACCGCGCCCGGCGGCAGCCGGTTGTTGCGCTTGACCAGCGCGTTGCTGCCGTAGGGGAACCAGTAGAACTCGAAGTGATCGTTCTCCGCGGCGAACGTGTCGAAGCCGTCCAGCACCTGCTCCAACGGCTCGGGCCGCTCCTGCGCCGACAGCACGTAGGCGGGCTCGCATCGCAACGTGACCTGCGTGATCACGCCGAGCGCGCCGAGTCCGACCCTGGCCGCGGCGAACAGGTCCGGTCGCCGCCCGGCCGAGCACGTGACGACCGACCCGTCGCCCAGCACGAGTTCGAGCCGGGTGATCTGGGTGGCCAGGCCGCCCAGCCTGGCGCCGGTGCCGTGGGTGCCGGTGGAGATCGCTCCGGCGACGGTCTGCGCGTCGATGTCGCCGAGATTGCTCATGGCCAGACCGAGCGCGTCGAGTTCCCGATTGAGCCGGTGCAGCGGCGTGCCCGCGCGCACGGTGACCTCGTTCGTCTCCGGGTCGACGGACGAGATGCCGGTCCAGCCCGTGAGGTCGAGGGCGTCGGAGCCTGCGACGGCGATGGGGGTGAACGAGTGGCCGCTGCCTCGCGGGCGCAGCCGCCGCTCCTCGACCGCGACGTCGGCGACGACCTTGGCGATCTCCGCCACGTCGCGGGGCGTGTGCACGCGCGCGGGTTCTGCCGTCGCGGTGCCCGCCCAGTTGGTCCACGGGGTCATGGGCCCTCACCTGTTCGTGTTGAGTGTCGACACCGTAAGTGAAAGATATTCGCTTCTCAAGTTGGCGTGACGTACGGTTCTTGACATGACCACGCCCAGCGAGGCGGGCTATGACCAGGCCACGAAGGATCTCGACCCGCCGCTCGCCGTCATCGACCTCGACGCGTTCGACGCGAATGCCGATGACATTCTGCGCCGAGCCGGCGGCACACCAGTGCGCGTGGTCAGCAAATCCATCCGGTGCCGTTACCTGATCGACCGGGTGCTGGCCAAGCCCGGCTTCGCCGGCCTGATGTGCTACTCGCTGACGGAGGCGTTGTGGCACGTCGAGTGCGGCACGAGCGACGACATCGTGGTCGCGTACCCGACCGTCGACCACGGCGCGCTGCGCCGCCTCGCCGCAGACGAGCGCTCCCGCGAGTCGATCACGCTGATGATCGACTCGATCGCCCATCTGGACATCGTCGACGCCGCCGTGGGCTTCGGGCATCCGGACATTCGGGTGTGTCTCGAACTCGACGCGTCCTGGTGGCCGCTGCGGATCGCGCACGTCGGCACCCGCCGCTCGCCGGTGTTCACCCCGTGGCAGAGCGCCGAACTGGCGAAGAAGATCGTCGCGCGCACCGGATTCCGGCTGGTCGGGCTGATGGCCTACGAAGGTCAGATCGCCGGCCTGCCGGACAAGACCGGGCGGCGCGGCGACACGGTCGTGCGCTGGATGCAGCGCCGGTCGGCGCGCGAACTCGCGTCCCGCCGCGCCGAGGCGGTGCGTGCCGTCCGCGCGGTGGCGGATCTCGAGTTCGTCAACGGCGGCGGCACGGGCAGCCTCGAGAGCACCAGCGCCGAAGCCGCCGTCTCCGAGGTGGCGGCCGGGTCCGGCCTGATCGGTTCGACGCTGTTCGACGGCTACTCCCGGTTCCGGCCTCGGCCCGCCGCGCTGTACGCGTTGCCAGTTGTCCACAAGCCCACCCGTGGTATCGCCACTCTCTTTTCGGGCGGATATGTAGCGTCGGGGCCGCCGTCCGCGTCGCGTCAGCCGTCTCCCTTCCTGCCGGGCGGGCTCGAACTGCTCAAGTTCGAGGGCGCGGGTGAAGTGCAGACGCCCGTGGCCGGGAAAGCAGCCCGTGACCTGGGGTTGGGCGACCGAGTGTGGTTCCGGCACGCCAAGGCGGGTGAACTCGCCGAGCGATTCGCCGACTACCACATCGTGGCGGACGGGCGGGTGGTACGGACCGTGCCGACCTACCGCGGCGAGGGCCGTTGCTTCGGCTAGCAAACGGCCCACATATCCACAGGCCTGTGGACTACTCGCCGAGCCGGCTCGCGAGGTATCCCTTGATCATGTGCTTGGCCTCGTCGACGATCTCCTGGTCGCCTTGCGCGTCGCGGTGGAAGGCGAACTTGAGCACGGCGTCCGCGGCCTCGATGGCCACCGAGATCGCGAGCGGCAGCTTCTCGCCGGGCATGGAGACGTACTTGCGCACCAGTTCGGTCAGCGAGTCCGCGATGACCTTGTTGTTGTCCCGGCTGTCGTCGAGCAACTGGCGGTCCACGACATCGCCGAAGTGCACCTTGGAGAAACCGGGCACGGATCGGTGCATGTCCAGGTAGATGTCGAGCACCGAGTCCACCACGTCCCACCAGTGCCCCGGGTCCTCGGTGGCGAGCCGCTCGCTGACCGCGGACGTGAAACGGTCGAGGTTGCGCTGGGTCAGCGCCTGCACGACGGCGCGCTTGTCGGGAAAGAACTGGTACAGCGAGCCGACCGCGACCCCCGCGCGCTTCGCGATGAGCGTGGTGGTCAGCGCCTCGTAGCCCACTTCGTCGATCAGGTTCGCGCTGGCGTCGAGCATCATCTCGACACGCTTGGCGCTGCGCTGCTGCACGGGCTGCCGGCGCAGCGGCGTCGCCTGGGTCTCCGACACAGTGGCTCCTCCTGGTGCTCTGAACTGCGACTTTAGCGCGCCGACAGGCTTCCCCCCGGACGAGGGAACGGCTATTGTATGAGGAATTTTCACGTTTATGGCGAATGGTGCGTGCACCGCGACACAGGGCAAGATCATCTCTGAGGACCAGGAACATCGCTACCCGAGCCCGGCGTCGATCGGGTGAAAATCTGTATTTCGCTGAGTGAACTCCGGCTGGAAGGTGGTGCGCAGGTGAGGAAGACCGACTTGCCCGCTGCGCTGGCCGAGCCGACCGCGCGCGTGCGCCGCGGCTGGACGAGCCTGCTGGTCGTCGCGAACGTCGGGCTCTGGCTGGGGATCTACGCGCCCATCCAGGTGCTGTTGCCCGAGCAGGCGGAACTGCTTGACGCGGCGAACAAGGAACTGGTCTTCGGCGTGGTCACCGGCGTCGGCGCGCTGGTGTCGGTGTTCGCGAACCCGCTGGTCGGGCTCGCCTCCGACCGCACGCGCTCGCGGTTGGGCCGCCGCCATCCGTGGACGATGCTCGGCGCGGTGGTCGGCGCGCTCGGCCTGGTGGTACTGGCGCTCGCCGGCAACGTCGTGGTGATGACCGTCGGCTGGTGCCTGGTGCAGGCGGGGTTGAACGGGATGCTGGCGACGCTCACGTCGGCGATTCCCGACCGGGTCCCGGTCGAGCAGCGCGCGACGATCGGCGGGCTGGTCGGGATCAGCCAGATGCTCGGCACCGTGCTCGGAGCGGTGCTCGTCACGGTGCTGATCACGAGCCTGCCGGGCGGGTATGTCGCGTGCGCGGTCGTGGTGGTGCTGGGCGCGGCGGTGTTCGTGCTACGCACGCCGGACCTGGCGCTGCCGAAGGCGTGGCGCCCGTCGAACCGCTGGCGCGACATGCTGGCGGAGTTGTGGGTCTCGCCGCGCGAGCATCCGGACTTCCTGTGGGCCTGGGGCTGCCATTTCCTGATCAACCTCGGCAACGCGCTCGGCACGTTCTTCCTGCTGTTCTTCCTTTCTGACGCCGTGCACTACCCGGACCCCGACACCGGCCTGCTGATCATGATGGGCCTGTACGGGGTGGCGTTGGTGATCGGCGGCGTGACGGTGGGCGCGCTGTCGGACCGCTCGGGCCGGCGCAAGCCATACGTCGTGCTGGCGGTAGTGGTGATGGGCGCGGCGGCGTTCACGCTGACCGCGTGGCAGACCTGGCCCGCCGCACTGGTGGCCTCGCCACTGCTGGGCGTCGGCTATGGCGCTTACTGGGCGGTGGCGCTCGCGATCCTCACGCAGGTCCTGCCGGGTGCGAAGGACCGCGCGAAAGACCTGGGTGTGGTCAACCTCGCGGTCATGTTGCCCCAGGTCATCGCCCCGCTCGCGGCGACTTGCATCCTCGCCGGGCTCGGCGGCTACCGCGGCTTGTTCGCCGCCGCCGGCATCGCGACCCTGGCCGCGGGTGTGCTGATGGCACGTGTGCGGACGGTGCGTTAGACGCCCTGAAGCGATCGTGTCACGGCGGCGAAACCATGCTCGAGCATCTCGGCCTCGTACTGGTGGACCGCGTCGAGCAAGGAGCCGTCGCATTCGATGAGGTGGCGGCAGAGCAGGGCTGCGTCGTGCAAGGCGACGGCCGCGCTGGTCCCGGTCGGCACCATGGTGTGGATGGCGTCGCCCATCAGCGTCACCGGGACTGTCTGCCACGGCGGCACAGGTTTCGCCGTACGGATCGTCGTGGTGTGCACGGTCGCCGGGTCACCGAGCCGGACGAGCGCAGCGAGGCACGGGTGCCAGTCCGCGACCTGTTCGGCGGCTGCTCGCCGAAGCTCGTGTCCGTCCCCTGTGGACGGTTGGTCGGGAGCGCCGACGACCCACATCAGGTAGTCGTCGCCACCGGCGCGGGACTGGAAGGCCGCGACCGGCATGAAGCGGCCGTCGGTCCCGTTCACCACCGAAAACCCCTCCAGCGCCGGCGCGGGCGCGAGCGCGCGGACCTCCTCGGTCAGCCAGGTCTTGCCGTAGGTCAGGAACTGCCCGGTCTCCACGACCTCCGCCCCGGGCAACAGCTGCTTCCGGATGGCCGAGTGCGTGCCGTCCGCGGCCACCAGCAGGTCCGCGTCGACGGCCGGAGCACCGGTGAAGAAAGTGCGGACCCGGCCGTTGTCGAGCAGTTCGTACCGCTCGAAGGACGCGCCGTAAGTCACGTCGAGGCCGGCGACGAGGAGGTTGCGCAGCGTGATCCGGTCGACCACGAGGTGCTGACCTGCCGATTCGTCTCCAGGCGGGACCGTGAAGCCACGGATCACATTCAGCTGCGGATCGAGGAACGTCACACCCGTTCCAGGCATGCTCGACGTGGCCACCACCTGCTCGTACAGCTCGGGTGGCAGGCACGCGTGCAGCGCACGATCGCCCTCGGTGTCGAGATGGATGCGGTAGCCCTGGCTGCGCTCGTCGACCGCGGCCTCCCGCTCGTACACGGACGCGGCAATTCCCGCTCGGGACAGACCCTGTGCGAGCAGTGGGCCCGAAAGGCCTGCTCCCACGATGACTACGTTCACCGCACCGAGACTATCTTAATTAAGACTATCTGTCATCGGGCATACTGCGGAGATGCACGACTCAGGCAAACGTCTCGGGCTGTTGCTCGGGAGGGACTTCTACTTGGCGCATCGGTATGCCAGGGCGGCGACGAACCGCGCGTTGCGCGCTCACCGGCTCGACCTGCGACATATCGGGGTGCTGGGGCACCTGGCCGAGGCCGGCCCTGCTCCGCAGCGCACGCTGGTGGACGAGCTGCAGATGGACAAGTCGTCGATGGTCTACGTGATCGACGAACTGGAACGGCAGGGCCTGGTCCATCGCCGCAGGGACCTCCAGGACCGCCGCCGGCACGCGGTTCACATCACCGACGAGGGCCGGACTCGCCTGCAGGAGGCGAACGAAACAGCGGCAGAGGTCATGAAAGGCCTGCTGGCCCCACTGTCGGAGCGCGATCAGGAGCGTCTGCACGACCTACTGGCGGCGTTCATCGCGAACGCCGCCAGCCAGGGATGAACAGAAAGCTGGAATCCGCGGGCCGATGCCGGTCGGGGGAGGGGAGTGCAACGGCATCGGCCCGCGGAGTTTTCGGGGCCACCTACGGGCGGGGGCATGGGCGCAACCTGCGGTCTGCAAATTCACGGTCAGCGTCCATGATGATCAACATAGCGGGCGTTCGGCTATCCCGCTAGGGGTTGAGGGCTACTTTTTTCGATTAATCGGCGAGCGGTCAGCGCGTCGCGACCTGCGGGATAAGCGCGTGACGCCCGGTCGCTTCGGCGCTGCGTGTTTGCGTGGGCACGGCCGGCTGGCGCCGACGAGCCGGACGACGCAGGTCCTGCTGCGGGGCGAGCCCGCCGGCCACGAGGTGCTCGTGCGCGACCTGCCAGACCGGACACGGCGCCTTGCAGCGGTGCCACCGGGTCGAGCACGTGGGGCAGTCACCACGCTCGTCGGGCTCGTGCTTCTCGAGCATCGCGCGCCAGCCCTCGGTCAGGCGGGGCAGCTCGGAGCGGGCCACCGAGACGAGCGACTGCGCGTCCGCGCGAGTTGCCAGGTCGGCAAGCATGTCCAGCCGCTCCCATACTGCGTCGCGGAGGACCTTTCCCAGGATCTGATCCACTGAGAACTCACCGTTACCTTTCCGTCAGTTTCGCGGCTTCGTTGAGCGCCGCCCGCAGCTGGCCGAGCTGGCCTGCGGTCAGGCGTGCCGTTTCACCGGGGGGACCGACGAGCAACACCTGGTCATCCTGTACGAGAACGGTGACACACCGTTCCCGGTTGATCATGTCGCCACACTGCACGCGCCACACCAGCTGGCCGCCTTCGTACCGGCGCACCTGTGCGGCGCGCGGGTCCGTCACGGCCGGCACCGCCGAGCGGGCCACAACACCAGCCGGCCGCATCGGGCCGCGCATAGCTTGTGCGGTCGCACGTGCTGCCGGGATCGAGTCCACGAACTCCACCGCGTCAACTCCGCTCTCGTCGGGTTCGGCTCTTGCGGTTTGGGTCTGTCGTTGCTCTCTGTGATCGCGGGCGGTACCCGGTCGCTCACGGAGAACTGATATCTAGATTGCGGTGAACCGGAGCGGAAGAGAAGCCGAACCGCCGTCATAGCGGCGACCGGCTTGGGTTCCACGGTAAACGGTCACGAGAGTTCGGCCCGGCCGATCAGACTCGGCAAAGAGCGTTTCGCGCGGTTCAATGAGTATGCATACGCTGCGAATCGACGCCCGAACTGGATTGTGAGGGGGCGCATATGGACGCCAGTAGTGCCGCGGATGCCCGGCAAGGGCACCCGATCTCTGCTGATGTCTGGGAGAAACGCGAGATGCGGGAAGCGCTGGCGGCGCGCGAGATCAGCGCCGTCTACCGCAACCTGCGGAAAGAAGGCATCTCCCAGCGCCAGATAGCGGCCTTGACCGGCCAGTCACAGTCCGAGGTGTCGGAGATCCTCAAGGGCCGCCAGGTGATGGCCTACGACGTGCTGGCGCGGATCGCCGACGGGCTGGGCGTCCCCCGTGGATACATGGGTCTCGCCTACGACGAGGCCACCGAGATTCAGGTCGTCGGCGCCGCCGACGAGCAGCAGGCTGAGGAGGACGAGTCCGTGAAACGGCGGAACTTCCTCGCGCATGCCGCCCAGGTCACGATGGGGGCGGCGGTCTTCGGATCGTCCCCGCAGGCCTGGGGTGCGAGCCCCGCGAGGACGCCGGCACCTGGGCACATCGGGATGACCGACGTGCGTCAGGTGGAGGCCGCGACCAGAGCGTTGCGTGCACTCGATTACCAGTATGGCGGCGGTTTCTGCCGCGACGCCGTGGTGGCGCAGCTGTCCTGGGGCCAGCAGATGCTGGACTCCTCGGCCACCACTCCGGTCAAGTCCAGACTCTTCGTCGCGCTGGCGGACCTGCACAGCCTCGCCGGCTGGACCTCCTTCGACACCGGACTCATGGATTCCGCGCGCGGCCACTTCGCGAACGCGCTGGAGCTGGCCAAACAGGGCGACAACAACCCGCTGGTGGCTAACATCCTGTACCGGATGGGCCGGGTCTACCTGCACCAGGAAGCGCCGAACGACGCGTTGAAGCTGTTCCAGCTCGGCCAGATCGCCGCGCAGGAGTCCGGTTCCGAACTGGCCATCGCCGTGCTCGCGGCCAACCAGGCCTGGGCCTACGCGATGATGCGGAACGAGGACCAGGCGCTGAAGCTGCTGGGCCTGGCCAAGGACGAGTTCGCGCGGGCGAACCTCGTCGAGGCCGAGGACTGGGTCAAGTTCTTCAACGAGACCGACGTCTACGCGATGATCGGCACCGTGCACACGGTGCTGGCGCGCAGCGTGGACCTCAAGCACACCAAGTACGCGATCCCCGCGCTGACCAGGGCCGTCGACGCCTACGGCGAGGACATGCAGCGCAGCAAGACCTTCAACCTGAGCGCGCTGGCCACCAACCACCTGCTCGAAGGCGACATCGATCACGGTGCACGGGTGGGACGGGCCGCCCTGGAGGCGGCCGATGGTCTGAAGTCGGCCCGCGTCCGGGACCGGATGCTGCCGATGAAGGAAGAAGCGGAGAAGCGGAAGAACAACCCGGACGCCCGTGACCTGGCCGAACGCCTCGGCGCGTTCTACGCCGCATAACGCTTCCGCCCGGGGGCACGCGTGACCACCGAGAACGCCCGCCGCAAGCGCCGCGAACGCGGTGTGCGTGCCCCCGGCTTCCGCGTCGAGGCGGCTCCTGCCCGCCGCAGTCGGCCCCGCGCCCGCGACAGCGGCGCGCGGTTCGGCCGGGAAAACCTGGACGAGGCGCTCGCGGACACCTGCGCGCTGCTCGGGCTGGACCACCGGGGCGCGCGGCTGCTGAGATTCACCAACAACGCGGTCTACGCACTCGCGGACGCGCCGGTCGTGGTGCGGATCGTCGGGTCGCGTGCGTTGCGGCACCGGGTGTCGAAGGTGGTCGCGGTGGCGCGGCATTTCGAGCGGCACGGCATCCCCGCGATCCGCCTGCTGCCCGGCGTCGACCAGCCCATTCACGTCGGCGACCACGTCGTGACGGCGTGGCAGTACGTCGAGTCGGTTCGCCGGGCGACGGCGGCGGACCTCGGGCGGCTGCTGCGCCTGGTGCACCGGCTTCCTGCTCCGGACGGCCTGCCCGCATGGGCGCCCCTCGCAGATGTGCGCGCCAGGGTCGCCGACGCCGAGGAACTCGACCCGGCCGACCGGCGGTTCCTGCTGCGCCGGTGCGCTGAGGTCGAGGCGGCGCTGCGCGAGCTGGAGTTTCCGCTGCCCAGCGGCCTCATCCACGGCGACGCGCACCCCGGCAACGTGATCGTCGGCGCGGACGGGCCGGTGCTGTGCGACTTCGACTCGGCGGCGCTCGGCCCGCGCGAGTGGGACCTGACGCCGCTGGCCGTCGGGCGCGAACGGTTCGGTGACCCGGCGGCCCGGTACCGGATGCTGGCCGACACGTACGGCTTCGACGTGGCCGCCTGGGACGGGTTCGGCGTGCTCAGGGCCGTGCGGGAGCTGAAGCTGACCACCAGCGTGCTGCCCATCCTGCGCAGCCACCCCGAGGTACGCGATGAGCTGCGAAGGCGGCTGGAGGACCTGCGCAGCGGCCGTAGCCAGGGCGACTGGGCCCGCTACAGCTGACAGTGTCTTGCGGCACGCCCGCACCTGACCGGCCGGCAGGCACGATGACATTCGCCGCTGGTTCGTGACCGCTTGTCGCTTGTGCAGATGCACGTGCATTGAGTAGTAAATTCGGCCCAACTAGTCACCCGAAATGGCCTAATCGCCACTCTCATGATGCAATTTGCAGCTACGGTTCGTTACGACAGGGGGGCGCGGCTCAGGACCACCGCGAAACCGAAGGCGAGTCCCATGACCGTGAGTTCCATGCTCGCCCACGTCACGAGCGCGGTGCGTTCGTGACGCACGATCCGCGGCATCAGCCGCCAGCGCAGTCTCGCGCCAAGTAGCGCGACGGCCGCGGCGCAGGCGATCTTGAGCAGCACCAGCCTGCCGTAGGCGGTGCCGAACAGGCCGTGCCAGAACCCGATGGTCGGGTCCACCAGGATGTCGACCCCGGCGTTGAACAGGCCGGTCAGCACCGTGAGCACCAGGCACAGGGTGGCCAGCTTCGAGAACCGGGGCAGCGCGTACGCCAGCACTGTCCGGTTGTGCACGAGCAGCACCACCATCGCCCCGAGGCCACCCGACCAGGCGACGGCGCTCATCACGTGCAGCTCCATCGAGATCATCGTGTATTCGTGCAAGCTCGAGTTCGACGCGTGTCCCGTGACCGGCAGCGGGAGCAGCGCGAACAGACCGAGCCCGACGCGGACCTCGGCGGGCACCCGCTCGCCGTGCCGCAACGCGAGCACGCCGAGCACGGCATGGGCGAGCGCGAGCACCGCCACGACGAGCAGCGCCTTGCCCGCGCCGATCTGCACGATGTAGTCCGCGATGTCGCCGAGCCCGACCGTGCTGTGCTGCGGCCGGAACTCGGCGGTCTGCAGCACGAGCGTGACGAGCGCGGTCACCGCCCACAGCAGCGCGCTCGCGACCGCGGCGGGCCGGGCGAGCGCGAGCACGGGTTCGGTCAGCTTCGGCCGGTCGTACCCGACGAGCACCGACAGCAGCGCGAGCCCGATCGTGGTGACCGCCGACAGGTCGAGCAGCACACGCACGACCGGGATCGCGACCGAGACCACCTCGCTCACGTCGGCCACGCCGGGAACCGGCGCCGCCGCGGTGAGCGCGAGGCCGACGAGCACCCCGGCGAGTGCCGCGGTGACCATGGTGACGAGCGCGGGGTAGTTGACCCGCGAGGTGGTCTCGGTCGTTTTCATGTCGCGTTCCGGCCCATCCGCAGCGCGACGGTCAGCCCGAGCGCCAGCAGGACGACAGCACCAATGATCCAGACCCAGATCGGCACGCCACCCGAACCACCGGACGACGTGGCCGCGGCCCCGACCGCGGCGCTGGCAGTGGCCGGCGTGCCGGTCCCCGCCTTGGTGAGGGTGAACGTGTAGTCACCCTCGACCGGGTGGCCGTCGGCGGAGAGGATCCGGTATCCGACGGTGTAGGTCCCGGCGGGGCCGAGCGGCCGCACCGGTGCGCTGATCACGTTGCTGTTGATCTCCACGGAACCCTCGGCCCACTGCGTGTTGCCCGGACCGAGCACGGAGATCTGGTTGATGTCGCCGCCCTGCACGGGCGCATCGAACGTGAGAGTGATCTTGGCCGGCCCGGCGTCGAGCGAGGCGCCCTTGCCGGGATCGGTCGAGATCAGCACGTTGTGCGCCAGCGCCGGGGTGGCCATGCCGAGCATGGCCACCGCCGTGAGCGCGAGGGTCAGAAGTGCCTTACGCAGTGTTCTATTCACTGGTCTTGCCCTTGCGGGAGCGCAGCGCCGCGCCACCGCCGACGCCGAGACCGAGCGCGCCGACGATCAGCCCGGCGCCGCCGAGCCAGCGTGCGGTGGTGTCGGTCGAGTCCTCGGCGGAAGTGCCGCTGCTCGAGCCCGACGCCATGTCGTGACCGTCGCTTGTGGACGCGGCCGCGAGGGTGACGGTGGGCGCCGGGTGCTCCGGCTCCGCCCCGCCGGTCGACTCCTGGTTCCAGTTCACGACCTGGCCGTTGTCGTAGGTCTGGACCGCAGGCAGCACCAGCTCATCCACATTGGACGGCAAGGTGGACGCGGTGATCTCGAACTCCTGCATCTGGGCGTCACCCTTGGCGATCCCGGACCCGGGCTGCGCCGTGAACACGATCTTGGTGACCGGGTTGGTGACGTCGAGGTTCTTGCCGTTCTTGACCGGCGTGGGCAGCTGGGTCTTGGTGACCTCGGCGGTCCAGCCCGGAACCGGCTTGTAGCGCACGGAACTGATCGCGTACTCCGGCTTGAAATCCACTTCGAGCTTGACGGTGCCCGCGTCCTGCTCCTCGTTGGGCACCCGGAAGACGATGGCGCCGCTGCCACCCTTCTGCGGTTCGGCGCCATAGATGTTGGCCGTGACATGTGCCGACGCGACGCCCGCGCCCAACAGCCCGGCTGTGCCGAAGGCGAGGGCGAACACGGTCGTACGCAATGCACGTTTCGTAGACATGAAGTGATGCTCCTGGATGTGTGGGGGCAGCGCGTTGCGCTGGTGTGAAGTGGGAATCTCAGGAGCAGCACGGCGGGCCACGCCGCCCGTGAACGCGACGTAACACAAGTGACACGACCGGCGTGTCCGGCGCGAACGGAACGGGCGCCGGCACCGGGCCCGCGGGCACCGGGGGCTGCCGCCACACGACGGGGAGCAGCAGCCACAGCCCAGCCACGGCGAGCCGGAGCATCGACTCGGCACGCGCGACGAGCAGCGCGGTCGCGACCGTCGCCACCGCGTGCGCGAGGTACATGTCGGGCCCGGCGTGGGTCGTGTGCCCGGCGAGTTCGCTGAGCACGAGATGCATGCCAAGCTGGGCGGCACCGAGCACGGTGAGGATGCCGAGCGGGCCGCGTGTCTTCTCGGCCAGCGCCGAGCCGATCCAGCCGACGAGCGCGGTGAGCAGCAAGGTCAGCGACGTGTCGGGCAGCCCGCCGTTCGCGAGGGCGTGCGCCGTAACCGCCAGACCGGCCGAGGTGAGCGCGAGCAGGCAGCCACGCACCGTGCGTGACAGGTCGTGCGACCGGGGCCGTCTGCTCACGCGCACACACTAACGGCGGGCCGAACCCAAAATGTGAGGAAGGGTTGTCTTCGCTGCTCAGCCCCACGCAACCGAGCGACACGGCGATTGCGGACGGTCGCGATGGTTGCTCATTGGCATGTTTTGCGTAACGGTTGGTGAGCCGTTAATCAACAAGGAAGGGCGCGCCGCGTGAACCTGTTCGAATACGTGGCGGACCGGTGGAGCAAGCTGTCCCTGCAAGGATGGCTGCACGTCAGCGCTGTGGTCCAGGCCACTGTCATCGCCGCCGTGATCGGCGTGCTGATCGGGGTGGCGGTGTACCGCAGCCCGCTCGGCTCGGCGCTGGCGACAGCGCTGGCCAGCACGATCCTGACGATCCCGTCGTTCGCGCTGATCGGCTTGCTGATTCCGCTGGTCGGCCTGGGTGTGCTGCCCAGCATGATCCCGCTGGTCGTCTACGCACTGCTGCCGATCGTCCGCAACACCATCGTGGGCCTCGCCGGTGTGGACCCGGCCATCACCGATGCCGCGAAAGGCATCGGGATGAGCCGCTTCGGCGTGCTGACCCGCGTCGAGCTGAGACTCGCGTGGCCCGCGATCCTCGCCGGCATGCGGGTGGCGACCCAGATGCTGATGGGCATCGCGGCGATCGCCGCCTACGCGAAGGGGCCAGGCCTCGGCTCGGAGATCTTCTCCGGCCTTACCCGCGCAGGCAGTGCGAACGCCACCAACCAGGCGCTCGCCGGCACGCTCGGCATCGTCATCCTGGCGCTGATCCTCGATGGCATCTACGTCCTCATCGCCCGCTTCACCGTTCCGAGGGGTGTCCGTGTCTGAAACTGTAGAAACCACCGCGAGCACCGCTTCGGACAACGCCGTCTCCGGCGTCGAGATCCAGCTCGAGCAGGTGACCAAGCGATACGCGGGCTCGCGGGAGCCCGCCGTCGACGACGTGACGATGACCATCCCCGCGGGCGAGATCGTCATCCTGGTCGGCCCGTCCGGCTGCGGCAAGACGACCACGATGCGGATGATCAACCGGCTGATCGAGCCGACCTCGGGCCGGATCACGATCGGCGGCGACGACGCGCTCAAGCTCAACCCGGACCGGCTGCGCCGCACGATCGGCTACGCGATCCAGCAGGCCGGCCTGTTTCCGCACTTCACCGTCGCGCAGAACATCGCGGTGGTGCCGGGGCTGCTCGGCTGGGACAAGAAGAAGATCGACGGGCGCGTCGAGGAGATGATGGAACTCGTCGGCCTCGACCCGAAGCAGTTCTACAAGCGCTACCCGCGCCAGCTCTCCGGCGGCCAGCAGCAGCGCGTCGGCGTGGCGCGGGCGCTCGCCGCGGACCCGCCGGTGCTGCTGATGGACGAGCCGTTCGGTGCCGTCGACCCGATCACGCGCGGCAACCTGCAAGACGAGTTGCTGCGGCTGCACGCCGAACTGCGCAAGACGATCGTGTTCGTCACCCACGACTTCGACGAGGCCGTGAAGCTCGGCGACAAGATCGCGGTGCTGGGCAACCAGTCGAAGATCCTGCAGTACGACACGCCGGACGCGATCCTCGCCAACCCGGCGGACGACACGGTGGCCGGGTTCGTCGGCGCCGGTGCCTCGCTCAAGCAGCTCACCCTGTTGCGCGTGCGCGACGTCGAGCTCAGCGAGGCCCCGATGACCGCGTCGCTGAGCGAGTCGCCGTCCTCGGTGCGCCAGCAGATGACCGAGAAGGGCGTCCGGTACGCGCTGATCCTGGACCAGCGGCGGCGGCCGGTGCGATGGGTGCACGTCCGTGACCTCACGGCCGCCTCGTCGCTGGCGACGGCGGGCAAACCGCTCGGCGACCTGGTCAGCACCCAGTCGACGCTGCAGGACGCGCTGGAGGCGATGCTCGTCGAGGGCGGCGGCGTGCCGGTGACGGGATCGCGTGGGGAGTACGTCGGCACCATCGAACTCGACACCGTGATGGCGACCATCCAGCGCCTGCGCGAGGAGCACGCCGAATGACGACGGTAGAGCAGGGTTTCTCGACCGAGTCCGGTTCCCGGCGCGCCGACCGGGCACGGCTGTTCGCCCAGCCCGCGGCCGTGGTGGTCATCGTCGCCGCGGTGCTGATCTGGGCGCTGACCAGGAACAACGACTCCATCGAGGCGGAGAACCTCAACTGGAGCACGCTGCTCAACGACACCTGGCACCACCTGCTGCTCACCGTCGCGGTCGCGGCGATCGTGGTCGTGCTCGCCGTGCCGCTGGGCATGATGCTCACCCGCCGATGGGCCCGCCCGGTCGCACCGGTCTTCCTGGCGATCGCCAACATCGGCCAGGCCGCGCCCGCGTTGGGCATGCTGGTGTTGTTCTTCCTGTGGACGAGCTGGGAAGGCTTCTGGTGCGCGGTACTGCCGATCGCGTTCTACTCGCTGCTTCCCGTGCTACGCAACACGATCGTCGGTATCGACGCGGTCGACCCGGCGCTCACCGACGCCGGCCGCGGCATCGGGATGTCCGGTAGCGGGGTGCTGTTCCGCATCGAGATGCCGCTCGCGATCCCGCTGATCCTGGCCGGTCTGCGCACGTCGCTCGTGCTTGCCGTGGGCACGGCCACGCTGGCGTTCTTCGTCAACGGCGGCGGGCTCGGCGAGCTGATCGACACCGGCTACAAGCTCAACCGGATCCCGGTGCTCATCGTCGGCGCCGTGCTCGCGGTCGGGCTCGCGCTGCTGATCGACTGGGTGGGCGCGCTGCTGGAGGAGTTTCTCGGACCAAGGGGGCTGTCATGAGGAAGCTCGTGGCCATCATCAGCGCGGCCGTACTCGCGACGTCGCTGACCGCGTGCGGGCTCAACGTCAACGCGGCGCTGCCCTACGACGTCAAGCCCGGTTCGATCCGGCCCGTGCCGAGCCTGAAGGGGCTGAGCGTCACGGTGGGGTCGAAGGACTTCACCGAGAACATCATCCTCGGCTACATCGCCGAACTGGCGTTGTCCGCGGCGGGTGCCGACATCGTCGACCTGACCAACATCAGCGGCTCGAACAGCGGCAGGCAGGCGCTGATCAACGGGCAGATCGACCTGATGTGGGAGTACACCGGCACCGGCTGGATCTCCTACCAGGGCAACACCGAGCCGATCCCGGACGAGCGCCAGCAGTACGACGCGGTCAAGGCGGCGGACGAGAAGCAGAACGGCATCACGTGGCTGGACTACTCGCCGGTGAACGACACCTACGCGTTCGGCACCACCGAGGCGTACGCGCAGGCCCACAACCTGAGGTCCACCTCGGACATGACCGCGTTCCTCAAGGAGCACCCGGACCAGGCGGTGTTCTGTGTGGAGACGGAGTTCGCGTCGCGTCAGGACGGCTTCCCCGGCGTGCAGAAGACGTACGGCTTCCCGGCGACGAACGTGAAGACGTTCGGCACCGGCGCGATCTACTCGGCCGTCGCGAGCGGCAGCTGCAACTTCGGTGAGATCTTCACGACCGACGGCCGGATCGCGGGCCTGCACCTGCGCGTACTCGACGACGACAAGAAGTTCTTCCCGCAGTACAACGCATCGGTGACGATGAAGACGTCCTACCTGCAGGCGCACCCGGCGATGGCCGACGTGCTCGTACCGGTCGGCAAGGCGCTGGACAACCAGCAGATGATCGAACTCTGCAAGGAGGTCGACGTCGACGGCAAGGACCCGGGAGAGGTCGCCAGGGACTGGATGCTCTCGAAGGGCTTTATCAGCTAGACGCCGAGCCGGTGCAGGATCTGCGACTCGAGGCGTTCGAGTTCGCTGGAAACGGCTTGGTGCGCGGCTTTCCGGCGCGCCGTCGGCATCCGTTCCGCGGCGCGCACGGCGGCCGTGAGCTGCTCGAGCGTGGCCTGCGAGTCGGCGGCGAACTTCTGGTCGTCCTCGCCGGCACGCTCGGACGCGCGGAGGTCGGTCAGTGCCTCGGACACGCCGGCGATGCGCGCCAGCAGGCTCGCCCCACGGCCCGTGAACTCCGACAGGCGCTCGACCGGCACGCCCAGCCGCCGCGCCTGGTACCGGTCGTAGGCCTCACGGACCGCACCGGCGGCGCGCACCGCCATCGGCGCGAGCACCGGCACCACCGCGGGCACCACGATCTTGGCTACCGAGACGGCGTTGCGCGCCTTCTTCGGTGTCAGTCCCTTGCTCTCGGCCTTGTCACGCGACATGCCATGAACTTACTGGGCGTGCCAAGAGCGGGCATGCCGGACACGTGACCGGCCGGTGACTTTTTGTCGGGGGGTGCTTCTACAGTGGTCACCATGGAAACGCAGGTGCTACTCGACGCCAGGGCGCTGAGCCAGTGCCGTCGTCGCGTGCACCTCGACCACGACCCGTCGATGCGGGACGTGCCGCTGGCTCCGCCGGACCCGGCAGGCGAGCAACGCATGGCCGACGCGGCGGCGCATCGCTCGCAGATCCGGCAGCGACTTGTCGACGCGGTGCCCGGCTCGTGGGCGACGGTGCCGCGTGAACTGCCCGCCGCGGAGCGCGTCGCGATGACCGAGCAGGCGCTCGCCGAGGGTGCCACCCACATCTGGGGCGCGTTGCTGCCCGCGGATCGCGCCGGGCATCGCCGTGGCGGCGCGGAGTTGTTGATCCGCACCGACGGCGGGTACCTGCCCATGCTCGTGGTGCGGCACCGCATCACCGACCCTGGCACCGGCGCGGTCACCACGGCGCCCACGGATCTGGACCCGGCGCACGCCGTGGTGGACGAGACCCGCAAGGTGCGCTCGCAGCCGCGGGACCAGCTGCGCCTGGCGCACCTGCGCCGCATGCTGCAGGCGCTCGGCCTGGCCACGGCGCGCCCGCTCGGCGCGGTGCTCGGGCTCGACGCCGATGTGGTGCTGTGGCATGACCTCGAGGCGCCCACCTGGCCGGGCGGCCGCAGCGCGCTCGACGAGTACGACGCGCGCCTGGCGGACCGCGTGGCCGTCGCGCAGGCGGCGCTCGCCGGCGGGCCGGCGCTGGCTGAGCCGTCACGCGTCCTCGAATGCCGTACGTGCCCGTGGTGGCCGACGTGTGAGTCGGAGCTGAACGCGATCCGGGACGTGAGCCTCGTCGTGCGCGGCGAGGACGCGGCGGAGCTGCGCCGTGCCGGTGTGTCTACTGTGGATAAGCTGGCCGCGCTCGATCCGGCCGAGGAGCCGCCGATCCTGATGCCGTCCGGCCTGTTCACCGACGCGGTGGCGCTCGCCCGCGCGTGGCTCGCGGATCTCACGGTGGTGCGCAAGGTGCCGGTGGTCGAGGTGCCACGAGCGGACGTCGAGGTCGACGTCGACATGGAGAGCTTCGGCGAGTCCGGCGCGTACCTGTGGGGATGCCTGCTCTCCGGCGCGGACGTCGGTTTCGCGCCGGGATATCGGTCGTTCGTCACCTGGGAGCCGCTGCCCACAGTGGACGAGGCAAGGTCGTTCGCCACGTTCTGGACGTGGCTGATGGAGGTGCGCTCCCGCGCTCTCGCCGCGGGGTTGACATTTCGCGCCTACTGTTACAACGCCATGGCGGAGAACCGCTGGCTGTTCGGGTCCGCGGAGCGTTTCGGCGGCAGGCCAGGCATCCCCGCCAAGCGCGACATCCAGTCTTTTGTGGACTCCGACGAGTGGGTGGACCTGTTCCGCAGCGTCTCCGACCAGTTCCTGTGCTCACGCGGCAAGGGCCTGAAGGTGGTCGCGCCCGTCGCGGGATTCGCGTGGCGCGACCCGGAGGCCGGTGGAGAGGCGTCGATGCGCTGGTATCGCGACGCGGTCGGCATGAACGGCGACGCCCCGGCGCCCGAGCAGCGCGAACGCCTCCTCCAGTACAACGAGGACGACGTCCGGGCCACCAAGGTCCTACGCGAGTGGATGTCGGGCCCGGCAAACGAGATTCCCTACATGGGCGACCTATAAAGCGAAGCAACGCCGAACCCCAGCCACACTCTCCCCACCCCGATCCCCAGCCGAACCACGCCGCGGTCTGCCGGGTCAGGACTGGCCGAAGGCCACCGCGCAGCGGCGCCGAAGGCGGTCTTGACGCGGCCCGACCGCGGCGTAAAACGATAAGGGATCGGGGTGGGGAGAGGAACCGGCGGCCGAGCAGCCAACCGGCCCCGAACAGCCGCGCCGAACGCGCGGGCCGTGCCGAACGCGCGGACCGAGTCGAACGCATGGACCGCGCTGAACGCACCGATCCAGCCGAACGCACGGACCGCGCCGAACGCACGGACCGAGTCGAACGCGCCGACCCAGCCCGGAAAGCGAGCCGAGGCCAGGTTACCGGGGCGCCATCCGCAACGATCCGTCCAACCGGATCACTTCGCCGTTGAGGTAGTCGTGTTCCACGATGTCGATCGCGAGTTGGGCGTACTCGTCGGGCCGGCCGAGGCGCTTCGGGAACGGCACGCCCGCCGCCAGGCCGGCACGGAACTCGTCGCTCACCGTCGCGAGTAGCGGGGTGTCGATGATGCCGGGCGCGATCGTCACCACGCGGATGCCCTGCGACGCGAGGTCGCGCGCCGACGGCAGGGTCAGGCCCGCGATGCCGCCCTTCGACGCGGAGTAGGCGACCTGCCCGATCTGCCCGTCGAACGCGGCCACGGACGCGGTGTTGATCACGACACCACGTGCGTCGTCCTCGAGCGGTTCCGTCTTGGCGATCGCCTCCGCCGCCACGGCCATCACGTTGAACGTGCCGATCAGGTTGATCTGGACGACCTTCGCGAACAACGCGAGGTCGTGCCTGCCCTTCTTCGACAGGATCCGCGCCGACGGGCCGATGCCCGCGCAGTTGATCACCGTGCGCAGCGGCACGCCGGATCCGGCCGCCTGGCCGACCGCCGCTTCGACCTGCTCCGGCTCGGTCACGTCGGCCTCTACGTAGGTCACGCCGTCCACCGCCGGCGCCTTCGCGATACCACCGGCCAGGTCCAACGCGAACACCCGCGCACCCTTCGCGGCAAGTGCCTGCGCCGTCGCGGCACCGAGGCCCGAAGCGCCACCGGTGACGATCGCCGCCGTGTCGTTGATCCGCATAACAGTCCTTCCTCACGAATGAAACCCCAGGTTAACGTTGGTTCATTCGGGCAGTTGGTGGCCCTCCTCACCCGTAGCGTGGAGTATTCGGGACCGACCACTGCAGTTAGCGCGCCGGTCAACTCCGGGTGTCACCTTGCAACCATGAGCTCAGCTCGGATCGTCGTGATCGGCACCGGATACGTCGGACTGACTACCGGAGCGTGCCTTGCCGGCCTGGGACACCAGGTCACCTGCGTGGACGTCGACGAGATCAAGGTGGCCAGACTCGCCGCCGGTCAGGTCGACATCCTCGAACCCGGGCTGGAGGAACTGGTCTCCCGCGGCCTGTCCGGCGGACGGCTCGGCTTCGTCGTCGGCTCGCGAGCCGCGGTCGCCGACGCCGAGGGTGTGTTCCTCTGTGTACCGACACCCATGGGCGCGGGCGGCGCCGCCGACCTGCGCGCGGTCGAGGCGGTCATCGACGAGGTCGCGGACGTGCTGCCCGCCGGCTGCGCGGTCATCACCAAGTCGACCGTCCCGGTCGGCACCTCGCAGCGGATCAGAGCGCTGCTGGGCCGCCACGACATCCCCGTCGTCGCGAACCCCGAGTTTCTCCGTGAGGGCACCGCGGTCGGCGACTTCCTCAACCCCGACCGCATCGTGGTCGGTTCGGACGACGAGGACGCGGCCCGCTGGGTCGCCGACCTTTACACCGACCTGTCCGCGCCGAGCGTCGTCACCGACGCGGCGAGCGCCGAACTGGTCAAGTACGCGGCGAACTGCTTCCTGGCGATGAAACTGTCCTATGTGAACGCCGTCGCCGAACTGTGCGAGCGGCTCGGCGCGGACATCACCTCGGTCACCGAGGGCATGGGCTACGACCGGCGCATCGGCCGCTCGTTCCTCAAGCCCGGCCCCGGGTGGGGCGGGTCCTGCCTGCCCAAGGACACGCACGCGCTGGTGCAGGTCGCCGAGTCGGTCGGGTTCGACTTCTCGCTGCTGTCCGCCGCGATCGGCGAGAACATCGCGCAGCGCGACCGGATCGTGGCCAAGATCGCGGGCGCGGTCGGCGGCGGGCTCGCCGGTGCCCGGATCGGCGTGCTGGGACTGGCGTTCAAGGCGGGCACCAACGACCTGCGTGACTCACCCGCGCTGTCGGTGACGGCGATGCTCTGCGCGCACGGCGCCGAGGTCACCGCCTACGACCCGGCGATCGGCGGTGACCTGCCCGGCATGCGGGTGGTGGACGATCCCTACCAGGTGGCGAAGGCGGCCGACGCGATCGTCGTGCTCACGGAGTGGGACGAGTTCCGCAAGCTGGACTGGGCCTACATCGCCGACATCATGCACGGCGACTCCGTTGTGGACACACGCAACCTGCTGGACCCGCACGTGATCCTCGGTTGCGGCCTGTCCTGGCTGGGCCTCGGCCGCCCCCGCGCCGGTCAGCTCTGCCACAACCAGAACTCGATGCCCTGGTTGTCGACGCAGTCGGCGGTCCGCCCGTAGGGGTGCTGCTCGACCTCGCCGGGCCGCCCCCCGAAGTCCCGCACCCGCTGCAGGGCCGCTTCGAGGTCGTCGACCGCGTACATCAGTTTCCAGCCGACCTGCCGTCCCGAGCCGCCCCACAGGCCGCCTTGCAGCCCGTTGCCTTCGACGCCCCAGGCGGTCGGGGTCGAGCCGGGCGAGTACCGCCAGCCCAGCACCCCGCCGTAGAAGGACTTCGCGGCCTCGTCGTCCGGGACCTGGAACGTGAAGTACATGGCCTGCCCTTGCGGCACCGGTGGCTCCGGTGACTTCTCCGCGACGAGCCAGCGCTGGCCGAACGGGTCCTTGATGGTGCCGCCTCGGCCGTAGCCGCGGTCCTCGACCGGCCGCAGCAACTCGGCGCCCCGGTCGAGCGCTCGACGCACCGAATCGTCCACGTCGGACAGTTCGATGCGGATCTGCGCACCGCCCTCGGGTGCGACCACGATTCCCATCTCGGGGAACTCGTCGGCGAGCATCAGCACGGCGTCGCCGATCGCGAGTTCGGCGTGCCCGACCCGGTTGTCGTCCATGATGATCGGGTCGCCACGGCGGACCGCGTCGAACACCTCGACGTAGAAGTCCAGTGCCCGCCGGGCGTCCGACACGACGATGTAGGGCGTCAGCGCGCCGATCCGGCCGGGTGTGGTGGTGGTTTCGGTGGTGGTCATCTCTCCTCCAATTCTGAGTACCGCGCGACGCAGGCGTTCGCGCAGGTCGTCGGCGAAATCCGGATCCGGGTCGACCGGCCGCACCGGTGCACGCAGGGCGTCCAGCGGATCAGTCATCGCGAACCCCCTTCTCTCGATAAGCGGCTCGGAAGGCGGCCTTGGCGCGGGTCAGCAACGCCTCGGTCGCGTGGACGGTGCGGCCCAGGACGTCCGCGACGTCGGGGACCCGCAGGCCGTCGAGGTAGCGCAACGTGAGCACGGCCCGGTGGTGCGCGCCGAGCGACGCGAGCACCTCCCGGGCCAGCAGTGCGTCCAGTTCCTCGTCCCACGGATCGACCGCTTCGGCCTCGTGCACCAGGCGCAACCCGCGTTCCTCGCGTTCGTGGCGGCGCCAGTGGTCGACCAGCTTGTGCCGGGCCACCCCGATCAGCCAGCCGGTGCTGACCGGCGGTGACCCGGTTTTCCGGCACGCGGACACCGCGCCGAGGAACGTCTCCGAGGTCAGTTCCTCCGCGACGGCGCGGCTCCCGCAGCGGGCCAGCAGGTACCCGTAGACCTCCGGCAGTGCCGTCTCGTACAGCGACAGCAGCGCGAAGGCCGGGTCCGGTCGCACCCGCGGTTCGCTCACATCCCCATCGTCGTCCGGGGAGGCACTTTTCCGACGGGTCGAACCAGATTTTTCAGCCGCGCGGGTCGGGCAGCCGCGTCGCGACGATCGCCATGGCCGCGACCAGCACCGATTCGATCGCGGTGCACACGATCACCGCACCCGCCATGCCCGGCGCACTCAGCGTCACGAACAACGTGCCGAGGGTCGCGACGCCGAGCGCGAGGCTGGTCTGCTGCGTCGTCGCGAGCAGGCCGCTGCCCGCACCCGCGCTCTCCGGCGGCACCCGGGACAGCACGACCCCGAACATCGTCGGCGCTGTCAGCCCCTGCCCGGCACCGGTGATCAGCATGCCCGGCACCAGGTCGGGCACGGTGAGGCTGGGCCAGGCCAGCGCGACGGTGCCGATCAGCACAAACAGGCCCACGAGCTGGATGCTCGCGCCGAGCGCGATCGCGCGGCTGCCGAGCGTGGCGGCGATCCGGCTGCTGAACAACGACACCACGAAGAACGCGACGGCGAACGGGGTGAGCGCGAGCCCCGCGGCGGCCGGGCTGAGGTGCAGGCCGTCCTGCAGGGTCAGCGCGTAGACGAACAGGAATCCGCCGAAGCCGAGAAAGAACAGTGCGGCGATGCCGAGCCCGTACCGCATGCTCGGCACTCGCATGATCGATACCGGCAGCAGTGGCACGCGGCCACGCGCTTCGAGACGGCGCTCGACGGCGAGGAACGCGGCGGCCGCGAACGGGAAGAGTGCCAGCACCACCCAGCACCACGCGGGCCAGCCGAGCGCGCGGCCTTCCATCAGCGGCACCAGCAGGGTCAGCAGGGTGACACCGAGCAGCACGGTGCCCGCGCGGTCCACGCCCAGCGGGTTCCGAGCGCGGGTCTCCGGCAGCGTGCGCGCGGCGATCAGCATGCCGACGAGCCCGATCGGCACGTTCACCAGAAAGATCGGCCGCCAGCCGGTTCCGGCGATGTCGGCGGAGACGAGAACACCCCCCACCAGTTGGCCGATGACCATCGCGATGGCGGCGGTGGCGCCGTAGTAGCCGAGGGTCCGGGCGCGCCGCTCGCCGGACGTGGTGGCCTGGATGATCGAGAGCACCTGCGGCAGCATCAGCGCGGCGGCCGCGCCCTGCGCGGCACGGGCCGCGACCAGCACGGACCCACTCGGGGCGAGACCGCACATCAGTGACGTGAGCGTGAACGCGCCCAGCCCGGCCGTGAACAGCTTCCGGTGGCCGAACGCGTCGCCCAGCCGCCCGCCGACGACCAGCAGCAGCGCGAAGGCGATGCCGTACGCCGCGACTATCCATTCGAGTTGGGCCGGTGAGGTGTGCAGGTCGGAATCGATGGTGGGGAGCGCGACGTTGACGATGAAGAAGTCGATGGGCGCCAGTGCGGCGCCCAGGAGCACGGTGACGAGACCGGCTCCGCTCAACGCCCGGGTCTCGGGCTTTGCGAGCAGGGGAGAAACCGTCATGACGACCACGGTTCGCCGATACGCAACCTGGTACCAGGTGCGGGCTTATCCGGGTACTGGCACTACCTGGTACCAGGCTGAGCCGGCTGGGACAGTGGCCGTATGACCGCTGTCATACCCGTCGAGCGGGACATCCTCCGGCGCCGCGAGCTGGGCTCGTTCCTGCGCAGCCGCCGTGAGCGCCTCACGCCGGTGCAGGTCGGCCTGCCCGCCTTCGGCCGCCGGCGCACGCCTGGCCTGCGGCGCGAGGAGGTCGCGCAACTCGCAGGCGTGGGCGTCACCTGGTACACGTGGCTCGAGCAGGGCCGCGACATCCACGCGTCCGAGCAGGTGCTGGACGCGATCGCCGGCACCCTGCGGATGGACCCGTACGAGCGCGATCACCTGTTCACCCTCGCCGGCGTGCCCGCACCGCCGCCCCCACGGGACTGCGGCGCCGTCACGCCCGAGATCGAGGCCATGCTCGCCAAGCTGGAGCCCTATCCCGCGGCGGTCTACAACGCACGGACGGACATCCTCGCGTTCAACCGTGCGTACGACTGGTTGTTCGAGGTGAGCGCGTTGCCGTTCGAGGAGCGCAACACGATCCTGCAGGCGTGCACGAACCCGGCGTGGCGAGCCCGGATGCTGGACTGGGACGAGGTCGTCCCGCGGGCGGTCGCGCAACTGCGCGCCGCGATGGCCGCGCACGTCGACGAACCGGCGTGGAAGTCACTGATCAAGCGGCTGTGCCGGGAGTCACCCGAGTTCGAGGCGATCTGGAACCGGCACGACGTGCAGCCCGTGCGCACCTGCACGAAGCGCTTGCTGCGCCATGACGTCGGAGTCTTCTCGTTCGAGCCGACGCACCTGTGGTTCGGCAGCCGCTCGGAGGTCCGGCTCACCACGTTCGTGCCTGCCGACGAGGAGACCGCCGCCCGGCTGATACCGCACATGTCGTAACCCAACAGCCGCTTCGGAACGGACGCGCCGCCCCAGTCGGGCGTCGTAGGTTGTGAGGCGTGTGGCGAAACGACCGGGTCCCGTGGCTGACCGACGCGCTGCTGACGGTCATCCCGCTGGTGTTCGTGCTCGGCGCGACCACGGCGTCCGGGCATTTTCAGCCATCCGGTCGCGCGCTCGACGGGCTCGGCTACGGCTGGCTCGTCGCGGCGGGCCTGCCCCTGCTGTTCGCCCGCCGCTTCCCGCTGCCGGCGTTCCTCGTGTCGGGCGCGCTGACGATCTCCTACTACTGGACGGACTACCCGAACGGCCCGGCGCTGCTGCTCCCGACGATCGCGTTGTTCCTGCTGACCAGGCTGCGCGGGCCGCTCGTCGCGGGCATCGCCGGCGTCGCGGCGCTGGTCGTGACGCTGGTGATCTACCTCGCCACCGGCGGCACCCTCACGCTCGACGCCCGCGCGGGGCTGTTCGTCGTCTGGCTCGCCGCCGTACTGGGCATCGGCACGGCGGTCCGCAACCGGATCGCCGCCGTGCGCGCGGCTCGGGAGCGCGCGGCCGAGCACCAGCACCGGATGACCGAGCTGGAACGGCTGCGCATCGCCCGCGAGGTGCACGACGTGGTGGCGCACAGCCTGGCGATGATCAACGTGCAGGCCGGGGTGGCCGCGCACGTCGCGGACCGGCGGCCCGAGCAGGCCGTCGAGGCGCTGCTGGCGATCAAGGAGGCGAGCGCGTCGGCGCTGGCCGACCTGCGTGCGACCGTCAGCGTGCTGCGGTCCGGGCAGGGCCTGGGCCCCGCGCCCAGCCTGAGCCAGCTCGACGAGCTACTCGAGCACACCCGCGCCACTGGGCTCACCGTGCGGGTGCACGGCTCGCCGGGGGAGCTGCCGGCGCCGGTGGACGGTGCGGCGTACCGGATCCTGCAGGAGTCGCTCACCAACGTGGTGCGCCACGCGAACCAGCCCAGCACCGTCGATGTCCACTTCGGACGGCGGGACGGCAGGCTCGAGCTGGTCGTGCGCGACGACGGGCGCGGGTCGGCGCCGCCGCGACCCGGCAACGGCCTGCGCGGGATGGGCGAGCGGGCCTCGGCGCTCGGTGGTGTCCTGACCGCCCGCCCGGTCGAGAATGGCTTCGAGGTCTGGGCGGAACTACCTGTCGCCGAGGACCACACGGGACGACCGCGACGGACGAGCGGCGTCGAGAAGGACCGGTCGGGTGCGGGTGTCCCGCGGGATACGGGGGAAACATGACGATTCGCGTGGTGCTGGCCGACGACCAGGCGCTGGTGCGCGCCGGGTTCCGGGTGCTGCTGGAGACCGAGGACGGGTTCGAGGTGTGCGGCGAGGCGAACGACGGCGCCGAGGCGGTCGCGCTGGCGCAGCGGCAGCGCCCGGACGTGGTCGTGATGGACATCCGCATGCCGGGCGTGGACGGCCTGGAGGCGACGCGCCGCATCACCGGCGACCCGGAGCTGGACGGGGTGAAGGTGCTGGTGCTGACGACGTTCGATGTGGACGCCTATGTCTACGACGCGCTGCGGGCGGGTGCGAGTGGGTTCCTGCTGAAGGACACGGATCCCGTGGAGCTGCTGCGGGCGCTGCGAGTGGT
Source organism: Amycolatopsis sp. (assembly GCA_035547575.1). Taxonomy (GTDB): domain Bacteria; phylum Actinomycetota; class Actinomycetes; order Mycobacteriales; family Pseudonocardiaceae; genus Amycolatopsis_E. The sequence continues at coordinate 24,182 of DASZUO010000108.1, read as the reverse complement.
CGCCGAGGGGGAGGCGCTGCTCGCGCCCACGGTGACCAGGCGGCTCATCGCGGAGTTCGTCAGCCGGCCGGAGAACCGGCGCGTCGACACGAGCGCCGTGCGCGAGGTGACCGAACGCGAACGCGAGGTGCTCGCATTCGTCGCCGGTGGCCTGTCGAACGAGGAGATCGCCGCGCAGCTGGTCATCTCGAAGGCCACCGCGCGCACGCACGTCAGCCGCATCCTGACCAAGGTGGGTGCCCGCGACCGGGCCCAACTGGTCGTGCTCGCGTACGAATCAGGCCTGGTCAGCCCCGGGAGCGCAGGCTAGCGACCAGCCGGACCAGGAACACGACGCCGACGGCCGCGACCAAGGTGACCTGCCACCACATGGTCCCTCCTTCCGCCCCCGATGCTCACTGAAAGGGCGCGCGAGCGCGGGATGAGGATGCGCAGGTCGCCGGGAACCACCCGGATGGATGAGCCTGCGTCAGGGGGTGTGCTGTGTCGGCGGCGCGTGGTCGACCTGCTGCTGCAGGACCGGGACGAAGATGTTCTGCACGGCCTCGCGCGTCCCGCCGAACGTCTCGACGATGATCACCCGGTTGTACAGCACGTATACCGCCCGGAACACGCCCTGCGCGGACTTCGCCGAGGTGCTGAAGACCGGCACACCCTGCATCGACAGGTCCCGGTTCGCCGACAGGCCGCCGCTGCGCTGGGTGTCGGCGTAGGTGTCGGCGACCGTGCGGGCGGCGGCCGAGTTGGGCAGCGTCAGCGAGAACAGGCCGATGGTCGTCGAGTCCTGGGTGGACGCGTTCAGCCGGCCGCTGGTCATGCCGTTCTGCTGGAGCGCGGCGATCATCGGATCGGGCAGGAGCTTGCCGTTGGACAGGCTCGCGATGTCGAAGTTGCCACCACCGCCGCGGGACGTGCCGGGCGCGGTGATCAGCGCGTCCTCGTCGCTGGACGGCTCCGGCCTCGCGGCGGGCGGCATCGGCAGCGGCGCGGTGCTCGTCGGAGAGGCGGCCGGAGGCAGCTGCCCCGGAGCGGCCTCGGTGCCGCTGTTCGTGTCGCGGATGAACAGCAACCACACCGCCACGCCGAGCCCGACGACGACGATCACGGCGAGCGCCGAGAAGAGGATCTTGCGCCCGTTGCCCGGCGGCTTTTCCTCGGTGGAGAAGCTTTCCGGACCCTGTGCCGTCCACGCGGAGCCGGTCGGCGGCGCGATCGGCGGCAGGTCACCGCCACCCCACGGCGGGCTGGAGTCCTCGGCCGGCGCGTTCCACTGCGGCGGGGCGGCGAACCCGCCGGGCGGGGACTGCATGGCCTGCTGCGGCGCGAATCCGGCGGGCGGGCGCTGGCTTTGCCACTGCGGCACGGCCTGGGTGCGCTCGGCCGAGTTGTCGTACGGCCCCACGACCTGGGTGGCCTCGGGCTGGACCGGCACCGGACCCGAGTGCGGTTGCTGCGGCGCCTGCTGTTGCTGCTGGGTGGCCGGCGGCTGGGGCATCCCGGCAGGCGGCGACACCGGTTCGATGATCTGCGTGCTCGACTCGTCCGACGAGGGGCGCTGCTGTGTCGCGGTGTCGGGGGACGCTACGGCTGCGGAGAGAATGTGGTCGCGGCGCACCCGGTATTCGTCGGCGGACAGCGTGCCGGCCGCGAGATCTTCGTCGAGCTTGCGCAGCTCCTCCTGCCAGGTCACCCCGGCACCCCCTTCGGGATCGATGTTCCGATGCTTGCGGCCCATACCGCGCAGCTCGGGACGCGGTCGGTTCCCGGCCAGGACATATTGTGCACCCCTGCGTCCAACCGGTTACCGCTACCTGGGGTGACTCCGTAGCACGGCCGCGATCTGATCGATCACGGAGTCCCGCAGCAACGGGCTGGCCCCGCCGACCGCGTTCCGCTCCGCCAGTTCGACCACGACGACGTCGCGGTCGACCAGCAGCTGGTTCGTGTACGCGATCGGGTTCTGCGCCACCGTCTCCGGGTGCACGATCGTCAGATCCTGGAAGGCCGCCGACAGGAACGGCTGGGCGAACTGCGTGAACGAATCGCCGATCACCGCGGTCTTGCTGTCGATCACGCCGCTGCCGAGCGCCGGCGCGGGCTGCTGCAGGCGCAGCGGGGCGCGGAAGTCGCTCGCGACGTAGTGCTCCCGGTCCGTGGTGCCGTCCGGCGCCAGCGTGTAGGTCTGCAGGTGGCGGTACTCGGTCCGGCCCTCCAGCATCGGCAGATCCGCCGGCCACGGGTTGACCTGCCGGGGTGAGACCTTCCAGTTCGCCGTGACGCCCGGTGAGAGCTGCTCGGCCAGTGCCGAGGTCATCACCAGGCCCCCGTCGTAGCTCCAGTGCGTGTCGTCGGGGTCGTAGACCGGGTGCCCGAGCCTGGTCGCGGCCTGCTGCAGGGTGGGGCGCACGTCGATGTCGCCGAGCGCGCGGGTGGCGTTGGCCCAGAACTGCGCCGACGCGGCCCGCGCGCAGTCCTTGCCCGCGTACGTGGGGGGCAGGTACTGCGGCAGTTCGGTCGACTTGTCGGGTGCGATCACGAGTTCGAAGCGGCGGCCGGAGGACTCGACCGCGGCGCGCAGCCGCTGGAAGGCGCCCAGCACCTGGTCAGCGGCCATCCTCGGAACGCATTTGTTGCTCATGTCCGCGCCGAGGAACAGCCAGCCGTCCGGGCCGTAGATCAGCGTCGGGTAGCCGCTCGCGGGCATGGTGTCGTTCGGCGACAGCTGCTGTGCCGGGGGCTCACCACTGAGCGGCCCGTTCGACGTGCTCTGCCCGGACTGTGGTGGATCGCCGAACAAACCGGTGCTGATCGCGGCCGCGGCGTCCACGCCGGCCTCCCGCAGCGGCAGGTGGTCGGTGGCCCAGCCGGGCAGGTTCGTGAACAGCCCCCAGCCGTCGCCGAAGGAGGGGAACGCGTGGAGCGCGCGGTTCTCGAACGCGCTCGGCCGCACGCCGAACACGAACGCCAGCGTTGGCGCCAGGAAGAAGATCACCGCGCAGGTCAGCGCGGTGCGCTGCCGGGGGCTGTGCCGCGGCCGGTAGAGGTTGTGCTCCTTGGGCAGCCACGACTCGTGCGTCGCCGGGAGCCCGGACCACTGCTGCTCTGTCCCCGACCCCGCCGCCACGGCCTAGAGGCTAGCGCAGAAGCCCGGCGAGGAAGTCCAGGTCGGGACACTTTCCACTGCCGCTAGGGTGCACCGCATGGATGCGGGCGAGCACCTGATCGAGTGGACGGGCGAGCGGTGTGTGCCGTGGACCGACGATCACCAGGTGATCTACGAGCACTATCACCGGTATGCCTTCGCGTTGCCGTTCGTCGACGGCAAGCGCGTGCTCGACCTGGCGAGCGGCGAGGGCTACGGGGCGGCGTTGCTCGCCGGGAAGGCCGCCGCCGTCGTCGGGCTCGAGCTCGATCCGGTCACCGTCGAGCACGCGAACCGTCGCTACCGCTCCGGCTCGCTGTCCTTCGAGGTCGGGTCGATGGAGGACCCGCGGGCACTGCCCGATGCCGCGGCGTTCGATGTCATCACCTGCTTCGAGGCAATCGAGCACGTCGAACACCAGGATCGCGTCCTCGAACTGGTGCGGCGGCTGCTCGCGCCGGGCGGCGTGTTCCTGTGCAGCACCCCGGACGTCGAGGTCTACACGCACGATCACGGCAACGACAACCCGTACCACGTGCGGGAGCTCGACGAGCACGGCTTCCGGACGCTGCTCGGCGAGAGCTTCCGGCACGTGTCGATGCTGCGCCAGAACGTCACCCTGGGTTCGCTGATCTTCGGTCCGGGGCAGGGCAACGACCTCCACACGCTGCGGCAGGCCGCCGACGACGAGTGGCAGATCCGCGACGGTGCCCCGCACACCTATTTCCTGGCGGTCGCGTCCGACGAGCCCGTCGACGTGCCGGGCGTCTCGGTCATGACGGACGAAAAGCTCACCCTCGTGGCGCGGGCGCTGGCCGACCGGAGCGCGGCAGCCCAGGAGGCAGCGCGGCTGGCCGAGCACGCCACTGCGCTCGGCAACGACCTCGATACGGCGACCGCGCGAGCCGATCGGCTGGAAGGCGACCTCGCCGCGACCGCCCGCGAACGCGACGAGGTGTCCGAGGAGCTGCGGCAGACACGGGCCGACGCCGGGGCGCTTGCCGCCGAACTCGACCACGAGCGCCGCAAGGCCGAGCACGCACGGGCCCGGCTCGCTTGGCTGAGCGAGAACACCAGCACGCTCAAGCGCACCGTGCACGAGCTGTCCGGCGAGAACGCCAAGCTCCGCGAAGAGGTGTCCGCGCTCGGGCAGCGGGTGATCAGCCGCTACCGGTCGTCGATCGAGAAGTACGCGCCGCGGGGGACCCGTCGCCGCGACGTCTACGAGCGAGCGCTGGGCCGTCCCGCCGGAGTGCTCGGCCCGGCGCCCGTGCTCGGCCCGGTCGCGGTGACCACGAGCGAGCAGCCGATCGCGAGCGTTGTCATCCCGGTGTACGGGCACTGGGACTACACGCGCCGTTGCCTCGAATCGCTCGAGCTGGCGCTGCCGACGACCCCGTTCGAGGTGATCGTCGTCGACGACGCCTCGCCCGACGACACCGCCGAACGGGTCGCCGCGTGCCCCGGAGTGCGGCTGGTGCGGGCGCCGCGCAACCTCGGCTTCATCGGCGCGTGCAACCTCGGCGCCGCGCAGGCCCGCGGCGAGTTCGTCATGTTCCTCAACAACGACACGGAGGTGCGGCCGGGGTGGCTCGACAAGCTCGTTGAGCTGGTCGAGGACCGCCCGGAGGTCGGGCTGGCGGGGTCGATGCTCGTCTATCCCGACGGCCGCGTGCAGGAGAGCGGCGGCATCATCTGGTCCGACGGGACGGGCTGGAACTACGGCCGCGACGAACCGGCGCCGCGGCCGTGGCACCAGACGGTCCGCGACGTCGACTACTGCTCCGGTGCGGCGCTGCTGATCCGCCGTGACCTGTTCGAGCGGATCGGCGGCTTCGACAGCCGGTATGCCCCCGCGTACTACGAGGACACCGATCTCGCGTTCGCCGTCCGCGCCGCCGGATACCGCACCGTCGTCAAGCCGGCGTCGGTCGTCGTGCACCACGAAGGCGTCTCGAACGGGACAGACGTCTCGTCGGGAGTCAAGCGGCACCAGGAGTTCAACCGGCAGATCTTCGTCGACAAGTGGTCACGGGAACTCGCGGACCACCTGCCGGAGGCCGGCCCGCGCAACCTGTGGCTGGGACGCCAGCGCACGACGGACGCCCACGGTGGCGGGCTGGTGCTGGTCGCCGACTGGCAGGTGCCGCGGACCGACGAGGACTCCGGCTCCGTCCGGATGAGCCGCCTGCTGCGGCTGCTCGTCGATCTCGGCGAGCGGGTGGTGTTCTTCCCGGTCAACCAGGCCCTCCCGCAGAACTACACCGAATGCCTGCACGCGATGGGCGTCACCGTCGTCGCGGGCGAGGAGAACCAGCAGGCCTTCCTGCGCGAGGCCGGTACCGCGCTGAAGCTGGCCGTGCTGTCCCGCCCGCAGGTGGGCTGGCTGTGGCTGGAGCAGATCCGCGGCGCGGCGCCGGACTGCCGGATCGCCTACGACACGGTGGACCTGCACTTCCTGCGGCTCGACCGGCAGGCCGAGATCGAGGCGGAGGCCGGCCACGACGACGCCGTCAAGGCGTTGCGCCAGCGGTCGAAGGCGTTGCGGGAGATGGAACTCGGGCTCGTCCGCAGCACCGACGTGACGCTGACGGTGTCCGAGTTCGAGCGGGATCTGCTGACGAAGCTGGAGCCGTCGGCGGATGTCGTCGTTCTCTCGAACGTGCACCGCGTGGACAGCGCGGAGGCCGTGCCCGATCACCGCTCCGGCGTGCTGTTCGTGGGGAGCTTCAACCACACCCCCAACCGGGACGCGGCATGGTGGCTGGCCACGGAGGTCATGCCCAGGGTGCGGCGGCGCTGCCCCGGCGCGGTCGCGCACATCGTCGGCAGCAACCCGCCGCCCGAAATCCTGGCGCTGGCCGGGGACGGCGTGGTCGTGCACGGCTGGGTGCCCGAGGTGGACCCGATGTACCGCGACGCGCGCGTGACGATCGCGCCGCTGCGGTTCGGTGCCGGCGTGAAGGGAAAGGTCGGCGAGGCGCTGGCCTGCGGCGTGCCCGTCGTCGCGACGTCGATCGCGGCCGAGGGCATGCATGTCGAGCACGGCGACAGCGTGCTGATCGGGGAGACCGCCGAGGAACTCGCCGAGCATGTCGTGACCTTGCTGGAGGACGACAAGACGTGGCAGCGGCTGTCCGAGCACGGGAAGATCGCCGTTCGACGGCAGTTCGGTCCGGACGTGGCGCGAAGCGTCCTCCGAGCACTGCTGCCGTAAGTTATTCACCGGTTTCGCTCAGGCGGCGGCGGTAAATGGATTACCATCTGCCGCCATGTGGGGACGGGCGGGCAAGATCCACGCCGATCCGAATGTCGGATTCGCGTGGTTGCGGATGATCGGTGCGATCACGGTGGTGGTCGACCACTGCCGTCCCCTCCTCGACCCGACCCGGCTGACGATCTTCCCCGCGTCCTGGCACATGTCCCCGGGATTCATCGCGCTCATGGGCTTTTTCGCGATGAGCGGCTACCAGATCCAGGACAGCTGGACCCGTGATCCCTCGTGGTGGCGGTTCGCCGCGCGGCGCCTGCTGCGCGTCCTGCCGCCGCTGGTGGTCGTCCTGTCGGTGACCGTGTTCGTGATTGGCCCACTAGTCACGACGTGGTCGGGGCACGACTACTGGACCAGCCTCCAGACGTGGCGCTACCTCGTCGGCACGACCGTGCTTTTCCTGCTCCAGCACCAGCTTCCGGGTGTCTTCGCGGACAACCCGTACCCGTGGTCGGCGAACGGCTCGCTGTGGACGCTGCCGATGGAGTTGCTCGGCTATGGGATCGTGCTGGTGGCCGGTGTGCTGATCGCGCTGGGCGTCACCAGGCTCGTGCTGTTCGTGATCCTCGGGGTGCTGGTCTACGCCGACACGATGTGGCAGGCCACGTTCGAGTACCACGGTGGCGGCGGTTCGCTGATCCAGCTTCCGCTCGGGTCCACGGTGATGTTCCTGGTGCCGTTCGCGCTCGGCGTCATCCTGCATACCTACCGGGACCGGATTCCGTTCCGGCCGGTCGCCGCGCTCGTCCTGGTCGCGCTGTGGATCGCGACGAGCCAGACGTTCGCGGGCCGGTACCTGCTGGCCCTTGCCGCCTCCTACGGCGCGATCACGCTGGCCATGCACTGGCCGAAGCGGCTGGAGCGTGCGGCGCCCTACGTCTACGGCAGCTACGGGACCTACATCTGGGCCTTCCCGATCCAGCAGCTGCTGATCATGGCCGGGGTACGGGATCTGTGGCTGCTGATCGCGCTGGCCGTACCCGCGGCCTACCTGGCGGGCCAGTTGTCGTGGCGTTTCGTGGAGGAGCCGACGCAGCGGCTGCGGCGGCACCTGCGGGCGCCGCGCCCGGCCGTCGCGTCACCGTCACGGGTACCCGCCCCACCGGTTCGGGTCCGCACGCATGCGTGAGCCGCTACTGTGCCGTTCGTTACCAATCCGACCACAGTCACGGCTATCCGGCTTGCGTAGCAACGGTTTCGCGCTGCTCGGGGTCTGCCTACTTTTGGTCGGATTGGTAACATCGGCGAAGCCATGCGAAGATCATGTGGGAAGTCCCATGCCAACCCCCATCTCGGGTTCGCGTGGCTGCGCACCATCGGCGCACTGCTGATCGTCCTCGACCACTGCTGGGCGCTGCTCGTCCACAACCGGTCGACCATCTTCCCGCCGTCCTGGCAGATCGCACCCGGATACGTCGGCCTGTTCGCCCTGTTCGCGATGAGCGGCTACCAGATCCAGCACAGCTGGTCGCGGGATCCGTCGTGGTGGCGCTTCTGTGCCCGCCGGCTGCTGCGCATCCTTCCGCCGCTCGTGCTGGTGGTCGCCGTGACGACGTTCGTCGTCGGCCCGCTGGTGACGACGTGGCCCGTGGCGGACTACTTCACGCACCCCCAGACGTGGCGTTACCTGCTGGGCACGAGCCTGGTCATGCTGCTGCAGCACCGGCTGCCCGGCGTGTTCGACAACAACCCCTACCCCTACTCGGCGAACGGCTCGCTGTGGACGATGCCGATGGAGATCCTCGGCTACGGCGTCGTGCTGCTGCTCGGAGTGCTGATCGCGTTCGGTGCGACGCGCCTGATCCTGCTGGTCCTGCTGGCGGGGCTGGTGTACGCGGACGTCGTGCTGCAGGCGAGCTTCCTGTCCCAGGGCGAGGTGTCGATCCTCAACATCCCGCTCGGGTCGACGGTGTCGTTCCTGGTGCCGTTCGCGATCGGCATGGTGCTGCACGCCTTCCAGGACCGGATCCCGTTCCGGCCCTCGATCGCCGTGGCGTTGTTCGTGATCTGGCTGGCGCTGAGCCAGACCCCGGCGAACCGGTTCACGCTGCCCCTGATGGCGGCCTACGGCGCGGTGACCATGGCGAGGCACTGGCCGAAACGGCTGGAACGCGCCGGGGACTGGGTCTACGGCAGCTACGGGATCTCGATCTGGGGTTTCCTCGTCCAGCAGCTGATCATCATGGCCGGGGTCCGCGATCCGTGGGTGCTCGCCGTGCTGTCGCTGCCCGCCGCGTACCTGGCCGGGCAGCTGTCCTGGCGGTTCGTGGAGGAGCCGACCTCGCGCCTGCGCCGGTTACTGAAGACGGCACCGCCCGCGGTCCGGGCGGCACCGGCGCCGGTCATCGCGCAGGCAGAGCCTGCTGCAGCACCGATCTTGTCTGGTCAAGAGACTGCTTGAGCTGCGCGTCCTTGTGGGTCTTCACCGGCTGCGCAACCCACAAGACGATCGCGACGTTGTCGGAGGAGTACCAGGTGCCGTTCATCGTCCGGCCGTTCTGGACCCCGGTCACGATCGACACGTCGTCGGGCAACGGGGTGAAGCCGCTCTTCAGTGCGCCGTCGCGCATGAAGTCCGCGACCGCGCGCGCCTGGTCGGCGGTGCCGGTCTGGATGGCGAGCAGGAAGTAGAGTTCCGTGCCCGCCGACGAGGCCCGGTACTCGACCGTGCCGGCTCCGCTCTGGGTGAACTCCTGAGCGGCGTCCGCCGGGTAGAGGCCACGGCGCGGCCCGTCGCCGACCGGCACGGTGCCGCTGTCGGCGTTCGCGGTGCCGGGCAGCGTGGGCAGTCGCTGGGCCAGCGGCACGGACGGAACGCTGCTCCCGGTGGTGGGCGCCGGGAGTGCGGTGGCCGGCGCCGGTTTGTCCCGGTTCAGCAGGATCACGCTCGCGACGATGATCAACACCAGCGTGAGCACCACGCTCGCGGTCACGAACAGCCACGTCCGCTTCTGGCTGGACTGCCGCACGGGCACGGTGGGCAGCGGTGGCACCCGGTGCGCCTTGTCCGGCGGCGGTGTCAGTGCCGGCAGCGGACCGACGGGCCGGGTGACGACGGTGGGTGCCTCGCTGATGGGCGGGTAGGGCATCTGCTCGGTCGCCCGCTCGTCCGCCGGGCTGGGCGCGGTGGTGGACCGCTCCGACTCCAGCAGCGCGGCCGGCCACTCGGCGGATTTGCCGCGGCGCCGCGCTGCGGGCTCGAACCGTCCGGCGGCCGCGGCGAGGAGTTCCTCACGCAGTTTGCGGTGGTCGTGCAGGCTGATGGTGCCTTTGGCCAACTCGGCATCCAGACGGCGCAGCTCGTCCTGCCAACTCATCTGGTGCTCCTCGGGATCTGGCGTCAACCCGGGCCTACGTTATCGCGTACGGGTGAATGCGCCCCGCCGTACACTGGGAAACATGGCGTGGTTCGGCATGGACAAGACCAAGCGCGTAACGGCCGATGAGGCGCTGCCCGGGCGGGCGCAGCCGATCCCGGCACCGGAGTTCCACGACGTCTACCCCGACCGGCGGATCAAGCCGCCGTTCCCGGAGGGCCTGCGGACGGCGGTCTTCGGCCTCGGCTGTTTCTGGGGCGCCGAGCGGCTGTTCTGGCGCACCCCCGGCGTGTACTCGACGGCGGTCGGCTACGCGGGCGGGCACACCCCGAACCCCACGTACGAGGAGGTGTGCACCGGCCTGACCGGGCACGCCGAGGTGGTGCTCGTGGTGTTCGACCCGGCGCAGGTCTCGTACGAGGCGCTGCTGAAGGTCTTCTGGGAAGGCCACGACCCGACGCAGGGCATGCGGCAGGGCAACGACGTAGGCACCCAGTACCGCTCGGCGATCTACTACACCGACGACGAGCAGCGCGCCGCGGCCGAGTCGTCCAGCGAGTCGTTCGAGAGCGCACTCAAGACCGCCGGCTACAGCAGCGTCACCACGGAGATCGCCCCGCTGGGAGAGTTCTACTACGCGGAGGACTACCACCAGCAGTACCTCCACAAGGTCCCCAACGGCTACTGCGGCTTGGGTGGCACCGGCGTTTCCTGCCCGGTCGGCCTGGGCGTGTCGGAGAGCTGACGGATCCGCCGTACGGGATCCGGGCAGCACCAGATCCGTCCCCCGGCCGTGACCTCATATTGCCATTGGTCGAGTGTTCGCCCGTTGACCTCACGAGCGGCGTATGACCCTTTGAGCCTGTGCTGACGCGTGACGTTCTCGGGCGCTGTTGGGCGTTCGGTGAGAACGATCCACGCCTCCCAGGTGTTCGCTCGTGCGGTCTGGCAGAGTTCCTCCCAGCCTTTTGCCGCCTCCGATGTGGCAAAACGTGCTTCCCAATGGCCGGGACGGGCAGGTGGGGCGACACGGTCACCGCGTTTGGCAGACATGTCAGACTTCCGTGGGAGCGGGGACCCGGCCGAGATCGTCGTTCAGCGGGCCGGCGAGTTTACTGCGAAGTACTGGATCCGCGTGGATGGACGCCGTGCTCTTCCACTCCGTGATGGTCTGTGCCAATACAGACCACTGCCCCAGCTCAGCGGAAGCCTGGACCGAGCGGATGAAATCCGTGACGAACTGCGCTTGGTCTTCCTCGGACAGCACGTCCACCCACGGGAACTCGTCGAGCAGTGCTGCTGCCGCGACTTCGGGGGCAAGGTGCACGAGCACATTCCGCAAGGCGCGCGCTGCGGAGATAGAGCCCTCGGAAGCGGACTGTGCGCGGTCCTCTCGCGTGAGCAGGAGTGCCGCACCGTCACGCCGCCGGACACGCACATCGCCCTCGTCGGCCAGGGCGGCGACGCTCTTCGGGTCGCGTTGGAGTTCACTCCACTGCACTTCCCTGGTATCCATGCGTCAATTCTGAACTTTTTCAGAACTAGAAGCAAGTCGGCCAGATCCTGGTCTGCGACCCCGCGTCAGAACAGTGTCAGCGGGTCCGTCGGGATCGGCTCCGGGAGAGGTGCCAGTGCCGGAACGCGGGCCCGGACTTCGGCGTGGAACCGGCGCGCGAGTGCCTGCGCCTCGGTGTTGTCCGGGGTGTGCACGAAAACCGTCGGTGAGCGGCCCTCGTGGAGCCAGCCTGTCACCGTCTCGAGCCAGTGTTGCCAGCCCGCCACTGTCCGGGACGGGTCGTCGCGGCCGATGTAGCGGACCACCGGGTGTGCGGTCAGCGCCTGTGATCGCCGGGGCAGGCGCGGCTTCTTCTGCCATGACTCGCGCTCGGCGTCGCTGACCGGCGGGGTCGCGAACAGGACCGTGGTGTCGAACGTGACCCATTCCGCCCCGGCCGCGCCGAGGACCCGCTCCAGATCGCACGGGTCCTCGAAGAACGCCGGGTGCCGGACCTCGACGGCCTGCCGATACGCACGCGGCACCCGGCGCAGGAACGCCGCGAGGGCCCCGAGATCGTCCGGCCCGAACGACGGCGGCAGCTGCACCCACAGCGCGTGCACCCGCTCCCCGAGGGGCTCGATCGTGTCGAGGAAAGCCCGCATCGGCCCGGCGACATCCGCGAGGCGCCGCTCGTGGGTGACAGCACGGGGCAGCTTGAGCAGGAACCGGAAATCCGGCTCGGTCTGGTCGGCCCACGACGCGACCGTGGCGGCGGACGGGGTCGCGTAGAAGGTCGTGTTGCCCTCCACCGCGTTGCACCGGCTCGCGTAGGCGCGCAGGCGATCCCGCGGCGGCAACCCGTGCCCTGGCCAGGCCGGGTGTGTCCACATGGCACAGCCGACGTGCAATTCCATCAGTCCTCCAGGTACGCCGCCGCCTGCAGCGTGAACAGGTCAGCGTAGTCGCCGCGCTGCGCCATCAGCTCCTCGTGCGTGCCCTGTTCGGTCAGCTTGCCCCGCTCCAGCAGCAGGATCTTCTCCGCCTGCCGGACCGTCGAGAAGCGGTGCGAGATGTACAGCGTCGTGCGGCCGGCGGCCAGCGCCCGCAACCGCGTGAACAGATCGTGCTCGGCCTGCGCGTCCAGCGCTGACGTCGGCTCGTCGAGCATCAGCAGCGGCGCGTCCCGCATGAACGCCCGCGCCAGCGCGACCTTCTGCCACTCGCCGCCGGACAGGCTCACGCCCTGGTCGAACCACCGGCCCAGCGGGCTGTCGTACCCTCGCGGCAACCGCTCGAGCCGCTCCGCCGCCCCGGCCCGCCGCGCCGAGTCGATGATCCGCTCGCGGTCCTCCAGTTCGCTCAGCTGCCCGAGTCCGATGTTCTCGGCCGCGGTGCCCTGATACGTCACGTAGTCCTGGAACATCGCGCTGATCTGGGTGCGCAGCTCGTCCGGGTCGAACTCGCGGATGTCCACGCCGTCGAGCAGGATCCGCCCCGCCGTCGGGTCGTACAGCCGGCACAGGAGCTTGAACAGTGTCGACTTGCCGGCACCGTTGCGCCCTACCACCGCGACTGTCTCGCCCGGCCGGATCTCGAAGCTGACACTGTCCAGCGCCGCCTCGTCAGCGCCGGGATAGCTGAACGACACGTCCCGGAACTCGACATGCCCCCGCACGGGCGACGGCAGCGGCCGCGGCCGCGGAGGTGCGGTGATGACGGGCTTCGTGCCGAGGAACTGGTACAGCGTGTCCAGGTACAGGTTGTTCTCGTACATCCCGGTGAAACCGTTGAACAGGCCCTGCACCGACGTCTGCACCGCGGTCGCCGCACTCGTGTACAGCGCCAGGTCACCGATGGTCAGCCGCCCGGCCACCGCTTCCAGCGCGATGTAGAGCGCGATGCCGGAGCCGGCCAGTGTCGACAGCAGACCCCACGCGGTGCCGACGACGTTCCGCGTCGCGGTCAGCTTTCGTTCGCGCGCGTAGTAGGTGCGCCCCAGCCGCCAGAACCGGTCGACGAGGTAGTCGCCGAGCCCGAAGACCTTGGTCTCCTTGGCGTAGGTGTCGGTTGTGACGAGCGACGACAGGTAGTCCATCCGCCGCCGGATCGGGGAGATGAACAGCGCCAGCATGAACGCGCGCGATCCGTATTTCGACTGCGAGATGAACGCGGGCAGCGGCGCCAGCAGGGCGATGGCGGCCAGCAGCGGGCTCACCGCCACCAGCAGCGCGACCATGCTCGCGAACGTGATGCCGGTGCGGATCAGGCTCAGCGCGGACGTCATCATCGACACCGGCCGCGACGGCGCCTCCTGTGACGCCTGGCGCAGCAGGTCGTAGGACTCCGAGCCCTCGAAGAACGCGAGGTCGAGGCGGGCCGCGTGCGCCATCACCCGGTGCCGGATGGTCAGCGTCATGCGTTCCTGCAGCAACTGCTGCGCGACGTTGGTCAGTGCCGTACTGAGCGCGGTGAAGGTGAACACGCCGAGCTGGAACAGCGTGATCTCGACGATCCGCCCGGTCGAGCCGTGGCCCTGGACGGCCGCGACCACGCTGTCCAGCAACAGTTTCGCGATGTAGGCGGTGAGCGTCGGCATCAACCCGCCGACCACTGTGGACAGTGCGATCAGGATGGTCATCGCGGGGCTGGCCTGCCAGGTCAGGCTGACCACCCGTGGCAGGCCGCGCACCGTGCCCGCGATGTTCGTGCGCAGCCGGTACCACCGTGCGCGCAGGTCCTTGGGCGCGTCGTCCTGCTTCGGGTCGGGAATGTCGATCGGGCCGGTCAGTCCGCTGTCGGGCACCGTGCTGCTCGCCTTGCGCAGCCGCTTACGCAGCCCAACCGGAGCGCCCCCGCCGTGCATCATCTGGTGGTCACCGCCCCGTGCAGGAACACGTCGATGAGCTGCGACAGGTCCGGCGTGTGCTCGTCGCGGGCGCGGTTGAACAGCAGCGCCAGGAACATCGTGGCCAGTTGCTGCGCGGGCAGGCGCAGCGCGTCCGTCTCGGGTTCGAACAGTTCCGCGATCGCCTCTCGCATCGCGGCGACCGACGCCGCGCGATCGCCGCCGCGGTGCCGTTCGCGCAGGTTCCTCGTCTGGCCGGACTCGTGCAGCGACGCCATCAGCGCCCCCATCCGTTCGAGGTGGGCGCGCAGCGCGTCGGCGGCCTCGGCGAGCCGCGTGCCGAGGGGCGCATCGAGCGGGATCTCGGCGATGAGGCCGATCGCGGCATCGGGGCGCAGCGCCTGTAGCACGCACTCCTCGATCAGTTCGTCCTTGTCCTTGAACGCGCGGAAGATCGTGCCCTCGCCGATGCCGGCGGCGCGCGCGATCTGCGCGGTGGTGACCCTGGCGCCGTGCTCCACGATCAGCGGCAGCACGGCGTTCATGATCATCTCTCGGCGCTTCTCCTGGCTCATGCCGGGCGCGCGCCGCTTCGTCCCCGTGGAGTTCATGCCGCCCAGTCGGCGGAGTGCGCGCTCACTCCGTCAAGCGGATATGCGAAAGGGGAGCCCGGACCGGGCTCCCCGTCGCGTCAGTAGGTGATGGCCATGGCCGGGTCGGCCAGCAGTGCCCCGACGTCGGCGAGGAACTGCGAGCCCTGCTGCCCGTCGACCAGGCGGTGGTCGAAGCTCAGCGCGAGTTGCAGCACCTTGCGCACCGCCAGTTCGCCGTCCACGACCCACGGCATGTCCTTGATGGCGCCGAAGGCGAGGATCGCGGCCTCGCCGGGGTTGATGATGGGTGTGCCGGTGTCGACGCCGAAAACGCCGACGTTAGTGATGGTGATGGTGCCGCCCAGCATGTCGGCCGGCGGTGTCCTGCCCTCGCGGGCGGTCGCGGTGAGCTGGTCGAGCGCGGCCGCCAGTTCCGGCAGCGACATCGCGTCGGCGTCCCGGATTTTGGGGACCACGAGCCCGCGCGGGGTCGCGGCGGCGATACCGAGGTGCACATAGTCCTTGTAGACGATCTCGCCGGCTTCCTCGTCCCAGGTCGCGTTGACGTCCGGGGTGCGTTTCGCCGCGAGGCACACGGCTTTCGCCGCGAACGCCAGCGGCGTGAGTTTCACGCCCGCGAACGCGCGGTCGGTCCTGAGCCGTTCCCGTAGTTCCATCATCGGGGTGACGTCGACGGTGAGGAACTCGGTGACGTGGGGCGCGGTGAACGCGCTGTGCACCATGGCCTGCGCGGTCGCCTTGCGGACGCCCTTGATCGGCACCCGCCGTTCCCGCACGCCCGCGGCCGCCGCCGGGGTCGCGGCGCGTTCGACGTCCTCGCGGGTGATGACACGGTCGGTGGAGTCGGCGAGAGTGCTCAGGTCGACACCGAGGTCCTTGGCCAGCTTGCGCACCGGCGGTTTCGCCAGTGGCACGTACCCGCCCTTCACGGGCGCGGCGGGCTCACTGACCGGTTCGGCGGCCTTACGGGCCCGCCGTTGCACTGAGACGGTCTTCGAGCCGTAGCCGACGAGGGGTTTCATTTCCTCGTCGGCCGGTGCCGACCCGTTGACCGCGGACCCGGCGGGGTCGAGATCGATGGTCAGGAGCGGGGCGCCGACCGCGACCGTCTGACCGGGCTGCACGAGTAGCTCGGTGACCTTGCCCGCCCACGGGATCGGCAGTTCGACGGCGGCCTTCGCGGTCTCCACCTCGACCACGATCTGGTTGACGGCGACCTCGTCGCCGGGTTCGACCCGCCAGCTGAGTATCTCGGCTTCGGTGAGGCCTTCGGCGGTGTCGGCGAGCAGGAACTGTTTGTAGTCCGGCACGTCTCACCACCCCAGCGAGCGGTCGACGGCATGCAACACCCGGTCCAGGTCGGGCAGGTAGTGCTCCTCGAGTTTCGAGGGCGGGTAGGGCGTGTCGAAACCGGTCACCCGCAGCACCGGGGCTTCGAGGGAGTAGAAGCATTCCTGCTGCACCCGTGCCGCGACCTCGGCGGTCACCGACGATTCCGAGGGTGCCTCGGATACGGCGACGAGCCGGCCGGTGCGGCGCACCGACTCGAACACCGGGCCCAGGTCCAGCGGCGAGATCGTGCGCAGGTCGATGACCTCCAGCGACCGACCCTCCTCCGCCGCGGCTGTCGCCGCGTCGAGACACACCTTCACCGACGGCCCGTACGCCACGAGCGTCGCCTCGGTGCCCTGGCGCAGCACGCGGGAGGCGAACAGCGGACCCACCGGGTTCACCGTGTCCACTTCGGACTTGAGTTGCCCGTTGTGGTAGAGCCGCTTGGGCTCGAAGAACAGCACCGGGTCGTCGCAGGCGATGGCCTGCTGGATCATCCAGTACGCGTCCGGCGGGTTGGCGCAGGACACCACCTTGAGGCCCGGGATGTGCGCGAACAGCGACTCCGGGGACTCGGAGTGATGCTCCACCGCGCCGATCCCGCCGCCGTAGGGCACCCGCACCACGACCGGCACCTTGATCCGGCCTTGCGAGCGGTAGTGCAGTTTGGCGAGCTGGCTGGAGATCTGGTCGAAACCGGGGAAGATGAACCCCTCGAACTGGATCTCACACACCGGGCGGAACCCGCGCACCGCCAGCCCCACGGCGGTGCCGATGATGCCGGACTCGGCCAGCGGCGTGTCCAGCACGCGCTGCTCCCCGAAGTCCTTCTGCAGCCCGTCGGTGATGCGGAAAACCCCGCCGAGCTTGCCGACGTCCTCCCCGAGCACGATGACCTTGTCATCGGCCTCCATCGCGGCACGCAAACCCAGGTTGAGCGCCTTTCCGATGGTCAGCGTCCGCACCGTCGAGGGAGTGTCCATTTCGGACTTCACCGGCGCGGCCATCATCGCTCACCCGCCGTCGCGAAACCGTCGAGATAGGACAGATACTCGGCGCGCTGAGCCTCCAGCGCCGCCGAAGGTTCGGCATAGACGTTCGCGAACACCCGGTCCGGCGGTGGTTCCGGCATGTTGAACGTGTACTCCCGCAACTCCGCCGCGAACTGGTCGGCCTCGGCCTGCACCTGGTCGAAAAAGGTCTGGTCCGCCAGACCGTTGCGGGCCAGATGCACCCGCACCCGCTCGATCGGGTCCTTCAGTTTCCACGCCTCCAGCTCGTCGGAGAGCCGGTAGCGCGTCGGGTCGTCGGTGGTGGTGTGCGCGTCCATGCGGTAGGTGAACGCCTCGATCAGCACCGGGCCGTTCCCGTGCCGGCACTCCTCCAGCGCCCACCGGGTCACCGCCAGGCACGCCAGCACGTCGTTGCCGTCCACGCGGATGCCGGGGAAGCCGTAGCCACGGGCGCGCTGATACAACGGCAGCCGCGACTGCCGCTCGGTGGGCTCGGAGATCGCCCACTGGTTGTTCTGGCAGAAGAACACCAGGGGCGCGTCGTACACCGCCGCCCACACGAAACCCTCGTGCACGTCACCCTGGCTGGTGGCGCCGTCGCCGAAATACACAATGGTGGCTTCACCGTCGTCGTCACCGACCCTGCCCTCGAACCGCTGGCCCATCGCGTACCCGGCGGCGTTGAGCACCTGGTTCCCGATGACGATCGTGTACGGGTGGAAGCGGTGCGCCTTGAAGTCCCAGCCTCCGTGGTCGGTACAGCGGAAAATGCCCAGCAGCTCACGGAAATCGACGCCACGGGTGTAGGCGACGCCGTGCTCCCGGTAGCTCGGGAAGGCCATGTCCTGGGGTTTCAGCGCCCGGCCGGAACCGATCTGCGCGGCTTCCTGGCCAAGCAACGGAACCCAGATACCCAGCTGGCCCTGTCGCTGCATCGCGTTGGACTCGCGGTCCGCGCGGCGCACCAGCACCATGTCGCGGTACAGCCCGCACAATGCGGCGCCGTCGACATCGGCGACATAGCGATCGAAAAGCGGGGCGGGTACTCGTTCACCTTCGGGCGTGAGCAGCTGGGTCAGCTCAGCGCCACCTTCAGACGTTGCTCGCAAACCGGCGATCACCTGCTCCCGGGACGGTTGCGCCGCTCGTGCGGCCGGTCCTTCCCCGGGCTCCGGGTGCGTCCACTGTTCGGCAGACGACATGCGCGTGCTCCTCGATGTCAGCGTCGCAAAGGTCGCTTGTGGCAACCAGCACGACTGGGACCGGCGGCCACCCCACGCATCGGGTCCGAGGCGCTCGGGTCACCGTCGGCCGTGACGGCTTACGTCGTCATCCTGTCACGAACGCGGCTCCCGCGGTGAGTCACGGCCGCGGATTTGTTGCCCCAAAAGCCCTCTTGAGCTGCGAAAACCATAGGACGACCGATGGTGTGGGTGCCGAGAGTCGGTAATGCACACGGGGCGTGACCAGCCGTTGGATTTGCGTCGTCGCGGCGCTGCCCGCGGGAGGGCTATGAGGGCGTGAGCTGCGCCACAGGCTGGCGGCCGCTGGCACAATGACGGCCGTGGAGCAGACAACCGTGCGTGACACCGTGGCCCGCCTGTGGGACACCGAAGTTCTCCCGAGCCTGTGCGACCTGGTGCGGATCCCGGCCCTGTCGCAGGCGTTCGACCCGGACTGGGCCGAGAACGGGCATTTGAACGCCGCCGTGCAGCACGTTCGCGGCTGGATCGCGAGCCGAGACCTGCCCGGCGCGACCATCGAGGTCGTCCGGGTGGAGGACCGCAGCCCGGTGCTGCTGGTCGACGTGCCCGCGTCGCCCGGCACCGAGGACCGCGGCACGGTGCTGCTCTACGGCCACCTGGACAAGCAGCCCCCGGTCGGCGGCTGGGCCGAGGGCCTGGGTCCGTGGACACCGGTGGTCCGCGACGGCAAGCTGTTCGGCCGCGGTTCGGCGGACGACGGGTATGCGGGGTACGCGGCGGTGACGGGCCTGGAGGCGATCCGGGCGGCCGGTGGCAGCCACGCGCGATCGGTGATCCTGCTCGAGACCGGCGAGGAGTCGGGCAGCCCCGACCTGCCGCGCTACCTCGAGCACCTCGCGGGACGGCTCGGCACGGTGTCGCTGGTGATCTGCCTGGACTCCGGCGGCAACGACTACGAACGGCTGTGGCTGACCACGAGCCTGCGGGGGCTGGTGCAGGCGCATGTGACGGTGCGGGTGCTCGACTCGGCGCAGCACTCGGGGCTCGCGAGCGGCGTCGTGCCCAGCTCGTTCCGGGTGCTGCGGCAACTGCTGGACCGGCTCGAGGACGCCGAGACGGGCGAGATCAAGCCGGCGGAGCTGAACGTCGACATTCCGGCGAACCGCCGGGCCGAAGCGGCGGCGACGGTGCAGGTCGCGCCGGGCGCGGTCAAGTCCGCGTTCCCGCTGCACGGTGGCACGCGGCCGGTCGCCGACGACGAGCTGGAGCTGACGCTGAACAACACGTGGCGGCCAACGCTGTCGGTGATCGGCGCGGCCGGGTTCCCGCTGCCCGCCGACGCGGGGAACGTGCTGCGAGAATCGACGACGCTGGCGCTGAGCCTCCGCCTGCCGCCGACGGCGGACTCGGCCGCGGCGCTTGCGGCGGTCGAGAAGACACTGACCACGGACGTCCCGTACTCGGCGACGGTGGAACTGTCGGGCGTGGAGCACGCGACCGGCTGGAACGCGCCGGACCCGGCGCCCTGGCTGTCGACGGTGCTGGAGCAGGTGAGCGAGCAGGTGTTCGGCGCGCCGTGGCGGTCGAGCGGGCTCGGCGGCTCGATCCCGTTCATGGGGCTGCTGGCGCAGAAGTACCCGCAGGCCCAGTTCCTGGTCACGGGGGCGCTCGGCCCGGACTCGAACGCCCATGTCCCGGACGAGTGGCTGCACCTCGGCCAGGCCCGCCGGATCAGCGAAACCGTCGCACACGTCCTGGACGCTCACGCCAACGGCTGAGCAGCCGCGGCGACGGACACGGCGATCCAGCCGTCCACCCGGTGATGGTCACCGCGGACGTCTGAGCGCATAGGTCGACGGGGCGACGCGGATCAGCCGGCCGGTGGAGTTGAGGGCGTTGCGCAGTCCCTCACGCGTGATGGTCTTGTCGAGACGGGTCCTGATCTCGTCGAGATGCAGGGGCCTGCCCGCGGTCTCGATGAGCCGGATCGCGTTCTCGGTGCTGGACCCGCCGGGCCCGGAGTAGGGCTCCAGGTTCCAGTCGGCCAGCGCGAACGTGCTCGGTGCGACACGCACGAAACGAGGGTCGGCGTTGAGCCGGTTGTAGAGCGGCCCCCGGCTGTAACGCCGCTCGAGTCTTCGGAGGATCTCGTCGAGATGCAGCGGGGATCCGTGCTGTGCCAGCAGTTCCGCCACCGAATCGGTGGCCGTCGGCCCGCGTGTGGTGCGCTTGCCCGCCGAGATCCGCTCGAACGCGCGGTGCAGCGAGCGGCGCGGCTGGTGCAGTTCGGGGGCCGTCACACGGTAGCCGCAGTGCCAGAGCCAGCGGACCAGTTCGTCGTCGGTGAGCCGGAGTCCGCGGGCCGTCAGCACCGCGGCGGGGGCGGTGGCGGTCAGCGATTCGGCGAGTTCGGCGATGGCGTCCCTTGTCGTGGTGACCGCACTCGCGACGTCCGGCACCGCGGCCCAGCCCTCCTCCACCTCGAACACACCGCCGAAGCGGGACAACACCCGCCAGGCGGCGACGTTGGGGGAGATCACCGGGTGGTCCAGCGGCGGCCAGTGCGCCAGCAGCCGGTCCAGCGGCATCACGGGCGCGATGTCCCGCCGGAGCTTGGCGCACCACACGCCGAGCGGCCCGCCGGCCTCGATCGCGCGGCGCACGTCCGCCTCGAACGCGGCTTCGATCTTGTGCCGGTCCTCGGGGACGGCAGGCAGGTACTGGCCGAACCAGCGGTAGGCGTCCTCCTCGTCGGCCCACAGTCTGCGACGGAGGGTCGCGAGCTCACCGTACGTCACCGCATCGGTGACCCGTCTCAGCTCCGCGAGGGCCTCCATACATACCGACGATAACCGCGTTAACTCGCCTGTTCAGCGGAACTGCACGTCCGGAGTAACCGTCTCAGTAAGGTTGTGATCACCCAACGGTGACGTAGGACGCGCATGGACACTGAGAGGACGGCGGATGCCGGGACCGGCCGAGCGTGAACTGCCCCCACTCGACCCGTTCGCCGGTGTGCCGGACGCGAGATACCACCTCGCGGCGAGCGAACTGCTCAAGCCGCTGCTCGAACCCGGCGGCGGGGGTCTGCTGCGGTTGCGCAGGTCCGCGGGCAACGCGCCGATCGTGCCCGTCGAGAACGCCTACGTCACCGGCACCCTCGACTTGCGCGGCGCCGACCTCGACTGCCTGTTCCGGTTCGAGAACTGCCGCTTCGAGAACCCGCCGGACGTGCGCGAGGCGAAGCTGCTCGGGCTGGTGTTCCGGCGCTGCTGGCTGCCCGGTCTGAAGGCCCGCAACCTGCGTAGCCGCAACGACGTCCGGCTCATCCGCAGCGTCGTGCAGCCCGACCCTGGCGGCACCGAGGACGGCGAGACCGCCGTGCAGCGGGGCGACACCCGCGAACGCGGCGTGCCGGACGCGGCCATCAACCTCACCGACGCTGTCATCGAGGGCTCGATCGTGCTGACGCGCACGAGGATCGCGTCCACGCACGGCCGCGCGCTGCAGGCCGACCGGTTGATCATCAGCGGCGCGTTCCTCGCCTACCGGCTGATGGCCGAAGGGCAGGTCCGGCTTCCGGGCATGCGCACGGGCGGCAACGTCAACTTCTCCGGCGCCACGCTGAACAATCCCGGCGGCTTCGCGCTCGACGGCAACGGTGTGCACATCGGCGGCAGCCTGCTGTGCGAGGTCGACAGCTACGGCGGCACGACGCAGCGCAAGCCGTTCAGCTCGCGTGGCATCCTGCACCTGCCCAGCGCCCGCGTCGACGGCGACATCGTGTTCCGCGGTGCGGATCTGGCGAGCCCGCAGGGTGGCCCGATCGCCGTGGAGGCGTGGGATTCCAGCGACCCCTACGTCGACCCGTGGCCGGCGCTGGTCGCGGACCGGCTGCGGGTGGACGGCAACGTCGAACTGTCCGACGGGCTGGCCGCCATCGGCACCCTTCGGATGATCAACGCGCGCATCGGCGGCACGCTTCGGCTCGCGCGGGCGCGGGTGAAGGTCAAGCGCGGCAAGGTCGAGCCGTTCTACGACCGCGCGGTGCACCTGGACGGCAGCGAGATCAGCGGCGACCTGGAGGCCACCGGCCTGCGCGTGCCCGTCGGCCAGTTGCGGATGGCCGACGTGAAAATCGGCGGGAGCGTGCTGGCCGGGCGGGTGCACCTGCAGCACGGCGGCCGGGATGTGTTCTCCGCGCGCCGGATGAAGGTGGCGGGCAACCTGCATCTGCCCGACGCGACCATCGAGGGCACGCTGCGGCTGCAGGGCATCGAGGTCGGCGGAAGCATCGAGCTTTACGGCACGGACGCGGTCGCGCCGACGGTCCGGCCCGAGACGAGCTACTCGGTGGACCTGCGCACGGTCCGGGTCGGGCGCAACATCAGCCTCACCACGTCCCGCGATCGGCCGTTCCGCGCGATCGGCGGGGTGAACCTCGACGGTGCCACGGCGATGCGCCGGATCGACATGGACGGCGCGATCTTCGAGTCGCTGCCCGGTCACGACATCGCGCTCGACGCGAGCGATCTGAGCGCCGACGAGCTGCTGCTCACCCCGGGTGCGGTGCCGCGCGGCCGGATCCTGCTGCGTCACGCGCATTGCCGCACACTCGACGACAACGACGCGTTCTGGGCCAGCGAGGGCGGGATCGAGCTGGAGGACTTCCGCTACGACGTGCTGCACCGCCCGATCGGGATGAAGAACGACCGGGCCGTCAACGTCCGCATCGAGCAGTTGCGCCGCGCGATGGCCGGTTACCGGCCGGGTCCCTACGACCAGCTGGCCACGATGTTGCGCAGCAGCGGCAACGAGGAACACGCCGACACGGTGTTGTTCCGCAAGCAGCAGTACCGCTACGAGGCGCTGGCGCAGGGCTACCGGGTCTTCGGGCCGGGCGTGCGGTTGTGGAGCTGGCTGCAGCGCTGGATGGTCGGGTACGGCTACCGGCCGGCGCGGGCGCTGGGCTGGCTGATCGGGCTGCTCGTGATCGGCACGCTCTACTTCGGCCTCGGCGTGGACTCGTGTGTGGACCAGGCAGGCAAGCCCGGCGATGCCCAGTCCTTGCTGGTTCGCGGGCCGCGCTGCACGGTGGATCAGCAGGAGACCGGCCTGCAGTGGAACCCGTTCTGGTACACGGCCGATCTGCTGGTCCCGATCGTCGACTTCGGCAACAAGGGCCGCTGGTACATGCACGGCATGGACAAGTGGGTCAGCGACGGGTTCATCGCGATGGGATGGATTTTCGCGACGACCGTCGCCGCCGGCGCTGGCCGGATGATCCGCCGGGACGCGAAGTGAGCGTCCCGGCGGAGGTGGGTCAGTGGGTGTGCTTGCGGCCGCCCGGCTCCTGCGTCGGGGGCTTGGTGACCGTCGGCGGGACCACGGGAGCGGGCAGGTTCGCGGCCTCGTAGCGGGACAGGGTGAGCGGGCCGCTGGTGTCCGGCAGCACCGGGGGCTGCGACTTGTGGTCGTTGAACCGGAACGCCGACGTCAGGTCGCCGAAAGTAGTGCGCCGCCAGCCGGAGATGTTGGTCTCGGTGACGCCGGTGACCTGCTCCAGGAACCGCAGTTGCGAGGTGTGGTCGAAGTTCTCGCTGCACACCCAGCCGCCCGCGGTCCACGGCGAGACGATGATGCACGGCACGCGGAACCCGCCGCCGACCCAGAGGCCGTTGCCCTTGGTGCCGCCGGGCGAGGTGCCGCGTGTGAACTCGCCGGGCGTGCCCGCGGGCGGGATCGGCGGGACCACGTGGTCGAACAGGCCGTCGTTCTCGTCGTAGCTGAGGATGAACACGGTCTTGGCCCACACGTCGGGGTTCGACGCGATCGCGTCGATCTTGCCCGCGACGAACGCGGCGCCGTCGGCAGGCGTGTAGTCCGGGTGCTCGGACTGCGTGCTGGTGGTGATGATCCACGAGACGGTCGGCAGCTTGTCGTTG
>DASZUO010000107.1:0-14130 GCA_035547575.1 Amycolatopsis sp. | reverse complement strand
GACCGTACGGACCAGGCTGGCCCGGCTGCCCGAAGCCGCCGCTCGGCGGGCCGAACGGACCGGGCTGGCCGAACCCACCGGGCTGACCGGGGTACCCACCGGTCGGCGGGCCACCGAAGCCGCCGGGCCCGGACGGGCCGCCGAGACCGAAGAACCCGGCCGTCGACGGGATGAGCGCCAGCGCACCGATCGCGCCGATCACGATGCCGAAGATCAGCGTGAACACGATGCGGGTGATGAATTCGGCCTGCGCCCCGAAGAGGATCGAGAAGATCAGCAGAATCGCGCCGCTGGCGACAAGCACCCAGCTGGCGAGCTTGTTCTTCAGGAACAGCAGCACGCCGCCGCCGACCGCGGCGAGACCGCCGAGCGCAAGCAGGATCGTGTAGATCCACGCCCATGCGGGCGCGCTGGCCGCGTCCTCGAACTGGTCGCAGATGCTCGTGTCGCCGTACTGCTGGAGCGAGGCCCGGCACTGGTCGGCCCCGCTCGAGGACCCACTCCCGAAGTCACCCATCAGAGTGAACATGAGGATCGCGCCGATGAGGCCGAGCACCGCGACGACGCCGGCGGCGATCCAGCCGATCAGCTGGGCGTTGCCGCCGCCACCGCCGCCGGCGGGAGCCCCGTAGGGCGAGGCGCCGAAGCCCGGCGGGCCGCCGAAACCACCCGGCTGCCCCGGCGGCGGGCCGTACCCCTGCGGCGGCTGACCGTAAGGACCAGGCTGTGGCGGTAGTCCGAACCCCCCTGGCGGCTGCGGCTGGCCGAAGCCGCCAGGCTGCTGCTGCCCGAGCGCGGCCGGGTTGTCCGCGGCGCTGGGCGGCGGCGCGTACGGGATCGCGGGCGGCGGCTGGGAACCCGGCGGCACGAGCTGCGTGGACTCGGCGCCCGGCGCTTCCCCGCCACCACCGTGTCCCTCGGGGGGCTGGCCGGGCTGCACCACCTGGGTCGGTTCGGCGGTCTCGCCGAACGCACCCCCCGGCGACTGTCCGGGCTGCACGACCTGCGTCGGCTCCGACGAGCTGAAAGGATTGTCTTGCTGCTGGGGACCGCTCGGCGGACCCTGCTGTGGCTGCTCGCCACCCCAGGGCTGATTCGGCGGCTGCGGAGCGCTCATGCGGGTCTTGAACCCCCCTTGATAGGACTGTCTATGGCCAAAAACGGGCTACTGGCGGCACACGGTATCGGATATGGCCAGTTGACGCTCGTAACGCCCCGGGCGAAACGAACGATGCGACTAGCCTCGCCGGCCGGCGAGGAAGCCCAGCAAGTCGTGCCGCGTGACCACGCCGGCGGGCTTGCCGTCGAGTAGCACGAGCGCCCCGTCCGCGCCGGAGAGTGCCTTCATCGCCGCGCTCACCTGCTCGCTCGCACCGATCGTCGGCAGCGGCGGCGACATGTGCCGGTCGAGCCGGTCGGCGAGGTTCGCCTTGCCCGTGAACAGCGCATCCAGCAGATCACGCTCGTTGACCGCGCCCACCACCTCGGCCGCCATCACCGGCGGTTCGGCGCTCACGACGGGCATCTGGCTGACGTTGAACTCGGACAGGATCGCGACCGCTTCGGAGACCGTCTCATTGGGGTGGGTGTGCACGAGATCGGGCAGCGACCCGGTCTTGGCCTTGAGCACCTCGCCGACCGTGGCGCCGGACTGGTCGGCCGTCAGGAAGCCGAACGATGCCATCCACTGGTCGTTGAACACCTTGCCCAGGTAGCCGCGCCCGCCGTCGGGCAGCAGCACGACGACGACGTCGTCCGGGCCGAGCCGCGCAGCAAGCCGCAGCGCGGCCGCGACCGCCATCCCGCACGAGCCACCGACCAGCAGGCCCTCCTCGAGTGCGAGACGGCGGGTGATGTCGAAGGACTCGGCGTCGGAGACGGCGATGATCTCGTCGGCGATCCCGCGGTCGTAGGTCTCCGGCCAGAAGTCCTCGCCGACGCCCTCGACCAGGTACGGCCGCCCGGTGCCACCCGAGTAGACCGAGCCCTCGGGGTCCGCGCCGACCACGGCGACGCGTCCGTCGGAGACCTCCTTGAGGTACTTGCCGGTGCCCGAGATGGTGCCGCCGGTGCCGACGCCCGCGACGAAGTGCGTGATCCGGCCGTCGGTCTGGCGCCAGAGCTCGGGCCCGGTCGAGTGGTAGTGGCTCGCGGGGTTCTCCGGGTTGGCGTACTGGTTGGGCTTCCCGGCGCCCTCGATCTCCTCGACGAGGCGATCGGAGACGGAGTAATAGGAGTCGGGATGCTCGGGTGGCACCGCCGTCGGGCACACGACCACGCGCGCGCCATAGGCTTTGAGCACGTTGCGCTTGTCCTCGCTGACCTTGTCCGGGCAGACGAACACGCACTTGTAGCCCTTGCGCTGGGCGACCATCGCCAGGCCGACGCCGGTGTTGCCCGAGGTCGGCTCGACGATCGTGCCGCCCGGCCTGAGCCGGCCGGACGCCTCCGCGGCCTCGACCATCCGCAACGCGATGCGGTCCTTCACGCTGCCGCCGGGGTTGAGGTACTCGACCTTGGCGAGCACGAGCGGCTGGAGCCCCTCCGTGAGCGCGTTCAGCTTGACCAGCGGGGTGTTGCCGACGAGGTCGACGACGTGCTCGAAATACTCCACGCGGGCCAGCCTAAACCGTGCAGGCCATCCCCTTGTGGTTTGACCAGGCGCTCGGAAGGGGCAGGATGGTGCTAAGCACGCGCTTAGCTCGACCGAAGGAGTGTCCCACCATGCCAGAAGCCGTCATCGTGTCAGCGGCGCGCTCGCCGATCGGGCGCGCGAACAAGGGCTCGCTGGTCAGCATGCGGCCGGACGATCTCGCCGTGCAGATGGTGCGGGCCGCGCTGGACAAGGTGCCACAGCTGGACCCGAAGCACATCGACGACCTGATGCTCGGCTGCGGCCTGCCCGGCGGCGAGTCCGGGTTCAACATGGGGCGGGTCGTCGCCGTCGAACTCGGCTACGACCACCTGCCCGGCTGCACGATCACCCGCTACTGCTCCTCCAGCCTGCAGACCACACGGATGGCGCTGCACGCGATCAAGGCCGGGGAAGGTGACGTCTTCATCTCGGCCGGTGTGGAAGCCGTGTCGCGGTTCGTCAACGGCAGCTCGGACTCGTGGCCCGACACGCAGAACCCCGTGTTCGCCGACGCCGAAGCCCGCTCGGCCAAGGCCGCCGGCGAGGGCGCCGACAGCTGGACCGATCCGCGCGAGAACGGGCAGATCCCCGACGTCTACATCGCGATGGGCCAGACCGCGGAGAACCTGGCGCGGCTGAAGAACGTGTCCCGCGCGGAGATGGACGAGTTCGGCGTGCGATCGCAGAACCTCGCCGAGAAGGCGATCGCCGACGGGTTCTGGGCCAAGGACATCACGCCGGTCACGCTGCCCGACGGCTCGGTCGTGGCGAAGGACGACGGCCCGCGTCCCGGCGTGACCCTCGAGGGCGTGTCGGCGCTGAAGCCGGTGTTCCGGCCCGATGGCCGCGTCACCGCGGGCAACTGCTGCCCGCTCAACGACGGTGCGGCGGCACTGGTGATCATGTCGGACACGAAGGCGAAGGAGCTGGGCCTGACCCCGCTCGCGCGCATCGTGTCGACCGGCGTGTCCGCGCTGTCGCCGGAGATCATGGGCTACGGCCCGGTCGAGGCGTCGAAGAAGGCGCTGGCCAGGGCGGGCATGTCGATCGGCGACATCGACCTGGTGGAGATCAACGAGGCGTTCGCCGCGCAGGTCATCCCGTCGTATGAGGACCTCGGCATCGACATCGAGAAGCTGAACGTCAACGGTGGCGCGATCGCGGTCGGCCACCCGTTCGGCATGACCGGCGCACGCATCACGTCGACGCTCATCAATTCCCTGCAGCACCACGACAAGCAGTGGGGCCTAGAGACGATGTGCGTCGGCGGCGGCCAGGGCATGGCCATGGTGCTCGAACGGCTGAGCTGACGGGAGTCGGTGGGGCGCCCGCGGGCAGGCGCCCCACCGGACGTGTCAGGTGTTGTTCGGCGGGCCTGCGCACAGCGTCGTGGCAGGCTGCGAGTACCGCACCGCGACGGCCTGGTCGAGCCCGCCGCAGGCCGAGTCCGAAGCAGTGCCGTCGACGATCTTGAGGATCTTGATCTCGGCCGCGGGGTCGGCGCAGTCGACCGTCTTGTAGCCCTGGGTGCTGTCGGACACGTTCGCGAAGCACTCGCCTTCGCGCGCGTTGAGCATGAGGCAGAGCTTGTAGTCGGCGGCGCCGCTGACGGAGTACTGGTCGTAGTCACCGTCGGGGCAGGACGCTTTGTCGTCGTCGAGCCGGACGCCCACCTTCACATTGGCGGACGGGTCGTTGCAGTCCACGCGGCTCGGGTCGGCCTGGGCCTTGAACTCCTTGATGTTCAGGCAGTCGCCGGCCGCGGCACGATCCGGCGAACTGGTGAACCAGGAGATCGCACCGATCGCGACCAGCACCACGACGACCACGGGGATCACGATCCGGAGCCACCGCAGCTTGCTCTTCTTCGGCGGCTGGATGTGCACACCGGGCGGCGGGAAGGCACCGGGCTGGCCCGGCGGCGGGAAACCGCCCGGCGAGGCCGCGAAACCAGGCTGGCCGGCTCCAGGCCCACCGGCCTGCGGGGGTTGGCCCGGCATGCCGGCGGCCGGCGCGGGCTGCTGGGGTGCGTAGGGATTCGACTGGCCGTCCTGCCCCGTCGATGGGGGAACGCTCACACGGACCTCACAGAAGTGAAAGAGACACTGATGCCTCGCATCTAACACTGCGTGATCATTCTCGGTGGCAAGACTCCACAAACGGGTCGAAAAAGCAACAGAGGACGCCCGGGCTGTTACCGGGCGTCCTCTGCCTTTTCGGGTGAAGCGTCAGTCGCTCTGCAGGTAGGACAGCAGTCGAAGGATCTCGAGGTACAGCCAGACCAACGTGGTCATCAGGCCGAATGCGGCGTACCAGGCCCACTTCGACGGCATGCCGGCGCGGATCATCTTGTCGGCCATGTCGAAGTCGAGGAGGAAGTTGAACGCCGCGATACCGATCACCACGAGGCTGAAGATGATGGCGAGCGCCCCGCCGTCGCGCAGCCCCATGTTCACGCCGAAGAGGCCGAGCAGCAGGTTGGCGAGCATCAGGACGACCACGCCCGCGGTCGCGCCGATGATCCACTTGGTCAGCTTGGGCGTGACCTTCACGGCGCCGGTCTTGTAGACCACCAGCATCGCGATGAACACGCCGGCGGTACCGAGGATCGCCTGCAGCGCGATGCCGGGGTAGATCATCTCGAACAGGCCGGTGATCGCGCCGAGGAACACACCTTCGACGGCGGAGTACAGCAGCGTCATCGGGCCGCTCGGCTTCTGCCGGAAGATCATCACCAGCGACAGCCCGAGGCCGACCAGCATCGACACGACCAGTGCGCCGAGCACGGGACCCATCGCGTCGGCGGTCGCCTGCCCCTGCGCCCAGATCGCGGTGATCACACCGGTGATCAGCGCGGCACCGAGCGAGAGGCCGGTCTTGATGACGACGTCGTCCACCGTCATCGGACGGTCGTCGGCCCCCGAGGGTGCCTGCGGCATACCGTATCCGGGTATGCCGCCCTGTGGTTGGTTGAAGCCGACGTTCGGCCCGTACTGGCCGTAGCCCGCATTGCCCGAGGGCAGCCTGCGGAAAGCGGGGTTGCTAGTGGAACGCACCTGATCCTCCTGGATCTCCTGGCACCTGCATCAGGTTCAACGGTGTGGACCGCTGACCAGTTCCCGTTCAAGTAAAGACGACTTTACCTATTCGGCGGACCCGGCCGCCGCCGACACCGGCCGACCCTAGTCCGGGGCCACGAGCGCCCGCACCCGGACGAACCGGACGGCAGACTTCGCCCGATCCGGCCCCGGCGGCACGGCGCCACTCGGGTGTGACGGTGGTCTCACCGCGGTCCGTGCAGCAGAATGCTCAGTGCCAACGGCACGCGGCGAAGGGTGCAGACCATGCCCGGCTATCTCGTAACCGGCGCCACCGGCTTGATCGGGCGCCATTTCACGCAGCTTCTCCTCGGCAGGCAGGATGCCGACGAGGTGTATCTGCTCGTCCGCGAGACCTCGCGTGAGCGGCTCGCGAACCTGGTCGCGGGCTGGCCGAACGCAGGCCGGGTCACCCTCGTCACGGGCGACCTCTCCCAGGAGAAGCTCGGTGTCGACGAGGAGACCCGCGAACGGCTCCGCGGCAAGGTCGACCACCTCGTGCATCTGGCCGCGCTCTACGACCTCACCGCGGACCACGACGCCAGCATCCGGGCCAATGTGGACGGTACGCGCAACGTCATCGAACTGGCCGCCGACCTGCGCGCGGGTTGTCTGCACCACGTGTCCTCGGTCGCGGTCGCGGGTGATCACGAAGGCGTGTTCACCGAGGACATGTTCGACGTCGGCCAGCGCCTGCCCACGCCGTACCACCGCACGAAGTTCGAGGCCGAGCGACTGGTCCGGCAGCAGCACGAGGTGCCATGGCGGGTGTACCGGCCCGCGGTCGTCGTCGGGCATTCCGAGACCGGCGAGATGGACAAAGTGGACGGTCCGTACTACCTGTTCACGGCGATCAGCCGGCTCAGCGCCGTGCCCAACGTGCCGCTGGTGGGACCCGCTCTGGGCGACACCAACGTCGTGCCGGTCGACTACGTCGCCAAGGCGCTGCTGGAGCTGGCCGGGAAACCGGATCTCGACGGCTGCGCATTCCACCTGGTCAACCCGGAGCCGCAGCCCGTGGTGTCGGTGTACAACGCCTTCGCGCGTGCGGCGGGCGCGCCCACGATCAACGTCCAGCTCGACAAGCGGTTGTCCGACGGGATCCTGCGGTTGGTCAGGCTGACCGAGCACGTGCCGGGGGTCTCGCTCGCGCGGGACGCGTTCCTGGAGCGGCTGGGCATTCCGCCGGTGCTGCTGGAAACCATGGCGTTCCCATCGGTGTTCGCCTCGGCGTCCACCCGGAAAGAGCTGGCCGGCGCCGGTGTCGACGTGCCCCGCATCGAGGACTACGCGCCGGCGTTGTGGCGGTACTGGCGTGAGCACCTCGACCCGTTCCGGGCACGCAAGCACGGCAACCGCGGCGAGCTCGACGGCCGCCGGGTGATCATCACCGGGGCGTCGTCGGGCATCGGGCGCGCGACGGCACTGAAAGTCGCGGCCGAGGGTGGCGTTCCGCTACTCGTGGCCCGCAGGCAGCAGGAGCTCGAGGAGGTGCGCGACGAGATCGTCGCGCAGGGCGGCAGCGCGTCGGTGTACCCGACCGACCTCACCGACGAAGAGTCGATCAACAAGCTGGTCAAGCAGATTCTCGTGGAGCACGGCCGGATCGACATGCTGGTCAACAATGCCGGCCGATCGATCCGCCGGTCGATCAAGCTCTCGTTCGACCGGATTCACGACTACGAGCGCGCGATGGCGATCAACTACTTCGGTGCGGTGCGGCTGATCCTCGCGGTGCTGCCGCACATGTCCGAGCGGAAATTCGGGCACATCGTGAATGTGTCGTCGATCGGCGTGCAGGGCATCGCGCCACGGTTCTCGGCCTATGTCGCGTCGAAGGCCGCGTTGGACTACTTCAGCAAGATCGCGGCCACGGAGACCCACGGTGACGGGATCACCTTCACGACCATTCACATGCCCCTGGTGCGTACACCCATGATCAGGCCGACGAAGATCTACGACGCGTTCCCGACGAAATCACCGAACCAGGCAGCGGACATGGTGCTGCGCGCACTGAAGGAACGGCCGAAGCACATCGGTACCCCGGAAGGGTATGTGATCCAGGCGGCGTACACGTTCCTGCCTGGCCTGGTCGACGCGATCGCCTACGAGGGGTACCGGATCTTCCCCGATTCCGCGGCCGCAGGCGGCTCGGGCGAGCTCAAACTCGGCAAGGGTGAGCGGCACCTGTCGAAGGCCGCGACGCGCTTGGTCCGGCTGACAAGGGGGTTCCACTGGTAGACGTGTCCACGAGCGGAAACCGGTCCACAAAGCTTGGACACTCGGTGACCTGACGCCACTAACACCCTGTACCCAGGTACCTTCTTCCTTATGGTGCTGCCCGAGCGAGACAATGCCCTGCTCCCGCTGAAGCGGGAATACAACCAGGTCTGGCATGGCTTCGATCGTGCCCAGGTACTCCAGTATCTGGATCATGTCGAGGTCAACCTGCGCCGGGTGATGGCGGACCGGGATGCGGCGCGGGCACAGGTCACCAATTTGTCGCGGGAGCTGGAGACCTCGCGGACGGAGATCGCGCGGCTGCGCAACCGGGTGGAGGAGCTGAAGCGCCCGCCGGAGCGGCTGGAGGACCTCGACGAGCGCATGCAGCGCACGGCCGAGGTGGCGAACACGCGTGCGGAGGAGATCGTCAGCCGGGCGCAGGTCGCGGCGGAGGAGCACTGGGCGGCGAGCACCGAGCTGTCCAGCACCTTGCGCGAGCGGTACCAGAACCTGATCAGCGCGCTGGAGACACAGGCGGACGCGTTGCTGGCCGAGCACACGAACGCGCTCGAGGCGACGAGGACCGAGGTGCGAAAGCTGACCACGGAGGCCGCGCACCGCCGCACGCAACTGGACATCGACGCGGAACGCAAGCGCCGCACGATCGAGCACGAGTTCGAGCAGTCGATGAAGGCGCAGAAGGCGTCGCTGGAGAAGCACGTCGCGGATCAGCAGAGGGCGAGCAAGAACCAGGCGGAGCGACGCATCGCGGAGGCCACCGCGGAGGCGAAGCGCCTCGTCGACGAGGCCACCGCGGAGGCGAAGCGCCTGATCTCGGAAGCCACCGCGGCCGCCGAACGCCGCGAATCCGAGGCGGATCGCAAGCTGCGGCACCTGAAGTCGCTGAGCATCGAGGCGGCGGCGAGGCTGCAGCGGGCGCACGAGGTGCTGGCGCAAAGCCAAGCGTCGCTCGAGCCACTGCACGAGGAATCGGTAGTGGACATGTCCCGTGCCACGGACAAGGTCGACCACCCCACCACGCCCGCGGCGGAAAAGCCCACCCCCGCACCTGCCGCCGCCAACGCCGACGCCCCGACGAAGCCCGCGGTGGAGAAGCCGGACCCGGACAAATACAAGCGAGCCACCGCGCAGGGCCGCAAGTAGCGTCAGCCACCGGCGGACACTCGCCGTGCGATGGTGGCCGGAAGCAGCCACGGCCACGTGACGCGCCCGGCGTGGCACCGCCTGGATGCAGCTCCCTCAACACGGCCCCGAAGCAGCTACTGACGGCGGCCCACCGGCATCCGCGCACTCGGCCCGAAGCGGCCGCGGCCCCAACCGGCGACAGTCAACGCTGGCCGCCGCCCCGACCCCGGCGACAGCCGAAGCCGGCCGCCGCCAACCGCGCACCCTCCCCGCCAAGCCGCCCGACCGCGATCCGCTGCCCCCGCCGTCCCACCTCGCCGTCGCATCCCGCCATCCGCAGCCACGATCGCCACCATCACGGGCGACCCAGCTCAACCATCCCAGTCACGATCGCCACCATCACGGCGACACCGCTCAACCATCCGCGGTCGCGGGTGCGGTGATGGTGCGGTCGGTGCCGAAGTTGATGCCCTTGGCCTCCTTACCGACAAGCGTGAGCACCGCGACCACGATCAGCACCGGAATGATCGTCGCCGCGAGCGCGAACGGGTATCCGTGGCTCTGTGCCAGCGCTTCCTGGATCGGCAGGTTGAACGCGGCCAGGCAGTTGCCCAGCTGGTAGGTCACGCCAGGGTAGAACCCGCGGATGGCGTCCGGCGACATCTCCGTCAGGTGTGCCGGGATGACACCCCACGCGCCCTGCACCATCATCTGCATCAGGAACGAACCGAGACACAACAGCGCCGCGGTCCTCGAGAACGCGAACAGCGGCACGATCGGCAACCCCAGCACCGCGCAGAACGCGATCGTGTACCGGCGGCCGAACCTCTCCGACAGCGACCCGAAGATCAGCCCGCCGGCGATCGCCCCGACGTTGTAGATCACCGCGATCCACGTCGCCGTCGTACTGGACAACCCGGCGCCGCCTTGACCGTGCGACGACAGGAATGTCGGGTACACGTCCTGCGTGCCATGGCTCATCCAGTTGAACGCGGTCATCAGCACCACGAGGTAGATGAACCTGCGGATGATCTTCGGGTCGAGCAGGATGTCCTTCATCGAGGTGCGAGTCAGGCGCATCTTCTCCTGCGCGCTCTGCCAGACCTCGGACTCCTTGACGCGCGCCCGGATGATCAGGCTGATCAGCGCGGGAATCACGCTCAGCGCGAAGAGCCACCGCCATGACAGACCCGCCCAATGCAGCACCACCAGCGAGGCCAGCGACGCCAGCAGATACCCGAAGGAGTACCCCTCCTGCAGCACGCCGGAGAAGAAACCGCGCCGTTTCACCGGGATCTTCTCCATCGCGAGCGCCGCGCCCAGTCCCCATTCGCCGCCCATGCCGATGCCGTAGAGCAGCCGCAGGATCAGCAGCACCGTGAAGTTCGGCGCGAACGCGCACAGAAAACCGACAATCGAATAGAAGATGACATCGACCATCAGCGGCACCCGGCGACCGATCCGGTCCGCCCACAACCCGAACAGCAGCGCGCCGACGGGCCGCATGAGCAGCGTCGCGGTCGTGATGAAGACGACGTCCGTCTTCTCCATGCCGAAACTCTTCGCGATGTCGGCGTATACGAAGACGACGATGAAGTAGTCGAACGCGTCCATGGTCCAGCCGAGCACGGCGGCGAGGAAGGAATTGCGCTGATCGGACGTGAGGCGTTGACGGGTCCTCGATGACGGCTCTGCCATGGCCCGACCCTATTTCGTCATTCGCCAACAGGCCAACCGTGTGGGTGATTAGTTTCGAACTAAAGGGACAAACGGGTCAAGACGGCCCGAATTCCGCCCGGACGCCGAGCAACCGGACCGGCCGGCTGCTCTCGAATCGCTCGAGAACGAGGAGCGCCGCCCGTTCGATATCGTCGCCATCACTCGTCGGAGCGGCCAGCGTGACGCTTCGTGTCTGCGTGAAGAAGGGCGCGAACCGCACCTTCACACCCACTCGGACCGCGGGCCGGCCCTCGGTCACGACGGCCTCCGTGACGCGGCGGGCCAGCGCCGCGACCTCGCGCTTGATCTCCTCGGGATCGGTCAGGTTCTGCTGGTAGGTCGTCTCGTGCCCGCGCGAGCGCGGGACGTATGGCGTGGCCGTCACGTCGGTGTCACCGACACCGAGCGCCAGAATCCGGTACCACGGCCCCATCGTCGGGCCGAAGCGGGCGGCCAGCGCCTTGGGATCACTCGACGCGAGTTGGGCGACCGTAGCGATGCCCAAGTCGGCCAGCTTCTTCGCGGTCTTGCGGCCGATGCCCCACAGCGCGTCGACCGGCCGCTCGCCCATCACCTCGTACCAGTTCAGCTCGGTCAGCCGGTAGATGCCGGCCGGTTTCCCGAAGCCGGTGGCAAGCTTGGCGCGCAGCTTGTTGTCGCCGATGCCGACCGAGCAATGCATTCCGGTCTCGTCGAGGACGGCGCGCTGGACGTCGGCGGCCAGCGCCTCGGGATCGTCCGTGGCCGCGCCGAGAAACGCCTCGTCCCATCCGAGCACCTCGACCACGACCGGGAACTCACGCAGCGTCGTCATGACGCGCGCGGACACCTCTTCGTAGGCAGGCGCGTCGGTCGGCAGGAAGACCGCGTCCGGGCAGCGTTTGGCCGCGGTGCGCAGCGGCATCCCGGATTGGATCCCGTATTCGCGCGCCTCGTAGGAGGCCGTCGCGACGACCGCGCGTTGGGTCGGATCGCCGGTCCCGCCGACGACGACGGGACGTCCGCGCAGCTCAGGGTGCCGCGCCACCTCGACCGCGGCGATGAACTGGTCGAGGTCGACGTGCAGGATCCAGTGCTCGGACACGAGATCAGTATGGCGAAAATTCGGGCTGGAGCGTGACGTGGACCACGGTAGGGTGGCGCCCGCACCCGCGGCACGACTACAAACCCGCATGACTACTGTGTTAACCCGGAAGAAGGACGACGAAGGGCACGCTCCGTGACGACCGCGACCCACAGCCTCGATACCTCTTCAGGGTCGACCACGGTTGCCGAGTTGCTGGCACGCAATGGCGCCAGGACCGGCGAGCCGCCGCACCGTCGCAGCGCGCCCGAGCCCGCGGGGCACGGCAATCTCAACGGCACGCTCCCGGCCCTCGCGCCGGTCGAGCGCGAAGCCCCCAAGCAGTACCGGTACGACGAGACGACCGTGACGGCGTTGCTGGCCGCGCAGCCCGCCGGGCCGACGCCCACCGCCGCCGGCTCGAAGCGCACCGGGCGCAAGCTCGCGGGCCTCGCGTTCGCAGGGGCCGTCCTCGTCGGAGGCTGGGCGCTGGCGAGCGCACAGGCCCAGCCGGCTGACGGTCCCACCAGTGCGGACCCGCTTCCTGCGAAGGCCCCCGACGCGCCGCTGGTGATCGCGAACGCCGCGACCCTCCAGGCGATCGGCGCGCAGTCGGCCGCACTCGCCGGGTCTGGCGCCCCGTCGGCGACCGCCGAGATCCCGGCGACGGCCGAGAAGGCTCCGGACCAGGGCAGCTTCAGCGGCACCCTGCCGACCACGACGAAGGCGAAGGCGCCCGCCGCCAAGACGACACAGCCCGCGCGGCAGGCGCAGCAGGCCCAGCCAGCGCCGAACTGGCAGTCCTACTACTACGACTACGCCAGGTACGCCAACGCCAAGAACTCCCATCCCGGAGGCGACAACAGCAAGCACGGCAACGGTGGCAGGCACGGCAAGGGCCACTGACGTCGGTGTCCTGAGTGGACAGCTCAGTCCTGGTGGGTCGCGGTAAGCTCGGGCTCCGATGTCAGAGTCCATCATCGACACACTCAGAGCCGCGGGCTGCGTTTTCGCCGAGGACGAAGCCCAGTTGCTCATCTCCGCGGCCAGTACTCCGGCCGAACTCGCCGACATGGTCGAGCAGCGGGCCGCGGGCGTGCCGCTCGAGTACGTCGTCGGGTGGGCGGAGTTCTGCGGCTTGCGCATAGCCGTCGAACCCGGCGTTTTCGTGCCCCGGCGCCGGACCGAGTTCCTGGTGCGCGAGGCGATCGCGCTCGCCGCGCCGGGTTCGGTGGTCGTCGACTTGTGCTGCGGGTCCGGCGCGCTGGGCGCGGCCCTCGTGGCGTCAGTGCCGGGCGCCGAGTTGTACGCGACCGACCTCGATCCCGTGGCCGTCCGTTGCGCACGCCGGAACGTGCCGCGCGTGTACCAGGGTGACCTGTTCGAACCGCTGCCCGCGACACTGCGCGGCCGGGTCGACGTCCTGCTGGCGAACGTGCCTTACGTGCCGTCCGGGGCGGTGGCGCTCCTGCCGACGGAGGCACGCAACCACGAACCCCGCACCGCGCTCGACGGCGGACCCGATGGCCTCGATGTCCTGCGCCGCGTGGCGGCCGACGCGGTGTCGTGGCTCGCTCCCCCCGGGCAGCTGCTGACCGAAACGAGCGAGGACCAGGCTCCGCTGGCGGTCGAAGTCCTGGCAGGGCACGGGTTGCGGGCGGACGTGGTCACGTCGGATGAAGCAACGGTGGTCATCGGCCGGGCGGCATAGACCCTGCCTGGCTCGATCCTGATCCCGCGAGCAGCGACGAGTCCCGCGGCGTCCGGCGGCGCGACTCTCGCCGCCGAGGTCGCCGCGTTGGGTCTGATCGACGAGTACCGGGCCAGGGTCTACCCGGTGCTTGTGGGCGGTGAAGCGATCTCGCCTGCCATGATGGGATCATGTCTGCGCTGAGAATCTTGGGACGCGTGACCGGGTGGACCTGCATCGCGATCGGAGGCGCCCAGCTCATCGCCGGGACGCGCGGGGAGCCTGGCATGACCGGTGACGCGACGGTGGACTCACACGTTCGCTTCATGGGCCCTGTCTTTGCCGGATATGGGCTGGGCTGGCTCGACACCGCGTCAGCCCCGGAACCAGATCTGAACCGCATGCGGATGCTCGCGGGCCTCATGGCCCTCGGAGGTATTGGGCGCCTCGCGACCCGCGCGACCCTGGGGCGACCGCACCGTTTCCACGACCTGCTGCTGGCCGTCGAACTCGCGGCGCCGGTCGTGGTTGAAGTATTGGGCCGGCGCGAACGCCC
>DASZUO010000106.1:0-52951 GCA_035547575.1 Amycolatopsis sp. | reverse complement strand
CAGCCCGGCGCATTCCGCGACCACCGGCATTCCACTGTGGACGGCCGCGCCGACCTCCTCGCGCAGCGGCGTGTTCGCCGACAGCTCCTCGGCGTGCACCTCCGGGAACCCGCCGCCGAAGTACAGCCCGGCGCAGCCCTCCGGCAAGGTCTTGTCCCGCAACGGGTCGAGGTCCACGACGTCGATGCCGTGCGCGGCGAGGATCTCGGCGTTCTCGGTGTAGCGGAAGGTGAACGCCTCCCCCGCCGCGGCCGCGACCACGCGCCGCGGGCCCGTCCACCCGGCGCCCGGCGACCACTTCTCGCCGCGGAGCGCCGGTGCGCCGCGGGCGACCCGCACGATCGCGTCGAGGTCGACGCCCTGGCCGATCCACTCGGCGAGTGTCGGCAGCAGCCTCCGGGACTCGGCCGCGCGCTCGCCGGCCGGGACCAGGCCGAGGTGACGGCTCGGCGCGTGGACGTCGTCACTGCGGCGCAGCGCCCCGAGGACCGGGATGCCCGTCGGCGCGAGCGCGGCGCGGATCTCGTCCTCGTGCCGCTGCGAGCCGAGCTTGTTGAGGATCACGCCCGCCAGGTCGAGCCGCGGGTCGTAGTGCGCGAACCCGAGCACGGTCGCGGCGACGCTGCGGCTCGCGGCACTCGCGTCGACCACGAGCACGACCGGCGCGGACAGCAGGCGCGCGACGTGGGCGGTCGAGGCGTAGCCCTCGGTGCCCAGCGCGCCGTCGAACAGGCCCATCACCCCCTCGATCACGGCGAGGTCGCCCGCGCCGTGCAGCAGCAACGGCACCAGCAGGCCCTCCCTCTGCAAGAACGGGTCGAGGTTGCGTGGCGGGCGCCCGGTGGCCAGCGCGTGATAGCTCGGGTCGATGAAATCCGGGCCGACCTTGTGCCCGGACACCGCGTGGCCCCGCGCCCGGAGCGCGGCCATCAGCCCGGTCGCGATCGTGGTCTTGCCGTGCCCCGACCCGGGCGCGGCGATGACGACACGGGCTACCACGCGGTCACCACTCGATCCCTCGCTGGCCCTTTTGCCCCGCGTCCATGGGATGCTTGATCTTCGTCATCTCGACCACGAGGTCGGCCACCTCGATGAGCGCGGGCGGCGCGCTGCGCCCGGTGATCACCACGTGCTGGCGGCCGGGCCGGTTCGCGATGGTCGTGGCGACGTCGTCGACGTCGATCCAGCCCCACTTCAACGGGTACGTGAACTCGTCGAGGACGTAGAAGTCGTGGCGCTCCCCGGCGAGCCTGCGTTTGATCTCGGCCCAGCCCTCGCGCGCGTTCTCGGCGTGGTCCTCGTCGGATCCGGACTTGCGCGCCCAGCTCCAGCCTTCGCCCATCTTGTGCCACTCGACGGGCCCGCCCTGACCCGTGCGCTCGTGCACCTCGCCGAGCGCACGGAAAGCGCTTTCCTCACCCACGCGCCATTTCGCGGACTTGACGAACTGGAACACGCCGACGGACCAGCCCTGGGTCCACGCCCGCAGCGCCATCCCGAACGCGGCGGTGGACTTGCCCTTCATCTCGCCGGTGTGGATCGCGAAGACCGGCCGGTTGCGGCGCTGCCGCGTGGTGAGGCCGTCCTCGGGCACGACGTCGGGTTTTCCTTGGGGCATCAGGCGGCCCTCCCGAGCCTGGACTTCACCGCGCTGGTGAGTGCATCCGCGGCGACCTCGCCGAGGCGCACGTGCTCCGCGCCGAGGTGCTGGGCCAGTTCGGCGGCCAGGCCCAGCCGCATCCGCCCCGTCTCGCAGTCCATCACCACGGCGGTGACCCCGGCCAGCAGCCCGGCAGCCGCGTGCGCGCGCCGCACCGCGTCGGCGCCGCTCGTGGCGCGTCCGTCGGTGACGACAACGAGCAGCGGGCGGCGCCGCGGGTCGCGCACCGACTCGACGCGCAGCACCCGTGCGGCTTCGAGTAGTCCTTCGGCGAGTGGCGTGCGACCGCCGGCCGGGAGTGCTTCCAGCCGGGCAGCCGCGGCCTCGACGCTGATCGTCGGCGGCAGCGCCAGGTCCGCGGTGTTCGCGCGGAACGTGATCAGCCCGACCTTGTCGCGTCGCTGGTAGGCGTCCAGCAGCAGCGACAGCACCGCGGCCTTCACCTCCCGCATCCGCGCCCGCGCGCCCATCGAGCCGGACGCGTCGACGCAGAACAGCACGAGGTTGCCCTCGTTGCCCTCGCGCAGCGCGTACCGAAGATCTTGCTTACGCAGCACCAGACCCGCGCCCTCGCGACCCCGTGCACGCTGGTGCGGCGCCGCCGCGCGCACGGTCGCGACCAGGTGTGGCCGTCCCGCACGCACGCTCTGCGGCCGCACCCCGACGGTCCGCCCGCTGTCGGTCACCGCGCGGGACCGCCGCCCACGCTCGCCCTCGCCGACCCCGGCGACCTGGAACAGCCGCGCCCGGTACGGCTTGCCGGCGCTGGTGGTCTGCTGCTGATCGCCGTGCCCGCCACCGGGTTCCGGCTGCCCGCCCTCGGTGTCGCCCGGTGGCCCGGCTTCGGGAGCGGGCGCCTCGGAACCGGGGCCACCGTCGGGACCGCCGTCGTCTGGGCCGGGGTCGTCGGGTGGTTCGGCGTCGCGCAGGGCCTGTTCGAGCTGTTCCTCGTCGATTCCCGGTGCGTCGAAGGGATTGCGGCGGCGCCGGTGCGGCAGCGCGAGCCGCGCGGCGACGCGGATGTCCTCGCCGCTCACCTTGTCGCGACCGGACCAGGCCGCGTGCGCCACCGCGGTGCGGGCGGTGACGATGTCCGCGCGCATCCCGTCCACCTCGAACGACGCGCACACCTGCGCGATCTGCCGCAGCGCGTCGTCGCTCAACGCGACCGAGGGCAGAAGTTCCTGTGCCGCCTGGATTTCTCCGGTCAACGCGGCGTCGTCGCCGGCGTAGCGGCTTGCGAAGGAGTCGGGATCGGCCTCGTAGCCGAGCCGGCGGCGGATGACCTCGGCACGCTCTTCGGGATCGCGGCTGGACGCGACTTCGACGGTCAGCCCGAACCGGTCGAGCAGCTGGGGTCGCAGCTCGCCCTCCTCCGGGTTCATCGTGCCGATCAGCACGAACCGTGCGGCGTGCGACACCGACACGCCCTCCCGCTCGACCGTCGCGCGGCCCATCGCCGCGGCGTCGAGGAGCGTGTCGACGAGGTGGTCGTGCAGCAGGTTGACCTCGTCGACGTAAAGCAGCCCGCGGTGCGCGGCGGCGAGCAGGCCCGGCTGGTAGTCGGTGACGCCCTCGGCCAGCGCGCGCTCCAGGTTGAGCGAGCCGACCACGCGGTCCTCCGCCGCGCCGACCGGCAGCTCCACCAGCCGTGCGGGACGACGCGTCGCCGGGCCGCTGTGGGGTCCGTCGGGACAGTCCGGGTCGGGCCCGGCGGGATCGCACGAGAAGCGGCACCCTTCGACCACATCCACCGGCGGCAGCAGGCCGGCCAGCGCGCGGACCATCGTGGACTTCGCGGTGCCCTTCTCGCCGCGCACCAGCACACCGCCGATGGCGGGTGAGATCGCGGAGAGGATGAGCGCCAGCCGCAGCTCCCGCATGCCGACGACTGCGGTGAAGGGATACGGCCGCATGCGACTCCTCCGGCTCTGAGCGGGTCTCCGCGCCCACTGGTACTGGCCGCGCGCCCACGTGGAGCGCGCAACGGCCGCCGAAGCTCTGGCTCCCGGCCCGCAGGCCGGTCACAGTGGCGGGACCGCCCCGGATTCGCACCGGGTTCCGCGAACGACCGTCGCCAGGCATCATGACATACGGTCTGCTGTCGTGACGATTGTTGTGGTGGGGATCGGCGCCGACGGCTGGGCGGGGCTGACCGAGCAGGCCAGAGCCGAGCTGCGCGGGTGTGACGTGCTCTTCGGCGGGCCGCGCCAGCTCGACCTCGTACCGCTCGAGGTTCCGAAGCAGGCATGGCCGAGCCCGCTGCTGCCCGCCCTCGACGACCTGCTCGGCGGGCACCCGGATCGGGTTCTCGGCGTGCTGGCCAGCGGCGACCCGCTGCTGTCCGGGATCGGCACCACGCTGGTGAAGCGGTTCGGCGACGTGCGGATCGTGCCCGCGGTGTCGTCGGTCACGCTCGCGCGGGCGCGGCTGGGCTGGCCGGCGGAGGAGACCGAGGTGGTCAGCGTCGTCGGGCGGAACGTGCACCGCGTCGCCCGCGTGCTGGCTCCCGGTGCACGACTGCTGGTGCTCAGTTCGGACGCGTCGAGTCCCGCTCTGATCGCCGCGCTGCTGGTCGAGCAGGGGTTCGGCGACAGCGCGATGACTGTGCTGGCGCAGCTGGGCGGTCCCGCCGAGCGGGTCGTGCGGGGCACGGCGCGGGACTGGTCGGCCGAGGTCGATCCGCTGAACATCGTCGCCGTCGAATGCGCGGGCGGGCCCGGCCTGCCTGCCGTGCCGGGGCTGCCGGACGACGCGTTCGAGCACGACGGCCAGCTGACCAAACGAGACCTGCGTGCCGTCGCGCTCGCGCGGCTCGCGCCGCTGCCGGGTGAGCTGCTGTGGGATGTCGGCGCCGGCGCCGGGAGCGTCGCGATCGAGTGGTCACGTGTGCACCCGTCGAATCGCGCGATCGCTGTCGAGCGGTCGCCCGAGCGTGCCGCCCGCATCGGCCGCAACGCCGACCGGCTCGGCGTTCCCGAGTTGCGGGTCGTCGAGGGCTCGGCGCCGGAGGCGCTGACGGGGCTGCCGTCGCCGCACGCGGTGTTCCTCGGCGGGGGCGTCGCCGCGTGGCCGGCCTGCTGGGCCGCGCTGCCCGGCGGCGGGCGGCTGGTCGCACACGCCGTCACCCTCGAA
Organism: Amycolatopsis sp.; assembly: GCA_035547575.1. Lineage (GTDB taxonomy): Bacteria > Actinomycetota > Actinomycetes > Mycobacteriales > Pseudonocardiaceae > Amycolatopsis_E. Next base: position 48,156 of record DASZUO010000106.1, on the reverse strand, counting down.
TCGGAGCAGACGCTCGCCCAGGCCTACGCCGCACACGGCGGGGAACTGGCCCGGATCGCCGTCGAGCACGCCGCTCCGCTGGGCGGCTTCACCGGGTGGGCGCCCGCGCGCACCGTGACTCAATGGAGCATCAGGAAATGACCGTGCACTTCATCGGCGCCGGGCCCGGTGCCGCCGACCTGATCACCGTGCGCGGGCGGGACCTGCTCGCGCGCTGCCCGGTGTGCCTGTATCCGGGCAGCCTGACCCCGCCCGACCTGCTGGCGCACTGCCCGCCCGGCTCGCGGCGCGTCGACACCGCGAACCTGACACTCGACGAGATCACCGCGGAGCTCGTGGCGTCACACGACGCGGGGCACGACGTGGCGCGACTGTGCTCGGGCGACCCGTCGATCTACAGCGCGGTGGCGGAGCAGATGCGGCGGCTGGACGCGGCCGGTGTGCCGTACGAGGTGGTGCCGGGGGTGCCTGCGTTCGCCGCCGCGGCCGCGACCCTCGGCCGGGAGCTGACGGTGCCGACGGTCGGGCAGAGCCTCGTCATCACCCGCGTGCAGGCGCGTTCGACGGCGATGCCGCCAGGCGAGAACCTCGCCACGTTCGCCGCGAGCGGGGCGACGCTGGCGCTGCACCTGGCGATCGGGCGGATCGACCAGGTCGTCGCGGAGTTGGTGCCGCACTACGGCGAGGACTGCCCGGTCGCGGTCGTGGCGCGGGCGAGCCAGCCGGAGGAGGCGGTGCTGCGCGGCACCCTCGGTACCATCGCCACCCAGGTGCACGCCGCGGAAATCACCCGCGCGGCGGTGATCTTCGTCGGCCGCGTCCTGGCGGCGCGGGAGTTCCCGGACAGCTTCCTGTACTCCGCCACAAGGGAGCGGACCTCGAAGGGGTCAACTCGGTAGCCCTGCGTGCTACGCCGGGGCTACACTGGGTCTATGCAGGTCATCACCCAGCGGGAATTCCGCAACAACTCGGCAGCCGTCATGGACGCGGTGGAAGCCGGAGAGACGTACTACATCACAAGAAATGGCGTGGAGGTCGCCGAGCTTCGCCCGCTGAGCCGGCAGCGCCGGTTGAGCACCAAGGAACTCATGGAGCAGGCCCGCAAACTGCCACGTGTCGACTACGAGGAGATGCGCCGGGAAGCCGACGAACTCTTCGGCGAAGACCGTATCGGCGACGACGATCCGTGGACTCGTCCCCGTGGCTGATTCGCACAGTTCAGGCGTGCTCGACACCTGCGTACTCCTCGACCTCCCCTCGCTCGACTTGGCCGTCCTGCCCAAGTCGTCGGAGATCACCGCCATCACGCTCGCCGAACTTCACCAAGGGGTCGCCGCCGCAAAGGACCCGACAGCGCGCACGGCACGCACCGAGGAACTCGGGTTCGCGCTCGTGTCCTTCGATGCCTTGCCGTTCGACGGCAAAGCAGCCGCCCGCTACGGAAGCATGGTCTCGCTGACGCTCGCCGCCGGCCGGGACCCCCGGCCCCGAAGGCTCGACCTGATGATCGCGGCGATCGCATCCGTCCACGAACTGCCGCTCTACACGCGCAACACCAAGGACTTCCAAGGCTTGGAGCGGCTGGTCGAGGTGGTCACCGTCTAGGCACGGCCCACGATGGTGCCCGCGCGGTCGATCACCACGACATCCACCGTCACCGGGGCCGCGCCCAGGACGGACACCGCGGTCTCGCGGGCACGGGCCGCGACCAGGTCGCCGATCGGGACGCCTGCCGCCTGGCCGATCTCCAGTGCGTGCAGCGCCGTGTTCGCCTCCCGAATCGCGGGCGCCAGCCGCGCAGGCACGAGCGACGCGAGCAGCCGGAGGTCCACCTGGGATCGCTTCGAATGCAGGTCCAGGTGGCCGGCCGCGAGCTTCGAGAACTTCGCGAACCCCCCGGCCAGCGTGAGCCGCGGGACGGGGTGGCGCGCCAGGTACTTCAGCACGGCCCCGGCGAAATCGCCCATGTCCAGCAGCGCGCTCTCGGGCAACCCGTACAGCTGCGCCACGACCTGCTCCGACGTGCTGCCCGTCGCGCCCGCCACGTGCTCCAGACCCAGCGCCCGCGCCACATCGACACCCCGCCGGATGCTGTCGATCCACGCCGAACACGAGTACGGCACCACGACGCCCGTCGTGCCGAGGATGGACAGGCCGCCGAGAATCCCGAGCCGCGGGTTCCACGTTCGACGCGCGATCTCCTCGCCGTCGGGCACCGAGATCTCCACCACGACGTCGCCGGACGCACCATGCGAAGCGGCCACCCGTGTGATCGCCTCGGTCATCAGCCGCCGCGGCACGGGGTTGATCGCGGGCTCCCCTACCGGCAGCGGCAGGCCGGGCTTCGTCACCGTGCCGACGCCGGGTCCGGCGCGAAAAACGACCCCTGTGCCGGGAGCGCCGTGAGACACCGTCGACACGATGAGCGCGCCGTGGGTGACGTCCGGATCGTCCCCGGCGTCCTTGATCACACCCGCGCTCGCCGAGCCGGCCTCCAGCCGTTCCGTGGCCAGCGCGAACGACGGGCGCTTGCCCTTCGGCAGCAGCACCTCGACCGGATCGGGGAAGGATCCGGTGAGCAGCGCGGTGTACGCGGCCGTCGTCGCCGCGGTCGCGCACGCCCCCGTGGTCCATCCGTACCGCACAAACAGGGAGTATGGCTCGCGTGAACACAGTGCTCGTGCTCGGAGGCACCGGCGAGGCCCGCGCGCTCGCCACGGCGCTGGTCGGCCGCGGAATCCACGTCGTGTCCTCGCTCGCGGGCCGCGTAGCGAACCCGCGACTGCCCGACGGCGAGGTGCGCATCGGCGGTTTCGGCGGTCCGGCGGGCCTCGCCCGCTGGCTTGCCGACCACCAGGCCGTCGCCGTGATCGATGCCACACACCCGTTCGCCGAACGGATCGGTGCCTCCGCCGTCGCGGGCGCGCGGGCCGCGAACGTGCCGTTGTTGCGTCTGCAGCGCCCGGGCTGGCAGGAACAGCCCGGCGACGACTGGCACTGGGCCGGCTCGCTGGAGGACGCCGCTCGCGTCATCCAGGACCTCGGCGAGCGGATCTTTCTCACCAGCGGCAGGCAGGGCCTGTCCGCGTTCGCGCACTGCACCGGGCAATGGTTCCTCGTGCGCTGCGTCGACCCGCCGCGACCGCCACTGCCGCCGAAGATCGAAATCCTGCTCGACCGCGGCCCGTACACGGTCGCGGGTGAGTCGGCGCTGCTGCGCGGGCACCGGATCGACGTGCTCGTCACGAAGGACAGCGGCGGAGAGATGACCACCGCGAAACTGGTCGCCGCGCGTGAACAGGGCATTCCGGTCGTCATCGTGCGCCGCCCGGAACGTCCGGAAGCGCACACCGTTCACGACGTGCCCGCCGCGCTCGCGTGGGTGTCGGCGATGCTGGGGGCATGACGCCCCAAGACGACCACCGAACCTCCGCGCATCAGGCACAAGCGTTTTACGACGTGGTTCTGCGGCGGCGAGACGTGCGGGCCGAGTTCACCGGGGAACCGATTCCCGAGGACGTCCTGGACCGGATCCTGCGGGCCGCGCACGCCGCGCCGAGCGTCGGGCTGAGCCAGCCGTGGGACTTCGTGCTCGTGTCCAGCCACGAGACCCGCACCGCCTTCCGCGCGCACGTCCTCGCCGAACGCGAGGTGTTCGCCCGGTCCCTGCCCGCGGACCGGACCGAGACGTTCGACAAGATCAAGATCGAGGGCATCCTCGATTCCAGCCTCGGCATCGTCGTCACCTACGACCCGCGGCGCGGCGCGCCGGACGTGCTGGGCAGGCACGCGATCGCGGACGCGGGCCTGTACTCGGTGTGCCTGGCCATCCAGAACCTGTGGCTCGCCGCCACCGCGGAGGGTCTCGGCGTGGGCTGGGTGAGCTTCTACCGCGAGGATTTCCTGCAGGACCTGCTAGGCATCCCGGCGGGGATCAGGCCCGTCGCGTGGCTTTGCGTCGGTGGGGTGAACCGGTTGCACGAAACGCCCGATCTGGAGCGGTTCGGGTGGCGTAAGCGGCGGCCACTGGCCGCGGCAACCCATCTCGAACGCTTCGGCGATCCGGCCACGGTGCATACTGTGCCGGCTGTTACCAATCCGACCGGCAGTCACGGGCGATCGACGTGACGGAGGTCGGCTTCCGGTTGCTGGGGCCAACCTGCTTTCGGTCGGATTGGTAATCCTGACCGACAACACCCGAGAAAACTTCGACACAGTAGGGCGATAGCGTTCGTTCAATGTGGATGGCCAGCAGGACGCCGACAGTCACCACGGATGAGGTGACCGACCAGGACCAGGCGCGCCCGGAAATCGCACCGGCCGCCAGACCTCGCACGCTGCTGTGGCGCTGGCTGGCCATCGTCCTCGGGCTCTTCTCCGCCGCGTGCGCCCTCGCCTACCCGTTCCTGCCGGTCGTGCAGGACACCGCGCAGATCAACTGGCCGGCGGGCAGTGACACCCGCCCGGTCAACGCCCCGCTGACGGGCTACTGGGCACAGGACATGAACGTCACCCTGCCCTGCGCCACGATCCAGTCCGTCAACGCGCGCATGCCCGGCGGCGGCCTGCTGTTCTCGACGGTTCCGGCGGAGCGCACCAGCAACGGCGCGGGCGTGCAGCTGCGTGTGGATGGCGGCGTGCTCACCGCGACCAACCGCGGTCAGCAGGTCGCGCGCCAGCCGCTGCCGGCCACGGGCTGCGACGTCCAGTTCACGTCCGACGCCACGCACACCACGCTCAGGATCGCAGGCACCCCGGTCTACGACTCGGGTGGCGACGTGCGGCCGCGCGTGATCGGCATCTACACCGACCTCACCTCGGCCAAGGACCCCATCGCGGGCCTGTCCGTCGCCATCACGCCGGACACCCGCTACCAGTCGTCGCCAACCGGGCTCAAGGTCGGGATCGGCGTGTTCGGCGTGCTGTCGCTGATCGGCTGCCTGATCGCGGTCAGCCGGCTCGACGCTGGCACCGCGCGCCGCGCGCCCCGCTGGGCGCCGGTCGGCTGGTGGAAGCTGACCAAGCGCGACGTCACGGTGTTCGGCGTGCTCGGCGCGTGGGTGTTCATCGGCCCGGTGACCTCGGACGACGGCTACATCCTGACGATGGCCAGAGTCGCGGGCCAGACCGGCTACCTGACCAACTACCACCGCTGGTTCGGCGTCGCGGAGGCGCCGTTCGGCTGGAACGACCACATCTACGAGCTGATGGCGACCGTGTCGACGGTGCCGCCGTGGATCCGGTTGCCGTCGTTCCTGATCGGTGTCTTCTGCTGGCTGCTGATCAGCCGCGAGGTCATGCCGCGGCTGGGCCCGCAGGTCCGCAACTCGACCGCGGGGCACTGGGCCGCCGCGATGGTGTTCCTGGTGTGGTGGCTGCCGTTCAACAACGGTGTGCGTCCCGAGCCGTGGGCGGCGCTGGGCTCGCTGGTCGCGCTGTGCGCCGTCGAGCGGACTCTGGTCACGCGCCGCCTGCTGCCGCTGTGTCTCGGGCTGATCGGCGCCGCGTTCGCGCTCGCCGCGACCCCGACGGCGCTGATCGCGGTCGCGCCGTTCCTGGTGGCCGCGCGCCCGCTGTTCCAGCTGCTGCGAGCGAGAGCACGTGACGGCGGCTGGCTGGCGCTGCTCGCGCCGATCGCCGCGGCCGGGTTCATCGTGCTGGTCGTGGTGTTCGTCGACCAGACGTTCGCCACCGTCGCCGAGGCGACCCGCCTGCGGGGGGTGGTCGGCCCGAACGAGCCGTGGTACGACGAGCTGTCCCGGTACGAACTGCTGTTCGCCAACAGCGCCGACGGGTCGATGACGCGCCGGTTCCCGGTGCTGCTGCTGATGCTCTGCACCGGCACGTGCCTGGTCGTGCTGCTGCGCCGGGGCCGCATCCAGGGCGCCGCGCTCGGGCCCGCGCGGCGGCTCATCGGCACCACCGCGCTGTTCTTCCTGCTGCTGGCGCTGACTCCGACGAAGTGGACGCACCACTTCGGCGCGTTCGCCGCAGTGGGGTCGGCGATGGCGGCGCTCACGGCGCTCGCGACGAGTTCGTCGGTGCTGCGGTCCCGTCGCAACAGGGCGGCGTTCCTGGCCGGCCTGCTCGCGGTCGCAGCGCTCGCGGCGACGGGTCCGAACGCGTACTGGTTCGTGTCGCAGATCGGCGTGCCGTGGTTCGACAAGGCGCCCTCGATCAAGGGATTCCACTTGTCGACGGTGCTGCTGCTCGCGGCGGCCGTGTCGGCCGTCATCGCGTTCGTGGAGAACGTGCGCGCACAGCGGCCCGGCCTGCCGCCGCTCGTCGAGGAACGCCGGGGCCGCGCGCTCAAGCTCGGCTCGGTGGGCCTTGTCGTCGTCTGTGGCGCCGTAGTGGTGTTCGAGTTCGCCAGCATGGGCAAGGCGATCCAGAAACAGGCGCACAGCTACAGCCTGGGCGCGGCGAACGTGGCGCACGTGTTCGGCAAGAGCTGCAACCTCTCCGACCACGTGATGGTGGAGCAGGATCCGGTGTCCAGCGTGCTCAAGCCGGTCTCGCTGCCGACGCTGCCCGCGAAGCAGGAGCAGCAGCAGACCAACCCCGCACTACCGCCGGTGGACCAGGACAACGGCAAGACCGAGAGCGGGTTCCACACCGACTCGCAGGGCGACAGCGATCCGCTGAGCGGCCCGCCGGACGGCTTCGCCACGAACACGGTGCCGATGTGGAGCAGCTACCACGGCAGCAGCGCCACCGGAAAGCTGCGCACGGACTGGTTCACACTGCCAGGCCAGAAGGCGGGCGCCCAGGTCGCACTCGCCGTCAACGCGCCCAACGGCAAGGCGACGAACGTGGCGCTGGAGTTCGGCACCGAGACGCCGCAGGGCGTGCAGGTGGTGAAGACCCAGGCGATCCTCCCCGACGGCGTCGGCACGGCGTCGGGCACCGGCGGCAGTGGCAGCAGCGATCCGAAATGGGCCGACGAGCGGGTGCAGATCGGTGACCTGCCCGCGAACGTCAGCGTCGTGCGGATCGTGGCCAACGACAACGACGTGACCGACGACGGCTGGGTCGCGGTGAGCGCGCCGCGCGTGCCGACGTTCACCACACTGACGCAGCGCGTCGGCAACGCGCCGGTGTACATGGACTGGCCGGCGGCGTTCGTCTACCCCTGCATGAACCCGGTGGTCTCGCACGACGGGATCTCGGCGCTGCCCGCATACCGGATCACCGCGGGCGACCTCGCTCCGGAGGCGGACTGGGCGAACAACGTCGGCGGCGGGCCGAACGGCTGGATCGAGGAGGTCGCGAACCAGCCGGAGGTGCCCAGCTACCTCGAAGGCGACCCCGGGCAGAGCTGGGGCCAGCTTTTCCAGATCGAGCCCTATGCCGACGGGGTCGCGCCGCAGGTGACGCACGGGTCGAAGACGGTGTGGGGCTGGTGGTCGCCGGGACCGGGTCCGCAGCAGCCGAACGGGTCCACACCAACGCGCTGATCTACTGTTCATGCGCCGTTTGTCCGACTGTGGCGGATTGGACGTTAAGGCGAGTTTGGATTCTCTGGTCGATTTGTGTGAACTGACTAGAGGAGGTCGTCTTGGCATCTTCACTGTCGCGGCGGAATGCGCTGCGGGCGGGTGCGTTCGGCATTGTCGTCGCCGGTGCCGTGGACGCGATCGCCGCTCCCACCGCCGCCGCTGCCCAGGGTCGCCGTGTGACCGGATACGGCGAACTCGTGAAAGATCCGAAGGGTCTGCTTTCGCTGCCCGAGGGATTCTCCTACCGGGTGGTGGCGCAGGCGGGGGTGACGACGCTGGAGAGCGGCCAGCCGACCCCCAGCGACGCCGACGGTACGGCCTGCTTCCGCGACCGGCACGGCTTCGTGCTGGTGAACAACCACGAGATCGACGGCTCCGAGCCCTACAAGGTGCCCGCGCTGCCGGGGCTCACCTACGACCCGGGTGCGGCCGGCGGCACGACGAACATCGTCGTCGACCGTGACGGCAAGCGGGTCCGCGAGTACGTGAGCCTCGCCGGGACGCACGTCAACTGTGCGGGCGGGCCGACTCCGTGGGACACATGGCTGACGTGTGAGGAGACCGAGCAGAAGGCCGGTGGCGTGTTCCATATGGACCACGGCTACGTTTTCGAGGTCGACCCGTTCGACCGCGACGCGAACGAGAACCCGGTGCCGCTGAAGTTCCTCGGCCGCTACGCGCACGAGGCCGTCACCGTGGACCCGCACGACTCCACGATCTACCTGACGGAGGACGCGGGCGGCCCGAACGGCCTGTTCTACCGGTGGACGCCGCCGAAGGGCTTCCACGGCCGCAAGGGTGCGTTGCGGAAGCTGGCGCTGAGCGAGGGCGGTGCCACGGCGGGCCGGCTGCAGGCGATGACCTGCTTCAAGGGCGGCACCCAGATCGCGGACCTGTCGCAGGCGACCCAGCCGGGGACGCGGTACCGGGTCCAGTGGGTCGACGTGCCCGACCGGGACGCCCGCACGGTGTCGGTGCGGAAGCAGTTCACTCCCGGTCAGGTGACCAGCAGCCGCAAGCTGGAGGGCACCTACTGGGGCGATCGCGGTGTCTACTTCGTGGCGAGCTTCGCCCGGCACACCGACGCCAGCGTCAACGAGCACGACGGCCAGGTCTGGTTCTACGACCCGCGCGAGGAGACGGTGACCCTGAAGACGATCTTCGGCGTGAACCCGGACCCCGACTCCGACACGAACTACGATGGGCCGGACAACATCACCGTGTCCCCCTACGGCGGCTTGATCCTCGCCGAGGACGGTGTCGGCCTGTCACACCTGGTCGGTGTCACCGAGTCCGGCAAGCCGTACCCCATGGCGCGCAACGAACTCAATGACAGCGAGTTCACGGGCCCGACGTTCAGCGAGGACGGCGAGTACCTGTTCGCGAACATCCAGACCCCAGGCTACGTGTTCTCTATCACCGGCCCCTGGCGCCGCTGACAGAAGCCGGCGCCAGCGTTGAATGTGGCATTCAGTGCGTCTGCCGGCTGGATGCCACATTCGGCTCACCTCAGTACGTGCGTGGCGTCCAGACCTGCCCGTTGGTCACCCTCGTGCGGCTGCTGCCGATGATCAGCAGGCAGCGCATGTCCACAGTGGACGGATCCAGCTCGCCCAGCGTCGTGATCCGGACGTGCTCTTCCGGACCGCCGACGTCGCGGGCGATGACCACCGGGGTTTCCGGGCTGCGGTGCCGGAGCAGGACCTCGCGCGCCTGGCCCAGTTGCGTGGTGCGGGTTTTCGAGGCCGGGTTGTAGAGCGCGATCACCAGGTCGGCCGCTCCCGCCGCGTCCAGCCGACGTTCGATGATCTCCCACGGCTTGAGCCGGTCCGAAAGCGACAGTACGCAGTAGTCGTGGCCCAGCGGCGCCCCGACTCGCGAGGCCGCGGCCTGTGCGGCCGTCACACCGGGCAGCACCCGCACCGTGACCGGGAACTCGACCGACGCCGCCTGCTCCAGGACTGCCGAGGCCATCGCGAAAACACCCGGATCGCCCGAGGAGACCACCGCCACGCGCGCACCGTTGCGGGCCAAGGTCAAGGCTTCCAGCGCGCGCTCCGCCTCGACACGGTTGCCGGATGCGTGCCGTTGCTGTCCCGCTCGTTGCGGGACCTTCGCGACGTACGGGCCGTATCCGACGATGTGCTCGGCGGCCTCCAGCGCACCGGCGGCTTCCGGGGTCAGCCACTCCGGTCCCGCCGGGCCCAGTCCGACCACCACGACCTCGCCCCCGGCAGCGCCGGCACCCGATGACTGGTCGGCCACGGTGCCGGATTTCCTTGCGGCGTAAGCAGGACTGGGCACCAGGGCAAGCGAGAAGTAGGGTACCGAAGAGGGGTCGACCTCCGCGAAGGGCTCGACGCGCTGGTTCTGCCACGTCGCACGCTCGACGTAGTAGGCCTCATCGAGCCGTCCGGACTCGGCAAGCGCCGCACGCACCGAGTCGAACGTGCGGCCCAGCTTCATCACCGCCGCGGCCTCCGTGTCCGCGAGCCGCCGGGCGAGTTCCGGGGCGGGGAGGGTGCCCGGCAGCACCGTGAAGACCTCGTCGCGTTGCACGAGTGGCCGGCCGAGAACGGACGAGGCCGCGCTCACCGACGTCACGCCTGGCACGGCCTCGGCCTCGTAGCGGTCGCACAAGCGCTCGTGCATGTACATGTAGGACCCGTAGAAGAACGGATCGCCCTCGCACAGCACCACCACGTCGCGGCCGGCGTCCAGGTGTTCGGCCAGGCGTTTCGCGCTCAGTTCGTAGAACTCCTGGATCGCGCCTTCGTAGCCGCCCGGATGGTCCGTGCCCTCGGTGGTCACCGGGTATGTCAGGCGTTCCTCGATCTGGCCGTCGCGCAGGTACGGTTCCGCGACCGAACGGGCGATGCTGCGGCCGTGCCGCGCGCAGTGGTAGGCGATGACTTCCGCCTCGCCGATCAAGCGCGCGGCCTTGACCGTCATCAGTTCCGGGTCGCCGGGGCCGAGGCCGACACCCCACAGTTTGCCCCTGTTCATTCGACCTCACTCGCCAGTGCGTTCACGGCGGCGACAGCCATGGCGCTGCCGCCCCGCCGCCCGTGCACCACCAGGTACGGGGCGGGAGCACGCTTCGCCAGTTCTACTTTGGACTCCGCGGCGCCGACGAAACCGACCGGCACACCGATGATCGCGGCGGGCACCCCCGCGCCGTCGTCGAGCATCTCCAGCAACCGGAACAGCGCGGTCGGCGCGTTGCCGATCGCGACGACCGAGCCGGCGAGCCGGTCGCGCCACAACTCCAGCGCGGCGGCCGATCGGGTGGTGCCCATCCGTTCGGCGAGCCCTGGCACCTCCGGGTCGGACAGCGTGCACAGCACCTCGTTGTCCGCAGGCAACCGGCGCCGGGTGACACCGCTGGCGATCATCTGCGCATCGCACAGCACGGGCGCGCCCCCGGCCAGCGCCTCGCGCGCCGACTCGGCGACCTCCAGCGAGTAAGCCAGATCGCCGACCAGATCGACCATCCCGCACGAGTGGATCATGCGCACCGCGACCGGTTCGAGGTCGGCGGGCAGGATCGCGAGGTCCGCCTCTTCGCGGATGGTGGCGAACGAATGGCGGTAGATCTCCGCCCCGTCGCGAATGTAGTCGATCACAGCGATCCCTTTCTCAACAACGCATCCACCGGCACGAAGGCACCCTCGACGAGGTAACCACCCTCGGCCGCGACCACATCGATCGCATCGCGCGGTTTGCCGCAGCGCCGCACACAGCCCGAGAAGTGGGCGTGCCCGGACATCCGCCGCGCGTCGGCCCGCACGTCCGCGAGCGACTTCGCGCACCCGGGCCGCCCGATGCACGCGCTCACCCGGCTGTCCGACGACAGCGCGAGCAGCTCCGGCCGGTGCCCGGACACCACCACGCTCCGCCACGGCGTGACCACCACGTCCGTCCCCAGCAACCGCAGGTCCGCGGCGGTCAGCACGCCGAAAAGCGGGGTGAGCACCATGGCACCGTCGACCAGCCCGCGTGGCGGTTCGGGCCGTGGCAGCGGCGGCACGTCCGCGAACGCGGGCAACTCGCGCATCCGCCACGCGGCGCCGCGCACCTCCAGGAACCGCAGCGCCTCCGCGACCAGCGCATCGACGGCCCCGGCGAGTGGCACCCGGCGAACGGGCCGTCCGGCCAGCAGGAGCATCCCTGTCGCCTCATCGACCGCCTGCCAGCACACGTCGGGCTCCTCGGCGGCGACGTCGCCGCGCCCGTCGTCGAGGGCGAACAGGAACCGGCCCGGCAACCCGGCGAGCGCCGGCCGGGCGCACACCGCCGCATCCAGGTCCGCGACCAGCGGCCGCACGTCGACCAGCCCTCCGGCGAGCCCGGACAGCGGCGAGGCGAGGAAGTTGCGTACCCGCTCGTGCGACGGTGCCGGCAGCAGGCCCGCGTCGGACAGGCGTCCGACCAGCTCACCGGTGTCCCGCGCCAGGCCGCGCAGCTGCACGTTTCCGCGCGAGGTCAGGTGCACCGAGCCCGCACCCAGGTCGTCGGCGCAGCCGGCCAGCACGTCGAGCTGCGCGGCGGTGACTCGGCCGCCGGGCAGGCGCACCCTGGCCAGTGCGCCGTCGGCGGCGTCGTGCGTCGCGAACACGCCCGGGCACGCATCGGGGCGGGCGCGCGCGGGGATCGGCATAGGCATCACTGTAAACGGCGTGGTCCGAAGTACCCCTAGGAACATATGTAGTACACCTGCTACATTCGATCGCGGGATCTCAACAATGGGGAGAAGACCTATGACAGTTGTGAGTGCGGCGCTGGGCTCGGTCCACCCGGTCAGAGCAACACCGGAGGACGCGGTCCTCGACGTCCGTGACCTGCGGATGCGCTACGGCAGCACCGACGTGCTCAAGGGGGTGAGCTTCACCGCCTCGCGCGGTGAGGTTGTGGCACTGCTGGGCCCGAACGGTGCCGGGAAGACCACCACGATCGAAATCCTGGAGGGGTTCCGGATGCGGTCGGCGGGTGAGGTGCGGGTGCTGGGCCAGGACCCGGCGCGCGGCGGTGAGGCGTGGCGGGCGCGGCTCGGCGTCGTGCTGCAGTCGTGGCGGGACCACGCGAAATGGCGGGTCCGCGAACTGCTGGCGCACCTGGGCTCGTTCTACGCCGAGTACTCGACCGACGCCATCCGCCGTCCCTGGGACACCGACGAACTGATCGAGACCGTCGGCCTGACGCCGCACGCCCGCAAGCGGGTCGGCGGCCTCTCCGGGGGCCAGCGGCGGCGGCTGGACGTGGCGATCGGCATCGTCGGCAGGCCCGAGCTGCTGTTCCTCGACGAGCCGACGGCCGGGTTCGACCCGGAGGCGCGCCGCGAGTTCCACGACCTGGTGCACCGGCTCTCCGACGACGACGAGACCACGATCCTGCTCACCACGCACGACCTGGACGAGGCCGAGAAGCTGTCCGACCGGATTCTGATCCTCGGCGGCGGCTCGATCATCGCCGACGGGTCGGCCGACGAGTTGTCGCGGCGCATGTCGACCGAGGCCGAGGTCAAGTGGACCCGCGACGGGCAGCGGTTCGTGCACGCCACCACGGAGGCCACGGAGTTCGTGCACAAGCTGTTTCTGCAGCACGGCGAGCAGATCCGTGACCTGGAGGTCCGGCGGGCGAGCCTCGAGGACACGTACATGACTCTGGTCCGCCAGTTCGAGGACCGGCCGGGTGCGGGTGTCCCGCAAGACGCCAAGGAAGGACAGCGATGACCGCCATCGCGAGCGCCGCCCGTGCGGGCATGGCGCGCGGCCGCATCGAGTTGCGGCACACGTTCACCAACGTCCAGGACCTCTGGGCGTACCTGTTCCCCGCCGTCGTTTTCACGGTGGTGCTGTACTTCATGCACGGCGCGACGGTGCCGGGGATGAACTTCCAGCTCAGCTCGATGACGCTGCCGAGCGTGCTGGGCATGAACATCGCTTTCGGCGGGCTGGTCAACCTCTCGCAGGCGCTGGTCACCGAGCGCGAGGACGGCACGCTGCTGCGCGCCAAAGCGATCCCGAACGGGATGATCGGCTACCTGGTCGGCAAGATCGTGCAGGTCTCCGGCATGATCCTGATCGGCATCGTGCTGGTGCTCGTGCCCGGCCTGTTCTTCGCGAACAGCGTGCACTTCGGGGCGTCGTCGGTGCCGACGCTGCTGTGGGTGCTGGTGCTGGGACTGCTCGCGACGATGCCGCTCGGCGCGGTCATCGGCTCGCTGATCGACAGCCCGCGCAGCATGGGCCTGGTGATGCTGCCGATGATGGGCCTGATCGCGGTGTCCGGTGTGTTCTACCCGATCACCAGCCTGCCGTCGTGGCTGCAGCACGTCGGCCAGTCCTTCCCGCTGTACTGGGTCGGGCTCGGCATGCGGTCGGCGCTGCTGCCGGACGCGATGACCGCCGCGGAGATCGGCGCGTCGTGGCGGACCCTGGAGACGGTCGGCGTGCTCGGCGCGTGGGCCGTGGTGGGCCTGGCCGTGGCGCCGGTCGTGCTCCGTAGGATGGCTCGTCGCGAGTCCGGCTCGAGCGTGGCCGCTCGCCGGGAGAAGGCCTTGCAGCGGATGCCGCGATGAGTGAGACGATCTACAACCGCATCGCCATGTTGCGGGCGGAACGCGGGATCTCGCGCAGGCAGCTGGCCGAGGCGCTCGGGGTGCATTACCAGACCATCGGCTACCTCGAGCGGGGCGAGTACAGCCCGAGCCTCTATCTGGCGTTGAAGATCGCGCAGCACTTCGAGGTGGGTGTGGAGGTGATTTTCTCCACTGAACCGTTCCCGCGGCTCGGTGAGCGTTCGGCCTAGAGTGTCGGGTGACCCAAGGAGGCCGCCCGTGATCCTGCTGCTGTCCACTTCGGACACGGACCTGCTCAGTGCCCGCGCGAGCGAGGCCGGCTACCGGCTGGCGAACCCGGCCCGGCTCGACGTCGGCGACCTGCCCGCGCTGCTGGCGGGCGCGCGCATCGTCGTCGTCCGCATTCTCGGCGCGGCGCGGACGTGGCAGCAGGGCCTGGACACGGTGCTGGCCAGTGGGGCACACGTCGTGGTGCTCGGCGGCGAGCAGACGCCGGACGCGGAACTGATGGAGCTGTCCACCGTTCCGGCGGGCATCGCCACGCAGGCGCACGCGTACCTCGCGCAGGGTGGGCCGGCCAACCTCACCCAGTTGCACCGGTTCCTCTCCGACACGCTGCTGTTGACCGGCGACGGTTTCGAACCGCCCGTGCCGCAACCGATGTGGGGCGTGCTGGAGCGCACGCCGCGCCGCACCGAGGGCCCGGTGCTCGGAATCCTGTACTACCGCGCACACCATCTGTCCGGCAACACCGCATTCGTCGAGGCGCTGTCGGCGGCGATCGAGGACGCGGGCGCGCAGGCATTGCCGATCCACTGCGCGTCGCTGCGTTCGCGCGAGCCGGCGATGATGGCGGAGCTGGGCAAATGCGACGCGCTGCTGGTCACCGTGCTGGCCGCGGGCGGCACCCGCCCGTCCGAAGTGGGCGCCGGTGGCGATGACGAAGCGTGGGACGTCGCGGAGATGGCGGCGCTGGACGTGCCGATCCTGCAGGCGTTGTGCCTGACCAGCGACCGGGACACCTGGGCGGCCGGAGACGAGGGACTGTCCCCGTTGGATGCCGGGAACCAGATGGCGGTGCCCGAGTTCGACGGCCGGATCATCACGGTTCCGTTCTCCTTCAAGGAAGTCGACGACGACGGCCTGCCACGCTATGTGCCCGATGCCGAGCGCGCGGCACGGGTCGCACGGATCGCGGTGGCGCACGCCCGGCTGCGGCACACCCCGCCGCCCGAGCGGCGCATCGCCCTGATGCTGTCGGCGTATCCCACCAAACATTCGCGCGTCGGCAACGCCGTCGGGCTGGACACGCCCGCGTCGGCGGTCATCCTGCTGCGGCGGATGATCGAGCAGGGCTACGACCTCGGGCCGGAACCGTTCCCTGGCATCGAGTCCGGCGACGGCGACGAACTGATCCACGCGCTGATCGCAGCCGGCGGGCAGGACCCGGAATGGCTCACCGAGGAGCAGCTGGCGGGCAACCCGATCCGGGTTCCCGCCGCGCGCTACCGTGAATGGTTCGACGCGCTGCCCGAGGACCTGCGGGCCGAGATGTCGCGGCATTGGGGACCACCGCCAGGTGAGCTGTACGTGGACAACGGGGACATCGTGCTGGCCTCGCTGCGGGCCGGAAACGTCGTGCTGATGATTCAGCCGCCGCGGGGGTTCGGCGAGAACCCGGTCGCGATCTACCACAACCCGGATCTCCCGCCGAGCCATCATTATCTGGCCGCGTACCGATGGCTCGAGGAGGAGTTCGGCGCGCACGCCATGGTGCACCTGGGCAAGCACGGGTCGCTGGAGTGGTTGCCGGGCAAGACGGCGGGCTTGTCGGCGTCGTGCGCGCCGGACGCGGTGCTCGGCAACCTGCCACTGATCTATCCGTTCCTCATCAACGATCCCGGTGAGGGGGCACAGGCGAAACGGCGTGCGCACGCCACGATCGTCGATCACCTCATCCCGCCGATGGCGCGCGCCGAAAGTTACGGCGACCTCGCGCGCCTGGAGCAGTTACTCGACGAGCACGCGAACATCGCGGCGATGGACCCGGCGAAGCTGCCCGCGATCCGCGCGCAGATCTGGACGCTGATCCAGGCCGCGAAGCTGGACCACGATCTCGGTGTGGCGCAACGCCCGCACGACGCGGAGTTCGACGACTTCCTGCTGCACATCGACGGCTGGCTGTGCGAGGTCAAGGACGCGCAGATCCGCGACGGGCTGCACATTCTCGGCCAGGCCCCGGCCGGTGCCGCGCGGGTGAACCTGGTGCTCGCGATGCTGCGGGCGCAGCAGATGTGGGGCGGCAAGGCCGGCGCGGTTCCGGGTTTGCGTTCCGCACTGGGACTCAAGGAGGACGCACCACTGTCCGAAGTAGACGCAGTGGAGCAGACGGCGCGGTCGCTCGTGGAACAGATGGAGGCCGCGGACTGGTCGGTCGACGCGATCACCGCCGGCGAACCCGTCGCGAGCGTGCTGCGGTTCGCGGCGACGGAGATCGTGCCGCGCCTCGCGGGCACCACGGCCGAGATCGACGCCGTGCTGCACGCCCTCGACGGCGGCTACATCGCGGCCGGGCCGAGCGGCTCTCCCCTGCGGGGCTTGGTGAACGTGCTGCCGACCGGGCGCAACTTCTACACCGTCGACCCGAAGGCGATCCCGAGCAGGCTCGCGTGGGAGACCGGCCAGGCGCTGGCGGACTCGCTCCTCAAGCGGTACCGCGAGGACAACTCTTCTCCCGCCTCCCATGGCGACTGGCCGCGGTCGGTCGGCCTGTCGGTGTGGGGAACGTCGGCGATGCGCACCTCCGGCGACGACGCGGCGGAGGTGTTGGCGCTGCTGGGTGTGCAGCCGGTCTGGGACGAGGCGTCACGCCGGGTCACCGGCCTGGAGCCGATCCCGCTGGCGGAGCTGGGCCGCCCGCGGATCGACGTCACGGTGCGGATCAGCGGCTTCTTCCGCGACGCGTTCCCGCACGTCATCGACCTGCTCGACGACGCAGTGCGGATGGTCGCAACGCTCGACGAACCCTTGTCGGAGAACTATGTCCGCGCCCATTATCTGTCCGATCTGGACACTCATGGCGACGAACGGCGTGCCAGCACAAGGATCTTCGGCTCGAAGCCGGGCGCGTACGGCGCGGGCCTGCTCCCGCTGATGGACTCGGGCAACTGGCGCGACGACGCCGACCTGGCGGAGGTGTACGCGACGTGGGGCGGGTACGCGTACGGCCGCTCGCTGGACGGCAAGCCCGCGCGCGAGGACATGGAGAACTCGTACCGGCGGATCGTCGTGGCGGCCAAGAACACCGACACGCGGGAGCACGACATCGCCGACTCGGACGACTATTTCCAGTACCACGGCGGGATGATCGCGTTCACGCGGTCGCTGACGGGCCAGGCGCCGCAGTCCTACATCGGCGACTCGACGAGTCCGGACGCGGTGCGCACGAGGACGCTCTCGGAGGAGACGGCGCGGGTCTTCCGGGCGCGGGTGGTGAATCCGCGCTGGCTGGCCGCGATGCGCAGGCACGGGTACAAGGGCGCGTTCGAACTGGCCGCGACGGTCGACTACCTGTTCGGCTTCGACGCCACGGCCGGCGTGGTGGACGACTGGATGTACGAGAAACTGTCCGAGTCGTACGTGCTGGACCAGGAGAACCAGGACTTCCTGGCGAAGTCGAACCCGTGGGCGCTGCGGGGCATCATCGAACGCCTGAGCGAGGCGGCGGACCGCGGCCTGTGGGCGGACGCGGACCCCGACCTGCTGGCCCGCATGCGGGAGGTCTACCTCCGCACCGAGGGCGACCTGGAAGGCGAGTGACCGGCGGCGCGGCACGCTCGATCGCGTCGCGGGCTGGCGTGCGACCCGCGCGCACGGTACAACCGGAGCATGTCCGAGCCTGCTCGGCACCCTGACCCGCACATCGCCGTGCAGCGGGATGTGCTGGTGCGGTACCTCGATGTGTGGACTGCGGCCGCGTTGCGGTCGCAGCGGGGTGCCACCTATGTCTCGGCCGCGGGCGGGCACTTCGCCGGGGACGCGTTCCGGGTCTTCGGGGAGTTCGTCGACCGGCTCGCGGGGCATCACCTCGACGTGGTGATCGTTGGGGCCTCCGCGGACGTGGGTGAGCCACCGGCGGGCCTGTCGGTGCGAGTCGTCGCCGATACTGAGGACGTGCCGGTGTCGGGGCCGACGCTCGCGCACCTGGACGGCGGTTCCGAGGCGGCCTGGCGGCTCGTGGCGTCGCTCGGGCACGGCAAGGGCCGCGAGGTCGTCGTGACGTCGCGCACCGTCGGCACGGACTACCGCGAGCGGCTGCGCGCCGCCGGGTTCAGCCGCACGCTCGCCGTCGAACTTGTCGCCGACGACGACCAGGCACAGCTGCTGGCCTTCGCGACCGACACGGACCGTCATCTCGAGACGTTCAAGAACGAACTCTGGGCGGTCGACGAGTTCGCCGGGATCCGCTACCGCGACCCGCACGACGCCGAGCGCACGCTGGTCGACATCTCGCTCACACCACAACTGCTGCCGTTGCGCCGGATGCTGCTGGCGGAGCTGGCCAGGCGGGGCAGGTGCACCGTCGCCGATCTGCAGCGCCACACGCTCCTCGAAACGATCTACCGCCCGGCCGACACGGTCGGCGCCGTGACCTCCGCGGTCGCGGCCGGCGACATCGCCCGTGAACCCGAGAAGGGCCGCCTGACGCCGCGCACGCTCGTCAGCGCGGTGCCGTGAGGTTCACGCCCGGTCAGCGCAGGAGCGGCAGCCTGATCGTGAACGCGGCGCCACCTTCGGGGGCCGGGCCCGCGGTGATCGTGCCGCCCATGCGGGTGACGAGGCCGTGCGCCAGCGCCAGGCCGATGCCCGAGCCGACCGGGCGCCGGCCGCGGTACTTCGCGTTCAGGGCGCCGCGTTCGAAGGCGACGGCGTAGTCCTCCGGCGCCAGGCCCGGTCCGCCGTCGCGCACCTGCAGCACCCCGGACGTGTCGAGCGACAGCACCAGGGGCGCACCGGAAGGCGTGACCCGCAAGGCGTTCTCCGCCAGGCCGTCCAGGACCTGCCGCATCCGACGGGCATCCGCGTGCACCACGACCGGCAGCGGCGGGTAGTCGGCGTGGAAACGGACGCCGCTGCGGGCACACCGCGCCGACCACACGTCGGCGCAGCCACGGACCGTCTCAACCAGGTCGACCGGCGCCAGGTCCAGGCGGAACTCGTCCGCGCCCAGCCGCGCCAGGTCGAGCAGGTCGCTGACCAGGCGTTCCAGCCGTTGTGACTCCCGCTGGATCGTCTGGCCCGCCTGCCGCGCCTGCTCGCCCGTGACGACCCCGTCGGCGAGCGACTCCGCGAAACCGTGCACCGCGGTCAGCGGGGTGCGCAGCTCGTGCGACACCGAGAGGAGGAACTCCCGCTGCCGCGATTCGCTGTGCTGCAACGCTTCCGCGAGTTCGTTCACCGCGCCGGCCACCTCCGCGACCTCGGCGGGACCCTCGACCGGCGCGCGCAGATCCCGCCGCCCCTGGCGCATGGTGGCGGCGACGTCGGCCGTACGGCGCAGCGGACGCGCCAGCAGCCGTCCCAGCACCAGGCCCGCGACCGCCGCGACGAGCAGCCCGGCACCCAGCGCGAGCAGGATGTTCCGGACGAGCGCGCGCTGCGTGTCCCCCGCCATCCGCACCGGTTCGACGAGCGCGAACCCGCTCCCCGCGCCGACGCCGCGCGCCTCCACCAGGTAGTCCTGCCCCGCCACGGTGCGCTTGACCGAAATGGACTCGCCAGCGGTGATCGCCGTGACCCCAGCCTGCGTCACCGCGCGCACGATGGCGGGATCGGCTGCGGAGATCCCGGTCCGCGGCCGCACGGTGACGACCGAAATCCCTTGCCCGCGCACGACATCCGCGACCTTGCCGAGCCCGAGCCGCGAGCCGAGCCCGGTCTCGTCGACCTGGCTCGCCACCACGTCCGCCTGCTCGGCGAGCGAGCGCTGCAGCACCTCCTGACCGGTGCGCCGGACCAGGCTCGCCGCGACGACACCGGCGACGAGCACCGCGACCCCGGCCACCGCGAGGCACAGCACGGTGATCCTCGCGGCGAGCGAGGCCCTGCGCTTCACCGGTTCTCCGCCGCGTACCCGACACCGCGCACCGTCCTGATCGGACTGTCGTCGCCCAGTTTCGCCCGCAGCTGCGCGATGTGCACGTCCACGGTGCGTGTCCCCGCCGCCGCTTGGTACCCCCATACGGCGCTGAGCAACTGCCCGCGCTCGAACACCCGGCCCGGCTGCCGCAGCAGTTGCGCGAGCAGATCGAACTCCGTCGACGTCAGCGCGATCTCCTGCGCACCGGCCCATACCCGGCGCTGCGTGACGTCGAGCCGCACGGTGCCCGCCGTGAGCACCTCGGCGGGCACCCCGGCGGCGCGCCGCAGCACGGCGCGCACCCTCGCGGCCAGCTCGCGCGGGCTGAACGGTTTAGTCACGTAGTCGTCCGCACCGAGTTCCAGCCCGAGCAACCGGTCCACCTCGTCGTCACGGGCCGTCACGAACAACACCGGTGTCCAGTCGCCTGACGCCCGCATGGTGCGGCACACCTCGACACCGTCCTTACCGGACAGTCCGATGTCGAGCACCACCGCCACCGGGCGCAGCCGCCGGACCGCGGCCAGCGCCGCGTCCCCGTCCGACTCGAGGTGCACGCCGAACCCGTCCCGGCGCAGGTAGAGCGCGATCAGGTCGGCGATGGCGGTCTCGTCCTCGACCACCAGCACCAGGCCGCGCCCCGCGGGTTCAGACATCGGCGCTCCGAGGAGTCACGGCGAGCCGTCGCCGGCCAGCTCCGAATCGATCGCGTCCAGCGTAGTCTGGACCTGGCTGAGCTCGTCGGCACCGCTCGGCGACCCCGACGACGGTGTGCTGTCGCCGTGGCAGCCGGCCGCACCGAGGCCCACGGCGAGAAGCGCCGCCGCGGTCACGAACATCTTCCGCATGGTCACTTCGCCTGACAGTGCGCGTTCTTGAAGTCGGTCAGCTGCTGCTCGGCCTTCGCGAGGTCACCGAGCCGGCTCTGGCGCTTGTCCGCCCGCTGGGTCAGCCGGTCGGCGATCTGCGTGTGCCCCTTGTCGCGCTGGCTCTGCGCGCGCGCCTTCAACCACGCGACGGATCCCTTCGTGTTGGCGTCGCCGTTGATGCGCGCGGTGAGCTTGTTCCTGCGGTCGATCAGCTTCGGCAGCACGTCGGCACACAGGTGCTGCGACTCCTGCGGGCTCAGCGTGATGGGGCCGTAGCTGGGTGGCGGCGGTGTCGTCGTGTCGGCATACGCGGCCGGCGCGCCGGCGGCGACCAGGGCCGCGGCACCGAGCCCTACGATCGCGGCTGAGATGCGCATTGGTTCGCTCCTCGTGGTTGGCGTCCCGGCTTCCCGCCGGGCAGGAAGAACTGTGGTGCGTGAGGATTCGAGGAGCATCGGGACAATGTTCGGGTTGTGTAAAGGAGTGCGGTGATCGACCTCAACAGCGACCTGGGGGAAGGGTTCGGCGTGTGGCCGCTGACCCATGACGACGCCCTGCTGGACATCGTGACCAGCGCGAACGTCGCATGCGGCTTCCACGCGGGCGATCCGAGCGTGCTGCGCCGGGTCACCGATGGCGCCGCCGCGCGCGGGGTCGCGATCGGGGCGCAGGTGGGCTACCGGGACCTCGCCGGGTTCGGCCGCCGGTTCATCGACGTGGACCCGGCCGAACTGGTCAACGACGTGATCTACCAGATCGCGGCGCTGGACGGGTTCGCGCGCGTCGCGGGCACGCGGGTGAGCTACGTGAAGCCGCACGGCGCCCTGTACAACGCGATCGTCACGCACGCCGAACAGGCCGCCGCCGTCGTCGAGGCGGTGCGGACCTACGACGCGACCCTGCCGGTGCTCGGGCTGCCCGGCTCGGAGTGGTTGCGGCAGGCGGAGGCCGCGGGCCTGCGCCCGGTGCGCGAGGCATTCGCCGACCGCGCCTACACGCCGGAGGGCACGCTGGTGTCGCGGCGGCTGCCGGGCGCCGTCGTGCACGATCCCGGCGACGTGACGGCCCGAGTCGTGCGGATGGTCACGGAGGGCACCGTGATCGCGGCCGACGGCGGCACGGTCACGATCGAGCCGGAGTCGATCTGCGTGCACGGCGACACCCCGGGCGCCGTGCAGATCGCTCGCCGGGTCCGCGACGCGCTCATCCGAGCCGGGGCCGAACTCGGGCCGTTCTCGGACGTCAGTGCTCGTCGAGGAAGATCTCGATCGAATTACCAATCCGACCAAAAGTAGGCGGGCCCCGAGCAGCACGTAACCGTTGCTATGCAAGCCGGATAGCCGTGGCTGTGGTCGGATTGGTAACGAACGGCACAGTAGCCGTGGTCACCGGGATCTCGTCGGTCGGGTAGTGCCCGGCGTCGGCCAGCACCTCGATCTCCAGCTTCGGGTACCACCGCGCGAACGTGGCGAGCATCGTGTCCTCGCCCAGCGCCGGGTCGTGTTCACCGACGATGACCTTGATCGGGACCTGCGCGCCCTCGATGCGCTCGTGGAAGTCGGTCTTCGCCCATGCCGTCAGGTAGTCCGCGAACGCCTGCTTGTCGCAGTGTTGCAGCGAGTGCTCCACCATCCCGTCCAGCCACGCGCCGGGATTGCGGTGGCCGGTGCTGAAATCGATGATGGCGCGGCGGCTCGTGGGCTCGTCCGCGGCCCGGGTCAACAGCGCCCAGCCCTCGTCGTCGACCGGCAACCCGGCGGCGGGAACCGGCGCGATGCCCACCAGCGCCCGCACTCGCTCCGGCGCGTCGGCGTACACCCACTGCATCACGCTGCCGCCCATGGAGTGCCCGACCAGCGAGAACCGCTCCGCACCAATGCGGTCGGCGAGCGCCAGCACGTCGGACGCGGCCTCGGGGATCGTGTGCTCCCCCGCGACCTCCCGGCGGGCGCCGTAACCGCGGAAGTCCGGGAACACGTAGGTGTAGCGCTCGCCGTCCAGGTGCGGGATCAGCGACTCCCACCCGTTCTCCGGCACGAACCAGCCGTGCAGCGCGAACACGACGTGCCCGCCTTGCCCGAAGCGCTCGAAATCCTCGTCGGCCACGGTGAAAGCGTGGCACATTCCCTCACGTGTCGCATTCGGGCGTCGCCTCGTGTTGCTGCCACAGCAGTGCGGTGTGCAGGGCCTCGATCAACCGCTCGTCGTCCTCTTCGGTGGGATCCTCACCGAACGGGATCCAGCGCTCGCCGACCGGCACGTCATCCTCGTAGCCGACCAGCAGGATTCCGGGATAGGTAACGGAAACCTGGGTTCCGTCGGGACCCTCGACGGTGACTTGCTTGTGCTGAATACTCATTTTCACGTTACGCTCACCCCCGCCAGAGCCATGCATCCGCACCTACCGAGGGCTCGGAGAGAACCACTGTTACACCACAGTCGCTGCCGGGCCGGTTTTGGTTACTGATCGGTTGCCGGGCCCCTGTCCGCCCGCCCGCCGGACGACGCGGGCACAATGCAGTCCGCGACTTCGACAAGGGAGTGGATCAGGACAGTGACAGCTGTAGCGCAGTCGATCGAGCAGCGGATCGCCGAGGAACTCGGCGTGCGTGAAGGGCAGGTCAAGGCGGCCGTCGGGTTGCTCGACGGCGGCTCGACCGTGCCGTTCATCGCGCGGTATCGCAAGGAAGTCACCGGCACGCTCGACGACGCCCAGCTGCGCACGCTGGAGGACCGGCTGCGCTACCTGCGGGAACTCGACGAGCGCCGGGACGCGATCCTCGACTCGATCCGCACCCAGGACAAGCTCACGCCCGAACTCGAGGACCAGATCCGCGCCGCCGACACGAAAGCGCGACTGGAGGACATCTACCTCCCGTACAAGCCGAAGCGCCGCACCAAGGCCCAGATCGCGCGCGAGGCAGGCCTTGAGCCGCTGGCCGACGGCCTGCTGACCGACCCGACGACGGACCCGCAGGCCGCGGCTGCCGTGTTCGTCGACGCCGAGAAGGGCGTCGCCGACGCGCAGGCCGCACTCGACGGCGCCAGGGCGATCCTGGTCGAGCGCTTCGGCGAGGACGCGGACCTCATCGGCGAACTGCGCGAGAAGATGTGGTCGCAGGGCCGGCTGGTCTCGAAGGTCCGCGCCGGCAAGGAGACCGAGGGCGCGAAGTTCTCCGACTACTTCGACTTCTCCGAGCCGTTCACCAAGATGCCGTCGCACCGCGTGCTCGCCATGTTCCGCGGTGAGAAGGAAGAGGTGCTCGACCTCACGATCGAGCCCGAGCCGCTTTCCGACGAGCCGCGCACTGGCCCGAGCGACTACGAGCAGCGGATCGCGCAGCGGTTCGGCATCGCGAACCGGGACCGCGCGGCCGACAAGTGGCTGCTGGACACCGTGCGCTGGGCGTGGCGCACCAAGATCCTGCTGCACCTGGGCATCGACCTGCGGCTGCGGCTGCGCCAGGCGGCGGAGGACGACGCGGTGGGCGTGTTCGCCGCGAACCTGCGTGACCTGCTGCTCGCCGCCCCGGCGGGCACGCGGGCCACGATGGGCCTCGATCCCGGCTTCCGCACCGGCGTGAAGGTCGCGGTCGTGGACGCGACCGGCAAGGTCGTGGCCACCGACACGATCTACCCGCACCAGCCAGCCAACCGCTGGGACGAGTCGATCGCGAAGCTGGCGGTGCTCGCGGGCGAGCACAACGTCGACCTGATCGCGATCGGCAACGGCACCGCCTCCCGCGAGACCGACAAGCTGGCCGTCGAGCTGATCAAGAAGCACCCGGATCTCAAGCTCACCAAGGCCGTGGTGTCCGAGGCGGGCGCGTCGGTCTACTCCGCTTCGGCGTTCGCGTCGCAGGAACTGCCGGGCATGGACGTGTCGTTGCGTGGCGCGGTGTCGATCGCGCGCCGGCTGCAGGACCCGTTGGCGGAGTTGGTGAAAATCGATCCGAAGTCGATCGGCGTCGGCCAGTATCAGCACGACATCTCCGAGGTGTCGCTGTCGCGCTCGCTGGACGCGGTCGTCGAGGACTGTGTGAACGCTGTCGGGGTGGACGTCAACACCGCTTCCGCGCCGCTGCTGACCAGGGTTTCCGGCATCACGGCAGGACTCGCCGAGAACATCGTGCGCCACCGCGACGAGCACGGCCCGTTCCGCTCGCGCGAGGTGCTCCGGCAGGTGCCGCGGCTGGGGCCGAAGGCGTTCGAGCAGTGCGCCGGCTTCCTGCGCATCCGTGGCGGGGACGACCCGCTGGACTCCTCGAGCGTGCACCCCGAGGCCTACCCGGTGGTGCAGCGCATTCTCACCACGACCGGCAAGGAACTGCGCGAGCTGATGGGCAACGAGCGCGCGCTGAAGTCGGTGCGGCCGGAGCAGTTCGTGGACGGCACGTTCGGGCTGCCCACGGTCACCGACATCCTGGCCGAACTGGAGAAGCCGGGCCGCGACCCGCGTCCGGCGTTCAAGACGGCCACGTTCGCGGAGGGTGTCGAGAAGATCGCTGACCTCAAGCCAGGTATGCGGCTGGAGGGTGTCGTGACCAACGTGGCGGCCTTCGGCGCCTTTGTCGACATCGGCGTGCACCAGGACGGCCTGGTGCACGTGTCGGCGATGTCGAAGAACTTCGTCAAGGACCCGCGCGACGTCGTCAAACCGGGCGACATCGTCAAGGTGAAGGTGCTCGACGTGGACATCCCGCGCAAGCGCATCTCGCTGACGCTGCGCCTGGACGACGAGGTCGGCAGCGGCAAGCAGCCCGCGGGCGGCGGCGAGCGGCAGGGACAGCGGCAGAACCAGCGCCGCGGGGGCGGCCAGTCGCATACGCGGCGCGACTCTGCGAACACTAATAGTGGCTCCATGGCCGACGCGCTCCGCCGAGCCGGTTACCGTCGCTGATGAAATTTTCCCGGGAGGTGACGTTCCGTTGCCATCAGCCGGGCGAAAGCACGCATAAGGCGGAATAACACACCCCCGCCTGGCGCATGGGCGGGTCGGCGGCTCATCATCAATACATGGGCTGGGCCGACGTGTTGGCGGACCGATCCGCCCGGCGCTGGCTGCAAGGAGTCGCCCGGCGGCTGGAATCCGGCTGGCGTGCCCTCGCCGAGGACCACGTGCTGTGGGCGGCTTACGAGCAGCATCTCGTCGCGGCCGTCGACGCCATCCGCTGCGAGGCCGAACTCGTGTCACGCACCGAACCGGTCACCGATCTGGTCCTGCTCGCCGGGCACGCGCACGACGTGTGGTCCAGGGCCGTGGCCCAGGAGTGGGAGGTCCCGCGGTCGCCCGCGGACTGGAGCCCGCGCGAGTGGACGGGCCTGCGGATTCTCGCGTGCTACCGGCTGGCCTCGCAGGAACGGGGCGGGCCGAGGTTGAGCCGTGCCGCCGCCGTACTGCGGCCCCGCATCCCGAAGCGGGTCCGCTGAGCGATCCGGAAACCCCGCTGCCGCAACGAATCGGGGCGCATTCCGGAGAAGATCCACTGTGCCCATTGACCATGATCCCGATCAAGTCCATCCTGGTGCGCACAAGCGAGTCGGGAGGCACCGATGAGCACCTTCGTCGTGGTCGGCGGCGCCGGGCGCACCGGACGCCGGGTCGTCGACCGGCTCACCGCGGGCGGGCACCGTGTCGTGATCGCGAGCCGGGAGAAGCACGAGCCTCCGGCGGGCGCCGAGGTGGCCCCGCTGGACTTGGCGCGGCCCGAGCCGTCGGTGTTCGCCGGCGCGGAGGGCGTCGTGATCAGTGTCGAGCCGCCGAAGGAGGCGGCCGGCGCGGAGAGCGTGATGCACGAGGGCGTGGCCGGGATCGCGGAGATCGCGGCGCGCGAGGACATCCCAGTGGTGCTGGTGTCGCAGATCTACCTGACCCGCGCGTCGGAGCACCCGGAGATGACGGCCCGCATCGAGGCCCGCGCCCGTGGCGAGCAGGCGTTGCGCGGCAGCGGGGCCCAGTACACGATCGTCCGGCCGAGCTGGCTGCACGAGCTCGCGGCCAACGGGGTACGCGTGGAGCAGGGCGACACCGGCGAGGGCCGGATCAGCCGCGACGCGGTGGCCGATGCGGTGGTGGCGGCTCTCTTCGACCCGTCGGCGTCGGGCAAGACGTTCGAACTCTACGATGACGCCGAGTCGCCGGCGCCGGACTGGCCGGCACTGTTCGCGGCGCTGAAACCGGACCCGTGACGCCCTGGTCCACTGTGGACTTCAGGGGTCACCCGGGTCGTAGGCGTTCATGGCGGGGATGTTGTCGTGCATGCGGCGCAGGTAGCCCTGCAGCTGGGCTCTCTCCTGCGGGCTGAAGCCGGCGAGCAGTAACTCCTCGCGTTTGAGGGCGACCGCCATGAGCTGGTCGTGCAGCTCGTGGCCCGCGGCGGTGAGGCTCAGCGCGCGGCGGCCATCCGTGGCGTCGACGGTGACCAGTTCCCGGTTGTGCAGAAGGTGCAGGCTGCGGCTCACGACGGACTTGTTGAGTCCGAGTTCCTCGCCGATTCGGCTCGCCGTGCTGCCGGGCAGGTTCACGATCGCGGACAGCACGCGCCATTCGTTGATGCCGACGCCGAAACGGCGCAGGAACAACCGGGAACCGCCCCAGGAAAGCGCGTTCGAGATCAGGCTCAGGTAGGCCGGTACGTAATCGTCCCGCCCGACGCTGCGCACTCGGTAAGCTGGCTGACTTTCCACTCGATCGAGATTAGCGCTTGACACGCCTTTTGGGGCAGTATCGAATCGCCGAGACTAATAAACCCACAAATCGGCGTTTCGTAAAGTTTGTTTTGAAACAGAAGCAGCCGGGAACCGCAATTCACCGAACTGGACGAAGACTTGCCATACGGGCGCAGTTCGGGATCACCTCGCGTTGGCCTGCTCCGTGCGGGGGCCCGGCACGATGCCGGCGTCCGAGTCCGGGGGCGCGGCTCCGTCGAGCAGCAGCGGCGTGGCCTCGGCCAGGAGTTTCTGCGTCGCCTGGAGCTGGGCGGACATGCGCTTCCTGAGCTCTTCCAGCACATCGGCCTTGCCCTTCGCTTCGGCGACCCGTCGTGCCGCCTCGGCGGTCGCTTCGCCGACCATCCCCTCCGACTTCGCCGTCGCTTGCCTGACCAGCCGGTTCGACTCCGCCGTCGCCTCGCTCACGCGCTGCTCCGACTCCGCGGTGGCGTCCGCGACCAGCTGGGCGGCCTTCGCCTCGGCCTCGGCAACCAGCCGCCGGGATTCGGCGGTGGCGTCCGCCAGCATCCGGTCGGACTTCTCCGTCGCCTCCGCCACCATGCGCTCGGACTTCTCGGTCGCCTCCGCCACCATGCGCTGGGATTCCTCGATTGCCTCCACCAGCGTGCGGTCTGACCGCTCAGTCGCTTCGGCGACCATCCGTTCGGATTTCTCGGTCGCTTCGGCCACCATCCGCCGCGAGTTCTCGGTCGCGGCGGCGATCATCCGTCCGCTCCGCGACGTCGCCTCGGCGACCATCCATTCGCTGCGTGCCGTGGCGTCGCGCAACGAGCTGTCCGCCTGGGAGGCCGCCTCGGCCACCATCTGCTGAGACTGCTGCCTCGCTTCGCGCACCAGGCGGTCGGCCTCGGCCTTCGCCTCCCCCAGCACTTGCTGGGACTTCGCCGTCGCCTCCGCCACCAGGCGCTGCGACTTCTCCGTGGCGTCCGCGACCATCCCCTCGCTGCGCGCCCTCGCCTCGTTGACCAGGCGTTCCGCCTTCTCGCGGCTTTCCCGCTCCTGCTCGGCGATCGCCTCCAGCGCGCGGGTCCGCCGGGCGTTCATCGCCTCGTCGAAATCGCGCTCGACCTCGGCCCGGCGCCGCGCGGCGTGCTCGTCCAGCTTGTGGCGGCTCTGCGTGGCCTGGTTGATCAGCAGGTCGGCCTCGCGGCGAGCCCGCGCCATCAGCGCGTCATGGTCCGCGGCCGCCTGCTTGCGCCGCGAGTCCACCTCCTCGACCAGCTGTTCGTGCCGCGCACGCAACCGCTGCGCCGCCTGCTCCGCCGCCGCCCAGCCGCGCTCGGCCGCGACCCGCGCCCGCTCGGTGATCTCGTTGGCCTCGTCCTCGGCCAGTTCCACCATGCGCAGCAACCGTTCCGACAACCCGTCGGCCTCGATCGGGTCCCGGCTGATGCGGTCGATCTTCGCCCGCAGCCGATCGTTCTCGCACCGCAAGGCCTCCAGTTGCTTCGCGAGATGCTCGGCGCCCGCGGCGGCGGCGTCGCGATCGGAGATCACCAGCCGCAGGTCGGCCTCCACCCGGTGCACGTACTCCTGCACCTGGCGCGTGTCATACCCGCGCCAGGACCGGTCGAAGTCCGTGCGAAGCGGAACCAGATCCTCGCGAGTATCCACGCTGCTCATCCCTGCACCTCCCGACGGGATAGTCCTTTATGGACTCCGGATGGAAAACCCGCTCCTGCCAAGCATCCTCTTCCAGTGGCCGTCCGTCTACTAGCATTCCGCCACTCGGGTAACTTTGCAGTGAAAGCGCGGTTGCACCGTCCTGAAGATCACCCGTCGGCATCCGCCGTTCGCGAGCGGGTACATTTTTGTCCTCCTGGAACGGGTTTCTGGTTCGGCGTGACGCAGAAGTGCACAATGTCCTGCTATCTCACCGGAAATCCGCGTGCCGGCTTGGACTCGACGATGCGCGGCACTTACCTGCGCCGGCCGGCGAACGCCTCGCGACGATCTGCTCCTGCCGCGAAGATCACCTTGCGGCGGACCTGACCGCGGACGGACCCGCTTTCCGGTCCAGACGCTCGCCGCCGTCCCGTCGGCGCCGGCGCCAGCTCGGACATGCGGGCACGCCGCTCCCGAACGTCGGACCTCGCCTGGGTCCGACACGAGGGCGCGACCACGCCCGCGCTCGGCGACGGTCGGTTGGTAGGCGACCCGCGCGGTACGATGTAAGGCACCCTAGTGCACTGCTTTGAGCAGGTAAATTACTGGAGGAGTCCTAGTGCACCAGTATGCCAGGATCGCGACGGAGTTGCAACGCCGCATCGCCGCGGGCGAGCTGCGGCCCGGCGACCGCGTCCCCTCCACACGGCAGATCACCCAGGAGTGGGGCGTCGCGATGGCGACGGCCACGAAGGTGCTCAACACGCTCCGTCAGGAGGGGCTCGTCCGCGCGGTGCAGGGCGTGGGCACGGTGGTGGCGAGCCCGGACCGCACCGCTCGTCGCGAACCGGAGCCGGATCTGAGCCGCGACCGGATCGTGGCGGCCGGCCTGCGGATCGCCGACTCCGACGGGCTGGCCGGCGTCTCGATGCGGCGCATCGCGACCGAACTCGGCACGGCGACGATGTCGCTGTACCGGCACGTGCCGGGCAAGGACGACCTGGTCGTGCTCATGGCCGACGCCGCGCTCACCGAGGAGCCGCTGCCCGCCGGCGGACTGGCCGACTGGCGCGCGCGCCTAGAACTTCTCGCGCACCTGCAGTGGCGCGCCTGCCATCGGCACCCGTGGCTGTCCGGTGCGATCCCGCTGAACCGGCCGCAGGCGATGCCGAGCGCGATGCGGCACACCGAATGGGCGCTGCGCGCGCTCGCCGGGCCGGCACCGAAGACGAGGCTCTACGCGTACCTGACGCTGGTCGGGTACGTGCGTGGCGCGGCGGCCGGGCTCGAGGCCGAGACCCGCGACATGTCCGCGCTCGCCGGGCTGACGTCCCCGGATATCGAGTTCGACATCGACGAGTTGTTCGAGTTCGGGTTGGGGCGCATGCTCGACGGGCTGGCGCCGCTGTTCGAGCACTCGGCGGGCAGGCACAGTCGTCGTGATCGTCCGGACCTCGACCCCGTAACCTGATCGAGTGACGGGGACGGACAGAGACGACGAGGGACGCCTGATCGCCGGCCGCTACCGTATGCAGCGCCGGATCGGCGGCGGTGCGATGGGGGTCGTGTGGGTCGCACACGACGAGCTACTGGATCGAACCGTTGCGGTGAAACAACTTCTGCTGGCTCCGAACCTCAGCGAGAAGGACGCCGAGCAGGCCCGCAAGCGCTCCGCCCGCGAGGCACGGCTGGCCGCGCGCCTGCAGCACCGGCACGCGATCACGGTTTTCGACGTGGCCGAGCACGACGGGATGCCGGTGCTCGTCATGGAGTACCTGCCGTCGCA
The DNA here is from genome assembly GCA_035547575.1 of Amycolatopsis sp. Lineage (GTDB taxonomy): Bacteria > Actinomycetota > Actinomycetes > Mycobacteriales > Pseudonocardiaceae > Amycolatopsis_E. The sequence goes on along the minus strand of DASZUO010000106.1, from coordinate 16,946 downwards.
GAGCCTGGCCGAGGTGATGGACTCCCGCGGGCGCCTGCCACCCGCGGAGGTGGCGCGCGTCGGGGCGCAGGCCGCGTCCGCGCTGGCCGTCGCGCATGCCGCCGGGATCGTGCACCGCGACGTCAAGCCGGGGAACATCCTGCTCGGCGAGGACGGCACCGCGAAGATCACCGACTTCGGCATCTCCCGCGCAGCCGACGACGGCACGCTGACAGGCAGCGGCAGCTTCGCGGGCACGCCCGCGTTCCTGTCCCCGGAGGCGGCGCGCGGCGAGAAGCCGACCGCGGCCTCCGACGTCTACTCGCTCGGTGCCACGCTTTACACGATCGTCGAGGGCCGCTTCCCGTACGGGGAGACCGAGAACCAGATGGCGCTGCTGTACGCGGCGGCCGCGGGCCGGGTCAGCCCGGCCCGGTTCGCGGGCCCGCTGACCGACGTGCTCGGCCGGATGATGCGGTTCACGCCCGAAGAGCGCCCGACGATGACCGAGCTGGCGGGGGAACTCGCGCGGCTGGCCGGCCCGGACGGGCAAAGCCGGGAAAGACGTCGCCGTCCGCTGCTCTACGCGGGGGTCGGCGCGGTCGTCGTCGCCGCGGCCGTCGTGGCGATCGTGCTCACGACGACCACCGCGTCGGGACCGCAGTCGGTCGCCCGGACCAGCATCCCGGCTCCCGCTCCGCCGGCGTCCCCGGCGTCGTCGTCCGCAGTGACGTCGGCGCCCACGACTGCCGCGACCAGCAGCAGCGCGACCGCCGCGGCGCCGTCGTTCGTCCAGGCCGTGAGCGACTACTACGCGCTCATGCCGGGCCAGACGGACGCCGGGTGGACGAGGCTCGGGCCGGGGCTCCAGGCGCAGGGCAAGGCCGGCTACCAGTCGTGGTGGGGCCAGATCAGCGAGCTCTCGGTGCCGGGCGCGCCGCACCTGATCGGCCAGGACACGGTCGAGGTGACCATCGAATTCACCAAGAACGGGAAACGCTACCGGGAAACCCATCACCTCGGCATGATCACGAGCAACGGGCAGCCATTGATCAACACCGATAAACCGGTGTCCTCGTCGATCGTCGGCTGATTCGAACGTGTGCACGCGCGTGCGCGAACGTGCGCGCTCAACCGGGAATTCGGTGTGCTTCGCACAAGAAAGCGACGGGAGCCCGGCCGATCCGCGTCAGCACCGCCGTCGCCGCTACCGGGCCGGCGAGTTTCAGGCGTTTCCGCAGCGCGTCCGGATCGATGTCCAGGCCGCGGACAAGGATCTCCAGCCGGCCAACCTCATGTCTCCTGAGCAGCACACGCAGTGACTTCTCGTTATACGGACCGTGATCGAGCACACGGAACGCCCGAACCCCGGGCGGCGGCTCGTCACCCGACAGGTAGGCGATGCGCTCGTCCAGTTGCCACAGACCGTGCCGCGCACCGTACTGCTTGACCAGACCGGCGCGCACCACCGCGCCGTCCGGATCGACGATCCACTCGCCGGGCGCGGCCGCGCCGACGTCGCCGGGGTCACGGTCGGTGAGCGTCCAGTGCGTGCCGTCGCGGAGCACGGTCGCGCGGCGGGACGCGGTCGCGAGCCCCGCCGACCACAGGCAGGACTCGCGCACCTGGCCGTCCAGCGACACCAGTTCGATCTCCCTCGCCCAGGGTGCGGCCGCGAAGTCGAAGCCGGGCGCGCATTTCACGGCGAGATCCCGGCCAGCGTAGGTTTCGGCGAGCGCGTCCAGCGGGGGTGCGAAATCCTGTGGCCGCCAGGTACGCCTGCCCGCCGAGTCGCGGCGAGCGGGATCGGCGACGATCACGGCGTCGCGGCTGACCGGCCGCAGTGCGTCCGCACGCACGAGCGGCACGCCGGGGCAGTTGTGCTGGGCCATCGCGAGCCGCACTTCGTCCACATCGGACCCGATGCAGCGGGTGACGCCGGCCAGTTCGGCCAGGTCCGCGCCGATGGAGCACGTCACGTCGTGCACCATCCGGCCGCGCAGCCGCGCCGCACGATGCCGGGCGACGGCGGAGGCGCTGGCCTGTTGCAGCGCGTCGGCGGTGAACAGCCAGTGCGCACTGTCCAGTTTGGCTGACGATTTCCGGCGCAGCAGCACGGTTTCCAGCACCGCGGCGGCCCGGTCGCCGAGCCTGCGCCGCAGTGCCGCGATGTCGGCGATCCGCGTCCGGTCGGTCAACGGCAGCGCGGCACACTCCCCGAGCGCGCGCTCGCCCTCGGCCGAGCGCAGGTACGCGACGTCCGAGGGCGAGAACGTGTACGCCAAGCTACGGCCCGACGGGTGCCGACGGCTTGATGCCGGTGATCATCACGTTGTAGAAGAGCTCACGTGGCAACACCTTCGCGAGCACCTTCCGGTCCACAGCGGACAGTCGCAGCCACAGCCGGTAGGCGAACAGCCGCCAGCCCAGCGTCAGCTTCTCCTGCGGCACGGCCGCTTCGAACGTGCGGATCGGCCAGCCCGTCAGTGCCGCGGCGAACTCCTCGGTGACGGCCTTGACGGCCACCGCGCCCGCGCCCAGCGCCATCCCCTCCAGGTCGCCGGGGTCGAACGTGTGGATGTCGACCACGGCCTCCAGCGCGGCCGCACGGGAGGACTCGTCGAGTTCCTGCTGCGGGCGCCGCCACGACGACAGCGGGCCGAGCCTGGTCACGTTCGTGGTGAGCCACCACGTGAACTGGCTGATCTTGCGCGCGTACCGGTCGCCGATGCGGGACGGCTCGCCCGCGAACACGAACCGCCCGCCCGGCTTGAGCACCCGCAGCACCTCGCGCAGCGCGGCGGGCACGTCCGGAATGTGGTGCAGCACCGCGTGCCCGACCACGAGGTCGAAACTGTTGTCCGGATACGGGATCCGCTCGGCGTCGGCGACCCGGCCGTCGACGTCCAGCCCGAGGTTCTCCGCGTTGCGCAGCGCCACCCGCACCATGCCCGGCGACAGATCGGTGACCGACCCCTTCTTGACCACGCCGCCCTGCATCAGGTTGAGCAGGAAGAACCCCGTGCCGCTGCCGAGTTCCATCGCCGTCGGATACGGCTGCCCGGCCTCGCCCGCGACGGCGTTGAACACGTCGGTGGCGTAGGAGATGCAGCGCTCGTCGTAGGAGATGGACCACTTCTCGTCGTAGGTGCCGGCCTCCCAGTCGTGGTAGAGCACGTTGGCCAGCTTGGGGTCGCCATAGGCCGCCTCGACCTCTTCCGCGGTGGCGTGCGGGTTCGCAGCGGGGTCGGTCACCTCGTCATTTCCCTTCGAAGGTGGCCTTGCCCGGCCCGTTCTCGATGAAGGAGCGCATGCCCGTCGTCTGGTCCTCGGTGGCCCACATCGACGTGAACAGGTACGTCTCCAGCTTGAGCCCGCTGGCGAGGTCACCGTCCAGCCCGCCGTCGATCGCGGCCTTCGCGTTGGCCAGCGCCACGGCGGGGCCCTTGGCGAACTGCTCGGCGTAGGACCGGGCTGCGGTGTACACGTCGTCCGGCGCGACCAGTTCGTCCACGATGCCCAGGCTCAGCGCCTCTTCGGCGGCCGCGAACCGGCCGGTGAACACGAGGTCCTTGGCCTTGGACGGGCCGACCAGGCGCGCCAGGCGCTGCGTGCCGCCCGCGCCGGGGATGATGCCGAGCAGGATCTCCGGCTGGCCGACCTTGACGTTGTCGCCGGCGATCCGGCGGTCCGCCGCGAGCGCGAGTTCGAGGCCACCGCCCAGCGCGTAGCCGGTGATGGCGGCGATGACGGGCTTCGGGAGGGCCGCGACGGCGGCGACCGTGTCCTGCAGCGCCGTGCCGAACGCACGGGCCTCGACGTAGCCGCGGTCGGCCATCTCCTTGACGTCGGCGCCGCCGCAGAAGGTTTTCTCGCCGCCGTAGAGAATGACCGCGCGCACGTCGGCCCGCTCGCCCGCTTCCTTCGCCACCTCACCCAGTTCGACCTGCACCTGGCCATTGATGGCGTTCACGGGTGGCCGCTGCAGCCGGATCGTGCCAATCCCGCCGTCCACCTCGAGCCGTACGAACTCGCCCACGGTCAGTCCTCCTCAACTGGTCAGGTTACCCGCCGGTAGCAACCGTGCTACCGGCGACGTGCGAAGAAGCGACCGCCCGAGCGTTCCAGAACAAGGTCCTGGTCGAACGTCTTGGACAGGTTCTCCGCCGTCAGCACATCGTCGATCAACCCGGCGACGACCGCACGCCCCTCGCGCAGCAGCAAGGCGTGGGTGAAGCCGGGCGGGATCTCTTCCACGTGGTGGGTGACCAGCACGGTGGCGGGAGCGTCCGCGTCCAGTGCGAGCGTCGACAGGCGGGCCACCAGGTCCTCGCGGCCGCCGAGATCGAGGCCGGCGGCCGGTTCGTCGAGCAACAGCAGCTCCGGGTCCGTCATCAGCGCGCGGGCGATCAGGGTGCGCTTGCGCTCACCCTCGGACAGCGTGCCAAATGTCCGGTCGGCGAGGTGTGTGATACCCATCGCACCGAGCAGTTCCATGGCGCGGTCGGTGTCCATGGCTTCGTAGTTCTCGCGCCAGCGGCCGAGGACGGCGTACCCGGCGCTGACCACGACGTCGCGCACCAGTTCGTCGCCGGGCACCCGGCCGGCGAGGGCGGCGGAGGTGAACCCGATGCGCGGGCGGAGCTCGAAGACGCTGACCTTGCCGATCTGCTCGCCGAGCAGGTGGACGGTGCCGGTGGTGGGGTGCAGTTCGGCCGCGGCCAGCCGCAGCAGGGTGGTCTTGCCCGCGCCGTTCGGGCCGAGCACCACCCAGCGTTCGTCCAGCTCGACGGCCCAGTCGAGGCCCGCGAGAAGGTCGTTGCGGCCGCGGCGGACGCCGACGCCGGACATCCGCACCACGAGGTCGTCAAGGTTGTTCGGCTCGCTCACGGCCCCATTGTGTCCGGCCCGGACGCCCGGTGTGGCGCCGCCCCCGTACCAGTCCGTGAGACGTGCCGCGGAGTGTGCGGACGGCGTGGCAGTATTCACAGTGTGATCGCCTCGCCGCTGCCTGCCCGCTTCTGGCGTGATCGCGCTGTCGACCTCCTGCTCGTCGCGTCGGCCGGCTGTACGCGCTCCGCGTAGCCCGTACCCGACCACGTCCCGCAGGAGCATTGCGTTGACCCAGTCTGTCCTCGACATCGAGACCCACCCCCGGCTGCCCGAGTCACTGGCCGGGCTCCTCCACCCCGAACGTCTACTGTGGACACCGCGCGAGCTGGCCGAACTGACCGGGGCCGTCGCCAGAGAGTTCGCCGGCCCGCTGACCGCCCTGCTCCACTTCGACGCCGAGCAACGCTGGTGGGCGCGCCTCGCGCTCACCGACGGCGTCGAACTGTGGTTGCTGTCGTGGCTGCCCGGCCAGCAGACGGCACCGCACGACCACGGCGGCGCTTCGGGTTCGTTCGCGGTGCTGCGGGGCACGCTGAGCGAGGAGTACCGCTACCCCGCCGGTCCGGTGCGCCGGCGGACGCACGTCGCGGGCGAGGGCCTCGGTTTCGGGCCCGGCCGTGCGCACCAGGTGACGGGCGTCGAGCCCGCGGCCAGCGTGCACGCCTACTCACCCCCGCTCGTGGCGACGCGGGAGTACGCCACCCTGGCGGACGTCCCGAGCGAGATCCCGCCGCTTCCGGCCATACTCGACCGATGAGCATCGAGGACATGCTGGCCGGCGCACGTTCGCGATTGCGGCGCGTCGACCCCGCCGCCGCACGCGCGCTCCAGGACGAGGGCGCCCTGATCGTGGACATCCGCCCCGAGTCGAACCGGGCCGCGGAGGGCGAGATCCCGGGTTCGCTGCCGATCGAGCGCATCCACCTGGAGTGGCGCCTGGACCCGGCCGGCGCCGATCGCATCCCCGAGACGCGCGCCGACCGCCCGGTGATCGTGGTCTGCAACGAGGGCTACGCCTCGAGCCTCGCCGCCGCCGATTTGCAACGCCTGGGCCTGCCGAAGGCAACCGACCTGGTCGGCGGTTTCCGCGCCTGGTCGGCGGCGGGCCTCCCGGTGCGGGAGGGGCCTACGCCAGCGGTGCCCTGACGGGCGCCCGGGTTTGCGACGGCCACCCACACCTCCCCCCACCCCGATCCCAAGCCGAACCACGCCGCGGTCTGCCGGGTCCAGACTGGCCGAAGGCCACCGCGAAGCGGCGCGACGAAGGAGCGGTCTTGACGCGGCCCGACCGCGGCGTAGAACACTCAGGGGATCGGGGTGGGGGGAGGGGCCGGCGGGTAGGCTCCGGCCTCAGTGCGCCAGCACGATCTTGCCCAGTTCCGCTGGTGTGGCGAGCAAATCGTGCCTTGGGAGTACGCGCACCGTGTATCCGAGGGTGCCCGCGTGGGGCAGGCGCAGCATCGCCGAGAACTCGCCGATGCCCGTGCACTCCATCGGCACCGTGACCGGCTCGTGCAGATCATCGGTGTCGCCCACCCGGCCGACCACCGCTTGAACGTCTACTTCGGACGGATCAAGGCCGGCGAGGTCGATGCGCGCCCGGACCCGCACCTCGTTGCCGACGACCAGGGTGTCCGTGGTGTCGATGGTCAGGTCGGTGTCGAAGATCCTTACCTTGCGCCACAGCATGTCGAGGCGCTTGCGGTAGTCCGCCAGCGCACGGGCGCCCTCGAACGAGTTCCGGGACGCCGCCGCGACGGTGAGTGCCGCGGGGTGGTAGCACGTCTCGACGTACTCGCGGACCATCCGGGAGGCTTGCACCCGCGGGCCCAGCGTGTCGAGGGTGTGCCAGACCATCGACATCCAGCCGCGTGGCACGCCCGCCGTGTCGCGGTCGTAGTACAACGGTGCGACTTGTTGCCCGAGCAGGTCGTAGAGGGCCGCGGCCTCCAGTTCGTCGCGGCGCAGGGGGTCGCGGATGCCGTCGGCGGTGGGGATGGCCCAGCCGTTGCTGCCGTCGTAGCACTCGTCCCACCAACCGTCGCGAATGGACACATTCAGGCCGCCGTTGAGAGCCGACTTCATGCCTGACGTGCCGCACGCCTCCAGCGGGCGGGTCGGGTTGTTGAGCCAGACGTCGCAACCCCGGTACAGGTACCGGGCCATCGCCATGTCGTAGTCCGGCAGGAAGACCATGCGGCGGCGCACTTCGGGGTCGTCAACGAAGCGGACGATCTGCTGGATCAGGGCCTTGCCGCCCTCATCGGCCGGGTGTGACTTGCCCGCTACGACGATCTGGATCGGCCGGTCCTCGTCCAGCAGCAAGGCACGCAGGCGTTCGGGGTCACGCAGCATGAGGGTCAGCCGCTTGTAGGTGGGCACGCGGCGGGCGAAACCGACGGTCAGCACATCGGGGTCGAAAACGCCGTTGACCCAGCCGAGTTCCAGCGCCGAGGCGCCTCGCTGCAGCCAGGCGTCACGCACCCGGCGGCGCACCTCGGCGACGAGCTTCTGCCGCAGGTCCCGCCGCACCGCCCACAGCTCCTCGTCGGTGACGCCCTGCTGGCTCGGCAACTGGCCGCGGTGCCCCCACGCCTTGTGCTTCCCGCCGAGCGCCGCCGTCAGCTCCCGCGCGACCCACGTCGGGCCGTGCACGCCGTTGGTCACCGACGTGATCGGCACCTCGTCCTCGTCGAAACCTTCCCACAGCCGCGCGAACATGCGCCGCGACACCCGGCCGTGCAACTGCGACACGCCGTTCGCCCGCTGGGACAGGCGCAGGCACATGTGCGCCATGTTGAACATGCCGGGGTTGTCCTCCGCGCCGAGCGCGAGGATCCGCCGCACGTCCAGCCCCGGCAGCAGGCGCCCGTCACCGAAATAGCGCTGCACTAGCTCGGCCGGGAACCGGTCGATGCCCGCAGGCACCGGTGTGTGCGTGGTGAACACGGTGCCCGCCCGCACGGCGGAGAGCACCTCGTCGAACCCGAGGCCGTGCTCCTCGATGATCTTCCGTGCGCGCTCCAGGCCCAGGAACCCCGCGTGCCCCTCGTTGGTATGGAACACCTCCGGCTGCGGATGCCCGGTCAGCTCGCAATAGCGCCGCACCGCGCGCATCCCGCCGATACCGGCCAGGATCTCCTGGCGGATGCGGTGGTCGGCGTCGCCGCCGTAGAGCCGGTCGGTGACGCGGCGCAGGTCCTCGTCGTTGGCCTCGACGTCGGCGTCGAGCAGCAGCAGCGGCACCCGCCCGACGCGCGCGAGCCACACCTGTGCGTACAGGTCGCGGTCGCCGGGCATCGCGACCCGCACCAGCACGGGTTCGGAGTCCTCACCCGTGAGCAGTTCGAGCGGCAGCGCGCTCGGATCGATCACCGGGTAGTGCTCGAGCTGCCAGCCGTCCAGCGACAGGCCCTGCCGGAAGTAGCCCGACCGGTACAGCGGCCCGACCCCGATCACCGGCACCCCCAGGTCCGAGGCGGCCTTCAGGTGGTCGCCCGCGAGCACCCCGAGGCCGCCCGAGTAGTTCGGCAGCGCCTCGTGCACGCCGAACTCCATCGAGAAGTAGGCGACCGCCGCCGGAGCATCCGCCGCACCGTCCTGTTCCTGGTACCAGCGGTCCTCGGTCAGGTACCGGTCGAGGTCCTCGGTCATCGCGTGCGCCCTGGCCAGGAAGTCCTGGTCACCGGCCAGCTCCTCCAGCCGGGTGGGTGACACCTGGAGCAGCATCCGCAGCGGGTCACGGACGCGCCGGAACAGCTCGGCGTCCATCGAGGCGAACAGATCGCGGGTGGGCGGATGCCACGTCCAGCGCAGGTTCGTCGCCAGCGCGCGCAGGCCCGCGAGCGGTTCCGGCAGGCTCTCGCGGACGGTGAACCGGCGGATTGCTCTCATAGACAGCGACCCTATCGGTAAGGTGCCCGTGTCAAAACGTGATCGGGAGACGGTGCACATGCGTTCAGGGGGAGGACGGCCTGCCGCCGTCGCGGTGATCAGCGCGTTCGCGCTCGTGCTCAGCGCCTGCGGGGGCAGCGACGCGTCTTCCACCGGGAACGTCGCGGGGCTGCCGGTCACGCACTTCTCCAGCGGTCTCAAGCCGAGCGCGCCCACCCCGGACCTCGAGGTGCGCAACGGCACCGGCGGCGACGCCGACAAGCTCGCCGAAGACACGATCGCCGACGTCCAGGGGTACTGGACCGAGGCGCTGCCCGCGAACTTCGGCGAGTCGTTCGAGCCGGTCAAGACGCTGCTGTCCTACGACTCCGACGGCGCCAACCAGCAGAACGGCTGCGGCAGCACCAAGAAGAACATCAACGCGTTCTACTGTGGCGAGGACGACTCCGTGTCCTGGGACCGCGGGGTGCTGCTGCCCCAGATGATGGACCAGTTCGGGGAGCTGTCGGTGGTCACCGTGCTGGCGCACGAACTCGGCCACGCCGTGCAGTACCGGCTGCTGGACAAGGCCGGGATCACCCAGACCACGCCGACGATCGTCAAGGAGCAACAGGCCGACTGCTTCGCGGGCGGCTACTACCGGTGGGTCGTGGAGGGCAAGAGCAAGTACTTCACGGTGTCCACTTCGGACGGGCTCAACGCCGCGCTGTCGTCGCTGTTCCTGGTCCGGGACAGCGCGGGCACGTCGTCCACCGACAGGCGCGCGCACGGCACGGCCTTCGACCGGATCTTCGCCTTCCAGCTGGGCTTCGAGAAGGGGCCCAAGGACTGCGCGGCGCTGACCCTGGACAACATCAAGCCCCGGCTCACCGAGCGCCCGTTCGACTCGGCGGACCAGAACCAGGGCGACCTCGCCATCGACGAGGAAGCCGTCGGCTACCTGCAAGAAAGCCTCGACGCGGCCTTCGCGGGCGCCAACGCGCCGAAGCCGCGGATCGTCGACGAGGGCGGGTCCTGCCAGGGCGGGGCGTCGACGCCGCCCGCGTCCTACTGCGCCTCGGACAACACGGTCAGCGTTGACCTCTCGACACTGGCCGAACTCGGCAGGCCGGTGGACCAGGAAGGCGAGTTCGCCGGCCACTCCCGCGGTGGGCACGGCGACTTCGCGGCGTTCGCGGAAATCGCGTCCCGGTACGCGATGGGTATCGAGAAGGGTGTGGGCGCCTCACTGACCAACGCGAACGCGGGCCTGCGGACAGCGTGCCTGGTCGGCGCATGGGCAGCAGCCACGCCGAAGCTGACGGACACGAAGCTGCGGCTTTCGTCGGGTGATCTCGACGAGGCCATCTCGGACCTGCTGCGCCCGGACAGCCTCGTCTCGGCCGACGTCAACGGCAAGCGCGTGGACGCCGGCTTCAACCGGGTCGAGGCCATGCGCACCGGCTACCTGCAGGGCTCGGCGCCCTGCAGCACCCAGTACGGCTAGAACAGCGCCGAGGCGAGGTCGCGGCGGGCCTTCGCCACGCGCTCATCGGCCGGGTCGAACAGGTCGAACAGGCCCACCAGGTGCTCGCGGACCCGGTTGCGGTCCTCCCCGGCGGTGCGCCGCACCGCGGTGATCAGCCGGGCGAAACCGTCCTCGGCGCGGTTCTGCGCGACCTCGAAGTCGGCCGCGGCGAACTGGGCGCCGAGGTCGTCCGGGTTGGCGTCGGCCTTCGCGACCGCCGTCGCGTCGGTCGAACCGGCGCGTGCCGCGAACTTGACCTGTACCAGCGCCGCCTTGGCCAGCTCGTTCGCCGGCTCCGCGTCGAGAATCCGCTGGTAAGCGGCCTCCGCGCTGGCGAAGTCGCCCTGCTCGAACGCCTCTTCGGCCTCGGTGAACCGGGGGTCCTCGGCCGGCTCCTCGGGCTCGCCCTGTACGGCACCGATACCGGGAAGCTTGTCCTTCAACGCGTCGAGCAGCGAGCCGAGCCACTTCTTGATCTCCGGCTCCGGCAGCGCACCCGCGAAGGCGTCGACCGGCTGGCCGCCGGCGATGGCGATGACCATCGGGATCGACTGGGCCTGGAACACCTGCGCGATGCGCGGGTTGGCGTCCACGTCGATCTTGGCGAGCACCCACGCGCCGCCGGACTGCGCGGCCAGGCGCTCCAGCACGGGGCTGAGCTGCTTGCACGGCCCGCACCAGTCGGCCCACAGGTCGACGACGACGAGCTGGCGCTGGGAGCGGTCGACGACCTCGGCCTGGAAGGTGGCCTCGGTGACATCGATCACGGCGCCACCGGACGCGGGGGCGGCACCGTCGGAAGTGGACTGGGGCGGCGCCGCCTCCGGCTGACGCGCCGCGTCCGCGCGTGCCTTGAGCGCGGACAGGTCGACCGCGCCGGACAGCGCGGCGGACATGGCTGCTTGCTTGGCTGCGGATGCGCGTGGGTGTGTCACGTCTCCATCCTGGCACGTACGCGCGGGCGTTTCACCGCAGGTGCCGCTCCACTCTGTCGACCTTCTCGGTGAGCTGGTTCTCGTAGCCGGGCCGGATGTCGGCCTTGAGCACGAGCGACACCCGCTTGGCACCCTGACCAGCCGCTTCGACGGCGCGTTTCACCACGTCCATGACCTCGTCCCAGTCGCCCTCGACGTTGGTGAACATCGCATTGGTCGAGTTCGGCAGGCCCGAGTCCCGGACCACCTTGACCGCGCGGGCGACGGCCTCGCTGACCCCGCCCTCCGGGTCCCCGCCGGAGGGGCTGACGCTGAACGCGACGAGCATCGGTACTCCTCATTTCCGGTCGTATTCGCACCTACCCTGCACTACCGAGGGGGTACGCGCTGGTAGCTTCCCGTGCCATGAACCGTCCATTGCCGTTCGACCCGATCGCCCGCGCCGCGGAGCTGTGGGAGGAGCGGATCGGACCCTCCGGCACGATGGCCGCGGTGACCGGGCTGATGCGCGTCCAGCAGATCATCCAGTCCGCGGTCGACGGCGCGCTCAAACCACACGGGCTGACCTTCGCCCGCTACGAGGCACTGGTGCTACTCAGCTTCGCGCGGCGGTCGGCACTGCCGATGCGCGTGATGGGCGAGCGCCTTCAGTTGCATCCGACCAGCGTCACCAACATCGTGGACCGGCTGGAGCGCGACGGGCTCGTGAAGCGCATGCCGCATCCGACCGACCGCCGCACGACTCTGGTGGAGATCACCGACGAGGGCCGCGCCCGGCACGCCGTGGCGACGAAGGCCGTGACCGCGATCGACTTCGGCCTCGTGGGACTGACCACGACCCAGACCGGCACGCTCACCGACCTGCTGACGAAAATTCGCAAAGCGACAGGCGACTTCGTGGACTAACGACGGCGCCCATGTGCGATCAGGCGGAGACGGCCTCGGCTTCGCGGGCGAACAGGCCGGTGCCGCCGTGGACCGAGCGCCCTGGGCCGTCGAGGTGGCCCGAGCGCAGGGCCCACTTCTCGAACCACCACGTGAACAGCGGCGGGATGCTGGCCAGCAGCGCGAGCACGAGCGTCTTCGGCCGCCAGCCGAGCGGCTTGAACACGGCGAGACTCACCAGCACGTAGCAGATGAAGATGACGCCGTGGACCATGCCCAGCACGGGCACGCCCCCCTCGTTGGAGGCGTCGAAGCCGTACTTCAGGATCATCCCGATCAGCAAACCCGCCCAGGAGAACGCCTCGGCGACTGCGGCCACGCGAAACACGGTAGCGGCCTTGCTGGACACGACTTCCTCCTTGGGAGCACAAACGGTGTTGGTACTGCCAATCCGACCAGCAGTCACGGGCGATCGACGTTGTGCAGATCGGCCGCAAGTTGGTCAGCCAACCTACTTTCGGTCGGATTGGCAAAACCCGGCAGCGGTACGACCTCGCCGTCGGATGCCTATGACACCAGTGTGAGCCGTGAGCCCGCTCACGGGAACATCGGGGGTGGTGAGCATTCTCACCAGAACCCTGCCGCAGCAGTCGATACGTCCCAATCGCACGGACGGTTTGACGTTTCCGCAGGTGGCTGGTCCAATTGCGACACTGTGACGACGCCCATAAAACTTCCCGCGAACCAGCCGCCGCAGTTCTACCGCGGTGGGGCGGCCATCGCCGCGTTGCGCGGCGCCGGTCCGGGCACGGAGTCCGGCCCCGAGGACTGGGTCGCGTCCACCACAACGTTGTTCGGCCGGACCGGGACCGGCCTCACGCGCCTGCCCGACGGCCGCCTGCTGCGCGACGCCGTTGCCGCCGATCCCGAGACCTGGCTCGGCGCGCGGCACGTCGCGCGGTTCGCCGGTTCCACCGCGCTGCTGGTGAAACTCCTCGACGCGGGACAGCGGCTGCCGGTGCACTTCCACCCGTCCGACGCGTTCGCGCGGCAGCACTTCGACTCGCACTTCGGCAAGACCGAGGCGTGGATCGTGATCGGCACGAGCGGCGACGATCCGCGCGTCTACCCCGGCTTCCGCGAGCGCGTCCCGCCCGCGACGGTCGGCGAGTGGGTGCGCGCGCAGGACAGCGCCGCGATGCTGGGCGCGCTCAACAGCGTCGCGGTGTCGCCCGGCGACACGGTGTACATCCCCGCGGGCCTGCCGCACGCGATCGGCAAGGGCGTGTTCGTCGTCGAGTTGCAGCAGCCGACGGACCTCTCGCTGACGATCGAGTGGCGGGATTTCCTCGCCGCCCCGGAAAAAGGGCACCTCGGCATCGGGTTCGACACGGCGCTGGGCGCGCTCGACACCGAGGCCCGCGATCCGGAGTCGATCATCCGGCGCACCGCGGCTCTGGAAGAGTCCACAGTGGACCTTCTGGTGCCGGGGACGGCCGGCTTCTTCCGCGCCGACCGCCTCCGCCCGGAGCCCGCGCTGGCGCTCGACCCGTCCTTCGCCGTGCTCGTCGTCCTCGACGGCGCCGGCATCCTGCGCACCGAGCGCGGCGGCGACGTCGCCGTCGCGAAGGGCGACACGCTCGTGGTGCCGCACGCCGCCGGTCAGGCCGGACTGTCCGGGGACGTCACGATCATCCGGTGCCGTCCGCCAGTTGCCTGAGGTGCCCGGCGAGCCACGACCGGGTGGCCTGCCACAGCCCGCCACCCAGCGAGATCCTCGCCACCCCGAGTCCGGCGAGATCGGTGTCCGGCAAGCGGTTGCCGTTGACGGCCGCCGGCCGGACCGCATCGACGAAGTCGGCGAGCACGTCGGGCGAGCGCACCAGGATCGGATAGACGCAGTCCGCGCCCGCGTCGAGGTACGCGCGGGCCCGCGCGATCGCCTCCGGCAGCACGGACCGCTGGTCCTCGGCGCGCAGGAACACGTCGATCCGCGCGTTCACGACCAGCCCGTCGCCCGCCGCCTCGCGCACCGCCGCGAGCCGGCCGGCCTGCTCGGACGCCGGCCGCAGCGCGCCAGCCGCGTGATCGGTGTCCTCGAGGTTGCAGCCCACGGCACCGGTCGCGAGCAGCCGGTCGACGAACTCGCGCGGCGGCAGGCCGTAACCGGACTCGCAGTCGACGGTGACCGGCACCGAGACCGCGCGGGCGATGCGGGCCGCCGCGGCGAACATCTCCTCGACCGGCGCCTGCTCGCCGTCCGGGTAGCCCAGCGCGGCCGCCACCGCGACCGAACTCGTCGCCACCGCGGGGAATCCGGCTTCCTCGACCAGGCGCGCGGTGTCGGCGTCCCAGGCGTTGGGCAGCACGAGTGGGTCGCCGGGCACGTGCAGCGCGCGCAGCCGTGCCGCGGTCATTCCGCCTCCGCGGGCAGCGGCGTGTGGCTGGTCACGCCCAGCCGGTTGAACGCGTTGATCACCGTCACCGCCCAGGCCACCGCGACGTACTGCGGCTCGGTGAGCACCTTGGTCGCCTCCTGGTACACGCCGTCGGGAACTTCCTGCGTCTGCGACAGCTTCGTCATCGCCTCGGCCAGCACGAGCGCGGCGCGCTCCTGCTCGGTGTAGTCGGGGGCCTCGCGCCACGCCGCAAGCAGGTAGAGCCGCCGCTCGCTCTCGCCGAGCTCCCTGGCATCGCGCGAGTGCACGTACACACAGTAGGTGCACCCGTTGAGCTGGGAAGCCCGGATCTTGACGAGCTCGATCAGCCGCGGGTCCAGTCCGGCGTCGGCCGCGGCCTTCTCCATGGCCCGCTGCGCGGCGGCGAGGTGGCGGTAGGCCTCCGGTAGTGCGGGGCCGAACCGAATTCGCTCGGTCATCTCACTCCACTCATTTCGGGTCGGGTACCGGCGTACGGCTGGTCACGTTGAGACGGTTGAAGCCGTTCATGATGGTGATCGCCCAGGCCAGCACGGCGAACTGCTCCTCGGTGAACACCCGCGTCGCCTCGTCGTACACGTCGTCGGGAACGTCCTGCGTCTGCGAGAGGTTCGTCATCGCCTCGGCCAGCGCGAGCGCGGCCCGCTCCTGCTCGCTGAAGTCGGGGGCCTCGCGCCACGCGGACAGCAGGTAGACGCGGCGCTCGGTCTCGCCGAGCCGGCGGGCCTCGCGGACGTGCATGTCCAGACAGAACGCGCAGCCGTTCAACTGCGAGACGCGGTTCTTGACCAGCTCCAGCAGCAGCGGGTCGAGGCCGGCGCCCGCGACCGCCTTCCGGGCCGAGGCGGAGAGTGCGACTTGCTGCTTCTGCAGGTCGGGGAGGACTGCGCCGATGCCGATTCGGGTGCTCATAGCAACCACGCTAGCCCGAACTGGCCCACGTGTATGGTCCAGGCGTATGGTAGATTCGTGGTCCAGTTCGGGCTGGGACGTGCACCTCGACTGGCGGCCGGAGGACGGTCGCCCCGGGCTGGCCGACGCGCTCCGCCGGGCCATCCGGGAGGGCCGGCTGCCGCCGGGCACCGCCGTGCCGTCCACCCGCGCGCTCGCCGCCGACCTCGGCCTCGCGCGCGGCACGGTCACCCGTGTCTACGCCGACCTGACCGCGGAGGGATACCTGCGCACCACGCAGGGCGCACCGACCAGGGTCGCGGCCGACAGCGCGGCGCTCACCCCGGCCCGGGACTACGGCGGCCCCCGGGCGGCGTCCTGGGTGCCCGACGCCCGGTGGGACTTCTTTCCGGGGCGCCCGGACTTGTCGGCATTTCCGCGCGCCGCCTGGCTTTCCGCGACGCGACGGGTGATGGCCAGTGCACCCGCGAGTGCCTTCGACTACGGCGACGCGCGCGGCCCGGCGGCGTTACGCGAAGCGCTGGCGCGCTACCTCGCGCGCAGCCGTGGCGTGGTGGCCGACCCCGAGCGGATCGTGGTGTGCGGCGGGTTCAACCACGCGCTCACCGCGCTGGCCCGGATGCTGCACGAACGCGGCGACCGCGAGGTCGCGTTCGAGGATCCCTCGCTGCCCCAATTCCGGGCCACGGCCGCCGACTGCGGGCCGCGGGTCGTCGGCGTTCCCGTGGACCAGCACGGAATCCGGGTGTCCGAACTGGACAGTCCAGCGGTCGTGGTGACCCCGGCGCACCAGTTCCCGATCGGCTACACGCTCGCGCCGGAGCGGCGGGCGGCGCTGGCCCGCTGGGCCAACGCGGGCGGTCTCGTGATCGAGGACGACTACGACGGGACTACGCGAGCCGCATAAAGGCGCTGACCTGCTGAAACGGCCTTCCTGAGATCAACTACAGGAAGGATTGATCATGGATTGGACCGCCCTAAAGCCGATCCGCACAACGGTAGTCACGACGCCACCATGCCCGTTCTGCGGGCTCGGCGGACAGGTTCGGGTACCCACGCGCGGCCTGCGGGCCTGGGAGGCCGGTACGCCGATTCAGGAGGCGTTCGCGCTGCACGACATCGGCCCGGTAGCGCGGGAACAACTGCTGACCGGCGTACACGGCGAGTGCTGGGACAAGCGGATGCCGCCACAGCAAGGCGACGAGTCGTGAACCGGCCGCCGTCCGTCGTCTGGCGCCGTTGGGCGCTGGCAGGCTGGATCGTGGCGCTGTGCGTGGCTATCGCGTGGGCCGTGACCGCGACGTGGTGGCCTGCCTACTGCGTGGCGCTTTTGACGGCCGCAACGTGGGCCGTGCACTGGCTGCCCTACTACTAATCGCACGCAATCGAAAACGGCCCTCTGGCGTACAACCAGGGGGCCGTTTCACGTGCCGATTGGCCTGTCTTCCCGTGCCACAGATGCAGCATTCCCGCTGCTAGACCCGCGTATCCACCTTGTTGCAT
>DASZUO010000105.1:0-3127 GCA_035547575.1 Amycolatopsis sp. | reverse complement strand
AGACCCTTGACGCCGGCACCGACCTCGACCACCTCGCCCGCGCCCTCGTGGCCGAGTACGGCGGGCATCGCGACCGGGATCGTGCCGGTCATCGCCGACAGGTCGGAGTGGCACACGCCGGTCGCCCGGATCTTGACCCGCACCTTGCCGTCGGTGACAGGGGTCGCGGTGACGTTGTCGCGGACCTCGAGGGTGGTACTGCCGATCGTCGAGAGGACAGCAGCCTTCATTCCGCGGCCCGCTTGAGCTTCAACGCGCGCTTGGGGCACATGTCGACGGCCTCCTGCACCTTGTCGAGAAGCTCGGCAGGCGGGTGGACGTTCGACACCTGAAGGTTGTCGTCCTCGTCGACCTTGAAGATCTCGGGAAGGATCCCTTCGCACACGGCGTTGGCTTCGCACTCATCCCGGTCGACGACGATCTCAGCTGTCTCGTCACTCACGCTCGAAGTAGAACACGTTCCCATTTGGCCAGACAAGCCCACCCCGAAGTAGCACGCATCAGCCGGCCGAAACCGGACACCCCCTCCCGCCGGGGTTCAGATCGAGCGACTCAGCGCGAAGTTGTCTGCTGCTTCGGGGGATCTGACGACCCGTCATAATCTCCCGATGGTGCGCATGGAGCCGGTAGCGGCTGAGGCCGACTGGATGCTTCGGCTCGACGTCGCCGACGGGATTGCGACCCTGACGCTGGACCACCCCGAGAAGCTCAACGCGTGGTCCTGGGAGGCCACCCGGCAACTCGGCAAGCGCGCCGACCAGATCCGCTTCGACGACTCGGTGCGAGTCGTCGTACTCCGAGCTGAAGGGCGCGCGTTCTGCGCCGGCGTCGACCTCGGGATGCCGGAAGACCGGGTCACCGGTCGCTCGGCTGCGGAGAAGGCGCGCAACTTCTACGAGGGCGTTCGTTGGGTGCACGAACGGTTCCACGCCTTCTCCGATCTGCCGCAACCGATCGTCGCCGCGGTGCACGGCTACTGCCTCGGATTCGGCTTCGAGCTGGCGCTGATGGCCGACATCCGCATCGCCTCCGATGACGCGGTCTTCGCGCTCCCGGAGGCGCAGATCGGGGTATCGATCGACGCCGGCGGTGACCTTCGGCTCGCGCGGGACGCCGGTGCCGGCTGGGCGAAGCTGCTCGCCCTCACCGGGCGCCGCATCGACGCCGCGACGGCGGAGCGGATCGGGGTCGTCCAGTCGGTCGTGGCCCGAGCGGCGCTCGACGAGACCGCGATGGCGATGGCCCGGGAGATCCGTGACAACGCGCCGCTCGCCGTACAGAGCATCAAGCGGACCATCAACTCCTTCGCCGACCACGGGCTGGCCGACGCGATGCGCTTCGAGGCGATGAGCGCATCGGTCGAGTTCGTGTCCGAGGACATGCCGAAGGGCTATGCCGCAAAGGCGAACAAGCAGACTCCCGACTTCGAGGGCAAGTAGTGCCGGCGATCCCGGCCGCACCGGAGGGCGCGATGTTGCCCAGAGGGACGTACGACGGGCAGGTCGTGCTCGTTACCGGCGGCGGCACCGGGCTCGGGAAGGCGATCGCCGTCGAGTTCGGCCGGCTCGGGGCCGCGGTCGCAGTCGCCAGCCGCAGCGAGGAGCACCGCGCGGCCGGCGTCGCGGCGATCGAGACGGCCTTCGGCACCGTCACCGTCCTGGTGAACAACGCCGCCGCCAACTTCCCGGTCGCCGCCGCGAACCTGTCCCCCAACGGCTGGCGGGCGGTCGAACGGATCGTGCTGGACGGCACGTTCTTCTGCTCCAGGGAGCTCCACAGCAGGCTCGTCGAAGCGGGCAGGCCGGGCACGATCGTCAACATCGTGTCCACCGCAGCGGAAACCGGTGGACCCGGAATGGCGCACTCGGCGGCCGCCAAGGCCGGCGTCGTGTCGCTCACCAAGACCCTCGCGGTCGAGTGGGCGCCCGACGGCGTCCGGGTGAACGCGATCGCGCCCGGGCTGTTCCCACACGACGACATGCCCGAGGCGATTCGCGCCGTTCGTGACGAGACTGTCGATGCGACCCGCCAGCCGGCCGGACGCGCCGGCGAGCCGAGAGAACTGGGGTGGGCTGCGACGTACCTCTGTTCCCCTTACGCTTCCTTCATCACCGGCCACGTGCTGGTGGTCGATGGTGGAAACTGGCTGCGCCGCGACTTCGCGATGCCGCCCTTCACCCCGATCAAGGAGCAGCTCGACCGATGAGCGACGCGCACAAGCTTCGGAACGCGGCCTTCGCCGCACGCCAGAAGCGCGAGGCGGAGGAGGCCTCCGCCGCCACCGGCGCGGTCTCGTACGGCGTGTCGGAGGCTGTGGGGTTGCCAGAGAGCCAGCTGCCCGCCGAGCTGGTCCGGCTGCTGCCGGAGAAGGTCGCCGGTGCCCCGTGGCGGACCCAGTGCCGGATCGTCACCTGGATGCACCCGGTTGCGCCCGCCGCGATCGAGGCCTTTCCCTTGCCGATCCGGCCCGCCGGGGTCGCGCTGGCGGCGTGGGCCCTCGTCCGCTACGAACAGACCCCAGTTGGCCCATATGACGAGCTCGCCGTGACGCTGCTACCCGAAGGCGGTGACGGCTACGGGCACATCCCATTCATCGCGGTCGACTCCTACCCGAGCATCGTCGGCGGCCGCTCCAACTGGCTGTTGCCGAAGTCGCTGGCGCGGTTCGTGTGGTCAGAGGACTACCTCGCCGCGAATGTCACCGCCGACGCACCGGCCAAGCCTGGCTGGAGCCTCACGATCAATGTCTCGCCTTGGGGCGAACCCGCGACGACCGCCATCCCTAGCAACGTGCAGCAGGTGAGCACCGCCGGCGCGGTTCGTCGCTTCACGGGCACCATGGGCGGCTCGATGCAGCCGGCCTCGGTCAATGTCGAGGGGGTCGCCGAGGGCCCGCTGGCGCCGTTGCTGGTGTCGGGGCGCTACGAGGGAACGCTGCTCACCGACTGCCACTTCGAGGTCGGCGGCCTCAGCCCGGCCTAACCCCGGGTGATCATGACCGCTAATTCGTCTGGTACGGCGTGTCGTGAATTAGGCGTCATGATCACGCCGGTCTGGCGGGTAGGAGGTGGACGTGGCTGAAGGTGGCGGACAACGGGACCCGCTCGCGGACCTGCAACGGATTGCC
>DASZUO010000104.1:0-12152 GCA_035547575.1 Amycolatopsis sp. | reverse complement strand
GTCAGGAACGCCGCTGCTGCGCTGGAATCCGTGACCGGCCCGGGCCCGGCCCGGGTTCGGGTTCCCGGTCGCCCGGTCGTGAGGCGCCGGCGCCAGTCACCGCCACGCGGCTGGCGTCTCGACGCATCACGCGCCGCGGCGGCGCCGTACCACCCCGTCGCACCACCGTGCCGTCGCACCACCGTGCCGTCGCACCACCGTGCCGCCGACGAGCCTTGTCCGTGCCGCCGACGAGCGTTGTCGCGGCATCGCACGGCATCCCAGCACCGCACCTCGCTGGCCATCCGCACCATCCGCGGCACCGTGCCCCTCGCCGCTGCGCCGCCCGACCTAACCGGATCCCGTTCGCTGCCCCGATCGGTGCGACCCCACCGACCTGAACCAGACCCCATCCGCCCCTGCCACGAACCTCAACCCGTCTCCGGCCCGCGCCCCGCGTTGCGCTACCCACCTGATCCGGCCGGCACAGTCCCAACCTCGCCAGCCTTCCGCCTCACCGGGCATCCCGCAGGCCCGCCCCGCCTCAGGTTCGATGCCCGAAGGACGCAGGTCGAAGACACGCAGCCTGAAACAGACACGCCGCTCCTGAGTCCACCCCGAGACAAGCAGCCCCAGGCAGGCCCGTCCCTCCTGAGGCCCGCCGCCCCGAAAGCCCACCGTCCCGGGAATACGCGGCGCCGGAGACATGCCGCCCTGAGCCCCGCGCCCTTGGAGACACGCACCCCCAGGCTCCCGGTACGGAGGCCCACGCCCGAAGACACTCCACGGAGGCCCACCCCCGAAGGCACGGAGCCCCGCCACGCCGAAGACGCGCAGCCCCTGAGGCCACCCGCCCGAGTCACATGCCATGGAGGCCCACCCGGAAGGCCGCCGAAGACAGGCCACGGAGGCCCACCCCCGAAGGCCCCGAAGACAGCCCACGGAGGCACCCGACACCTGAGGCACCCGGCACCTGGGATATCCGCCTGTCCCTCACACGAACGAACCTGGCCCAGAAATCGACATGAACGGACCGTTCACAACAACCCGTTCTTGCGGCGCCGAGCCAAACTTCGCAAGGCTTGAACTCGTGATCTCGGGACTCGTATTCATTGCTCTCGCGGCCGGCGCGGGCGCTGGCCTGCTGACCACACTCATCCTGGTCAGAGCCCGCTCACCCGCGCCGGTGCCCCGCGTGCCCGTGGCCGTGGCCACCGCGCTCCTGTGGGCGCTCGTCGTCGCGCGCCGGCTGTCCGGCGGCTGGTCGTCCTGGTGGCTGCCCGTGCCGTTGCTGGTCACCGCGCTCACGGTCCCGCTCGTCGCGGCCGACCTGCGCCACCGCCGCCTGCCCAACGCGCTGACCCTGCCTGCCTATCCGGCGCTCGGGCTCGCGCTCGCGACGGCAGCGGTCGCCGGGCCAGGCGTCGGGCTGCTGCTGCGCGCGCTCGCCGCCGGGGCCGCGTTCGGTGGCCTGCACCTGCTGGTGCACGCCCTTTCGCGACGCTCCCTCGGTGCCGGAGACGTCAAGCTCGCGGGCGTGCTCGGTGCCGTGCTCGGTGCGGTGAGCTGGGTCGCGCTGCCGATCGCGGCCGCGCTCGCGGCGGTCGTCACGGTGGCGCTCGCCGCGGTGCGCCGATGGCCCGGTGGCGTTCCGCACGGGCCCGGTCTGCTCGCGGCGGCATCCCTGGTGGCGGTATTTCCCGGAACAGAAGTGGAGGTGGGGACGGGCGCTTGAGTCCGGCGAGCGGTGACGTGACAGGATCGTCGCGTGTTGCGCTGGATAACCGCAGGTGAGTCGCACGGGCCCGCATTGGCGGCCGTGCTGGAAGGGATGGTGGCCGGAGTCGAGGTCACCACCGCCGAGGTGGGCGAGCAACTCGCCCGTCGGCGGCTCGGATTCGGCCGTAGCCCGCGCATGGGCTTCGAGACGGACCACATCGAGTTCCTCGGCGGCGTCCGGCACGGAATCACCCAGGGCGGCCCGATCGCGGTGCAGATCGAGAACGCGGAATGGCCGAAGTGGGAAAAGGTCATGGCCGCGGACCCGGTCGATCCGGCGGAGCTGGCCGGCCTCGCCCGCAACGAGCCGCTGACCCGGCCCCGGCCGGGCCACGCGGACCTGCCCGGGATGCAGAAGTACGGCTTC
Organism: Amycolatopsis sp.; assembly: GCA_035547575.1. Taxonomy (GTDB): domain Bacteria; phylum Actinomycetota; class Actinomycetes; order Mycobacteriales; family Pseudonocardiaceae; genus Amycolatopsis_E. Next base: position 10,027 of record DASZUO010000104.1, on the reverse strand, counting down.
GACGAGGCACGCCCGGTGCTCGAACGGGCGAGCGCTCGCGAGACCGCTTCCCGCACCGCACTCGGCACGGTCGCGCGAGCGTTCCTGCGTCAGCTGCTCGACGTCGAGATCATCAGCCACGTCGTGTCGATCGGCGGTGCGAAGGCGCCGGACGGATCGCTGCCCCGGCCTGAAGACCTCGCCACGATCGACGAGAGTCCGGTGCGCGCCTTCACCCAGGAGGGCACCGACGCGATGGTCGCGGAGGTCGACGCGGTGCGCAATGCCGGCGACACGGTCGGCGGCGTGATCGAGGTGATCGCCTACAACCTGCCGCCGGGCCTTGGCTCGCACGTGCACTGGGACCGGCGACTGGACGCGCGCCTCGCCGGGGCGCTGATGGGCGTGCAGGCGATGAAGGGCGTCGAAATCGGCGACGGGTTCACCACCGCCCAGCGGTGGGGCAGCAAGGCGCACGACGAGATCGACCGCGGGTCCGGCCCGGTCGGCGTCACGCGACGCAGCAACCGTGCGGGCGGCCTGGAGGGTGGCATCACCAACGGCGAACCGCTGCGCGCGCGTGTCGCCATGAAGCCGATCTCCACGGTACCGAAGGCGCTGTCCACAGTGGACGTCGCCACGGGTGAGGCCGCGGTGGCCATCCACCAGCGGTCCGACGTGTGCGCCGTGCCGCGGGCCGGCGTGGTGCTGGAGTCGGTGGTCGCGCTCGTGCTCGCCGACGCCGCGCTCGAGAAGTTCGGCGGTGACTCGCTCGCGGAGAGCAAGCGCAACGTGGCGGGCTACCTCAAGGCACTGGAGGAACGCTGGTGAAACCGTGCGTCGTGATCGCGGGACCGCCGGGGTCGGGTAAGAGCACCGTGGGTCCGTTGCTCGCCCAGCACCTCGGCGTGGATTTCCGGGACAGCGATGACGAGATCGTCCTGCGTGCCGGGCGGCCCATCGCGGACATCTTCACCACTGACGGCGAGCCGGCGTTCCGCGCCCTCGAGGAGTCGGTCATCGCGGAGTTGCTGGCCGACCACGAAGGCGTGCTGTCCCTTGGCGGCGGTGCGGTGCTGGCGTCCAGGACGCGGGAACGGCTGCGCGGGCACGAGGTCGTGTTTCTCAACGTCGGCTTCGCCACGGGGGTCAAACGCGTCGGCCTGTCCACGGCGCGCCCGCTGCTGGCGGGCGTGAATCCGCGCACCACCTACAGGTCGCTGCTCGAGGCGCGGCTGCCGGTCTACCGCGAGGTCGCCACGATCGAGGTCGACACCGACGAGCGCAGCCCGGCGGACCTGGCCGCCGCGATCGCTGCCGAGTTGACCACGAAGCTGGAGAAGGCGCAGTGACCGGGAAGCTGATCGAGGAAGGGGAGATGTCGCAGTGACCGAGCCGATACGGATCGCGGTGAAGACGGCGCGGCCGTACGACGTCGTGATCGGGCGCGGTCTCCTGGGTGACCTGACCGAGGCCGTGCGGGACGCCTCGAAGGTCGCCCTGATCCACCCGCCGACGCTCGCCGCGACTGCGGAGGCCACTCGCGACGAACTGGTCGCGGCCGGGATCGACGCGCACCGTGTCGAGATCCCGGACGCCGAGGACGGCAAGGCGCTCCCGGTCGCGAGCTTCTGCTGGGAAGTGCTCGGGCGGATCGGGCTCGACCGGCGCGGCGCCGTCGTCGGCCTGGGCGGCGGCGCGGTCACCGACCTCGCCGGGTTCGTCGCCGGCACATGGATGCGGGGTGTGCGGCTTGTCAACGTGCCGACCACACTGCTCGGCATGGTCGACGCGGCGGTCGGCGGCAAGACCGGCATCAACACCGAAGCGGGCAAGAACCTGGTCGGCGTCTTCCACGAGCCGAGCGCGGTGCTGGTCGACCTCGCCACGCTGGAAACGTTGCCCGCCAACGAACTCGTCGCCGGGATGGCCGAGGTCGTCAAGGCCGGGTTCATCGCCGACCCGCAGATCCTCGACCTGATCGAACGCGACCCGGCTGCTGCTGTCGAGCCCACCGGTGCGGTGCTCGGCGAGCTGGTCCGCCGGTCCATCCAGGTCAAGGCCGACGTCGTCGCCGCGGATCTGCGTGAGTCGGATCTGCGCGAGATCCTGAACTACGGCCACACTCTCGGCCACGCGATCGAGCGGCGCGAACGGTACCGGTGGCGGCACGGCGCGGCCGTAAGCGTCGGCCTCGTGTTCGCCGCCGAACTGGGCAAGCTCGCCGGGCGGCTCGACGACGCCACCGCCGACCGGCACGCCACCGTGCTCGAGCTGCTGGGCCTGCCGACCAGCTACGACGCCGACGCGCTCCCGCAGCTGATCGACACCATGCGCGGCGACAAGAAGACCAGGTCCGGCGTGCTGCGTTTCGTCGTACTGGACGGTCTCGCGAAGCCCGGACGCCTCGAAGGCCCGGACCCGGCGCTGCTGGCCGCGGCCTACTCGGCAGTGGCCGACGACCGCCCCGCAGACGGAGGGAGTGTGCTCCTGTGAAGGTGTTGGTGCTCAACGGGCCCAACCTTGGGCGCCTCGGGAAGCGGGAGCCCGCGGTTTACGGCACCACCACGCACGCCGACCTCGAGGAGTTGTGCGTCACGACCGGCACGGAACTGGGCATCGACGTCGAGGTCCGGCAGACCGACCACGAAGGTGAGATGGTCGGCTGGCTGCACGAAGCCGCCGACGCGGGCAGCCCGGTGATCCTCAACGCGGGCGCATGGACGCACTACTCGATCGCGGTCCGGGATGCTGCCGCGCAGCTCACCGCGCCCCTGATCGAGTTGCACATCTCGAACGTGCACAGGCGCGAGGCATTCCGGCATCACAGCGTGCTCTCCGACATCGCGACGGCGGTCATCGCGGGGCTCGGCGTGCCGGGCTATCCGCTCGCGGTGCGCTGGATGGCCGAGAACGCCAAAGAAGCCGGCTGACTCACGGCGGGAACCGCGCATCCGAGGCCCACGGTGCCCCATGCGCCAACGGTGACCGAACCCGGCCGGATTGGCACTGAAAGCCGAAACTCGTACCGGCATAAGCGAGGCGGGTTCGGCACACGCGGTCGACGGAAACGCGGCGGGCTCGGCGCACTGCAACCGAACGAGGTGCGGCGGGTTCGGCGCACTCGAACGAAAGAAGTGCGGCCGGTTCGGCGCACGCGGCCGACAGAGGCGCGGCGGGTGCGGCGCGCTGGGCCCGGCAGGAGTGCGGCGGGTGCGGCGCGCTGAGACCGGCAGAAGCCGGCGGCGGGTGCGGCGCACTGGGACCGGCAGAAGCCGCGGCCGGTTCGGCGCACGGGAACCGGCCGGTTCGGCGCATCCGGCCTGCCGGCCACCGAAACCGTCGCGACCGGCAGCCGGTTGGCGGCGGGCACGTTGTCACTCGGGCGAGTTAACGACTCTCTACACTGGGCGGGCCACCGGCCGTTGGAGAGAGGACACATGCAGGGGTTCCGTCGCCGGCTGGGCGCTGTCCTCGCCGCGCTCCTTGCCATGGCCCTCACCGCGGCCGGGCTGACCGGCTGCACCGGCGCCGCCGTCCAGCCGCGGGCCGAGGCGGCGAACCCGACGACGACCAGCACCACACCGACGAAACCGCCTCCCGTCGCCCTGCACACCGGGAACGCACGGGAAAGCAGCGGTGTCGTGGCGGCGGGTGGACCCGGCGCACCGTACAACTACGGCCCCACCGTGATGATCGACGGCGACAAGACCCGGATGTGGTGGTGCAGCCAGTACGCCACGGCTCTCCCGCCGGGGGACGACATCCTCTACGGCGAGGCGGCCTCCGCCGATGGGCCGTTCACCGGGCCCGGCGGCGGCGTGCCTCCGGCGGTTTTGTCCGGCAACCCTGGGCAGTTCGACGCCGTGCACACCTGTGACCCGTCGGTCATCCGGGTCAACGGGACCTACTACATGTACTACACGGGTGCGGCGGGTGACCACGCGCTCGGCAACGCGATCGGCCTCGCGACCAGCACCGACGGCATCACCTGGACCCGCTCCAACGCTCCCATCGTCGGCCCCTCCCACGACAAGCACCGCGACAACCTCTACGGCGCCGGCCAGCCCTCGGCGGTCTACCGCGACGGCTGGTTCTACCTGATGTTCACCGACACCACGGGCGCCGGCGCGGGCTGGAACGGCGCAGGGCAGTTCCTCCTGCGCGCCAGGGATCCGGGGTTCACCTCGGACGTGCAAGCGTTGGGGCCCAAGGGTTTCGCGCCCGGACCGAACAGCTCGCGCACCAAATCCGTGGTCGACGCGTTCAGTGCCGATCTTGTCTGGATCGACCAGCTCGGGGCTTTCGCCATCGCGCACGAGACCGGGGACGGCACAACGATCGAGTTCTACAACGGCGACTTCACCACCACGCCGTACCAGCCCGTCACCATTCCCGGCGCGTGGCGCGAGGGCCCCGGCCTCATCCGCGGCCCGGACGGCCATGCCCCGATCGCCGCCGACGACCCGTGCGGTCGCGTCCCGCTCGACGTGGTGCGTGCGACCGTGGCGGGCGAAGCCGGCGCGCCCAGCGACCTGCGTCATTTCGGGATCGACGTGACCGGAGCGAACGGCTGCGCCACACCGGCGCAAGCGCTGAAAGTGCTCGACGGCTTCGCGATGCCCTCGCCGGCGCGGACCATGGACCTCGTCGTCTCGGGCAAGGTCGTGCGCATCGACCGTCGCTCTGTCGCCGAGCAACTGGCGGCGCACGTGCTCGACACGCGGATCGCGGCAGTAGATCAGGTGCCGGTCGCGGCGCGCCTCGTTTCCGGCGCCCGCGCGCTCGAAGCCGACGGCCTCGGGCTGGGTTTCCTCCTCGACGACGGGAAGCTGTGGCCCGCCCGCCCGGACTCGGTCGCGGCGCTCAACGGCTCGGCGATCGAGACTGTCACCCCTGCTCAGTGGCGCTCTTATCCCGCGGGTGCGGGCTTGGGACGGTAGGCCGCGCGGGCGGCTTGATCCGGGCGCCGACGACCATCCCGAGGCCCGCCGGGATCAGGATCAGCAACGCCGTGAAAGCGGCACCGCCGGTGATCGCGGTCCACAGTTCGCCCGCCCCGCCGCTGTCGACGAACACCGCGCGGCCGACCACGTACAACACGCCGGACACCGGGCCCGCGATGAGCGACGCGATCAGCCACGTCCGGCCGAGATCCGGGCGCCCCAGCATCGCGTCGGCCGCGCTCCACAGCGCCGCCACGCCGACCAGCAGCGCGATCGCGATGATCCGCGGCGTGGTCAGGCCGGTCGGTTCGTACACCGCCGCCTTCGCCAGCGCCGTGTCGGCGACGGCATGCACCAGCGCCATGCCGAGAGCGCGCGTCAACCAGGGCCGCATCGCCCCACTGTAAGCCAATAAGCTCGACAGGTGCCCGAGATCCACTCCACCCGCCGCCAGCACCTCCGCGACCTCCTCCAGCAGGCCGGAGTCGACGCGCTGCTCGTCACCGACCTGCTCAACATCCGCTACCTGACCGGGTTCACCGGTTCCAATGCGGCGCTGCTGGTGCACATCAGCGGCGACGAGCGCACGGTCTTCTGCACCGACGGCCGCTACACCACGCAGGCCGCCGCCGAGGTGCCCGACCTGGAACGGGTCGACGACCGGGCGAGCGCCGCCGCCCTGCTCAAACGCGCCGACGAGCACGCCGCGACCTACCGCGGCACCGGCTTCGAGAGCCACCACGTCAGCGTCGAGGACTACGAGGCCTTCGCCGCGCTCGCCGACGGAATCGAACTGCGCCGCGCGCCCGGCCTCGTCGAGCAACTGCGGCTGATCAAGGACGACACCGAGATCGCCTCGCTGCGAAGGGCGTGCGAGGCCGCTGACGAGGCGCTGGCCGGCCTCCTCGAGCGCGGCGGCATCCGGCCCGGCCGCAGCGAGCGCGAGGTGGCCCGCGACCTGGAGAATCTGATGCTGGACCACGGGTCGACAGGCCCGTCGTTCGACTCGATCGTCGCCGCGGGCGCCAACTCGGCGATCCCGCACCACCAGCCGACGGGCTACGTCCTCGCCGCCGGTGACTTCGTGAAGCTCGACTTCGGCGCGACCGTCGACGGCTACCACTCCGACATGACGCGCACGCTCGTCCTCGGCGAGCCCGCGGGCTGGCAGCGTGACCTCTACGAGCTGGTGTCCCGCTCGCAAGCCGCGGGCCGTGCGGCGGTGAAACCCGGCAGCGGGGTGGTCGATGTCGACAAGGCGGCCCGGCAGGTGATCGAGGACGCCGGGCACGGCGACGAGTTCTCGCACGGCCTCGGGCACGGCGTCGGGTTGCAGATCCACGAGGCACCGAGGATCGCCAAGACCGGCGACGGTACACTGACTGCCGGTATGACGGTTACCGTCGAGCCCGGTGTGTACCTCGCGGGCCGCGGTGGCGTCCGCATCGAGGACACGCTGGTCGTGCGGGACGCGGCTCCCGAACTCCTCACCCTGAGCAGCAAGGAACTCGTGGTCGTCTAGGCCGCGGGAACGAGACACAACAGGAGAACTGGACTACCCCGTGGCCTCCACCAACGACCTGAAGAACGGCCTGGTGCTCAACCTCGACGGACAGCTCTGGTCCGTCGTGAACTTCCAGCACGTCAAGCCCGGCAAGGGCGGCGCCTTCGTGCGCACCACCCTCAAGCACGTGCTCTCCGGCAAGGTGGTGGACAAGACGTTCAACGCCGGCACCAAGGTGGACACCGCCACCGTCGACCGGCGCACCATGACCTACCTCTACAGCGACGGCACCGACTACGTGTTCATGGACGGCGAGACGTTCGACCAGATCACCGTGCCGACCGAGACCGTCGGCGACGGCGCGAACTACCTCCTGGAGAACACCGAGGTCCAGGTCGCCATCCACGAGAACACCCCGCTCTACGTGGAGCTGCCCACCTCGGTCGAACTGGTCATCCAGCACACCGACCCCGGCCTGCAGGGCGACCGCTCCACCGGTGGCACCAAGCCGGCCACCCTGGAGACGGGCGCCGAGATCCAGGTGCCGCTGTTCCTGAGCACCGGCGAGAAGGTCAAGGTCGACACCCGGGACGGGCGTTACCTGGGCAGGGTTTCCAGTTGAGTTCTGCGGGTTCCTCACGGCGCGGCGGCTCGGTGGGCCGCCGCGCTTTGCGCAGGCGTGCCGTCGAGATGCTCTACGAGGCGGCGCAGCGTTCACTCGATCCGGTGACGCTCCTGGCGGAGCGTGTCGGGTCGACGGACGCGGACCCCGTCGGCGACTACACGATCTCGCTCGTCGAGGGCGTCTCGACGCACCGCGAGCGCATCGACGAACTGCTCGCCGAGCACGCGCAGGGCTGGACGCTCGACCGGATGCCGCCGGTGGACCTCGCGGTGCTGCGGGTGGGCGTCTACGAGCTGCTGTGGTCCGCGGACGTGCCTGACCCGGTCGCCATCGACGAGGCGGTCGGCCTGGCCAAGGAGCTGTCCACGGACGACTCGCCGCGGTTCGTCAACGGCGTGCTCGGCCGGATCGGCGGGATCGCCGACCGGCTGCGCGCCGTGTTGTAGGAGAGCGGCCGGGCTCTCAGTCTTCTTTGGCGGGCCGTGCTTCCGGCGGCAGGACACCCCAGTCGATGAGCTGCTCGGTCAGCTCGCCGGGGGTCATGTCGTAGATGATCGCCAGCGACCGCAGGTCCTCGGTGCGAATGGAGAGCACCTTGCCGTTGTAGTCGCCGCGCTGGCTCTGGATCGTCGCCGCGTAGCGGGCCAGCGGACCGACCTTCTCCGCGGGCAACTGCTGGAGCCGCTCCAGGTTGATGACGATCTTGGTGGCGGGTTCGGCGCCCGACGGGACCCGGCCTTCCGGCAGCAGTTCGACCACCGGCACCCCGTAGAAGTCAGCCAGCTCCGCCAGCTTCTGGACGGTTACCGCCCGGTCCCCGCGCTCGTAGGAACCGACCACGACCGCCTTCCAGCGGCCGCCGGACTTCTGCTCGACCCCATGCAGGGACAGGCCCTGCTGCTGGCGGATCCCCCGGAGCTTCGCCCCAAGCGCCTTGGCGTAATCGCCCATCTGGTGGTTCTCCGTTTCCTCGCCCAGTCGGTCGCGAGGACCGCCAGGGGACTACTGAGCTGAATACTCAGAGTAATGGTTACGCATTGTCGTCACCAGGTCAAGCAAATGCTGACACGCGGAGGAACCATCCCTGCCCGGAAGGTGACACGAGCAGGCTGATAATCTCTAGGAGATTCCCTGGCTGAGTGGGGTATCGACATCCTTTAAGGACCCGTCCAGTGAGGCGGGGAAGGAGTCTGCTGCTGTGTCACGTCCTCGTGGCGCGGCGGAGCCGGATGGCGGGCGGGAACTGCTCTCTGCCGGTGATGTCGCGCGCACCATCGCTCGAATGGCCCATCAGGTCATCGAGAAGACCGCCCTCGGTGCCGACTCGGCCGAGCTGCCCGTTCTGCTCGGGATCCCGACCCGTGGCACCAGCCTGGCCACGCGTCTCGCGGAGCGCATCGCCGAGTTCGCCGGGGTGAAACCGCCGACCGGCGCGCTGGACATCACGCTCTACCGCGACGACCTGCGCCGCCGCCCCACGCGCCCGCTGGCCTCCACGCGGTTGCCCGGCACCGGGATCGACGACCGCGTGGTCATCCTCGTCGACGACGTCCTCTTCTCCGGCCGCACCGTGCGCGCCGCCCTCGACGCCCTGCGCGACCACGGCCGGCCCCGCGCCGTGCAACTCGCCGTGCTGGTCGATCGCGGCCACCGCGAGTTCCCGATCCGGGCCGACTACGTGGGCAAGAACGTGCCGACGTCCCGCGCGGAAGAGGTGCGCGTGCTGCTGACGGAGTTCGACGATCGCGATGCCGTCCTGCTGAGCGACACGAGGGAGGGCGAGTGAAACACCTGCTGGCCACCGACGGCCTCGATCCCGACCGGGCGACCGCGATCCTGGACACCGCGGACGAGCTGAAGGCGACGCTGCTCGGCCGCGAGGTCCGCAAGCTCCCGACGCTGCGCGGCCGCACCGTGATCACCTTGTTCTACGAGAACTCGACCCGCACCCGCGTCTCGTTCGAGATCGCGGGAAAGTGGATGAGCGCCGACGTCGTCAACGTCTCCTCTAGCGGGTCGTCGGTCGGCAAGGGCGAGTCGCTGCGCGATACCGCGCTGACGCTGGCGGCGGCCGGGGCGGACTGCGTGATCATCCGGCACCCCGCCTCGGGCGCGGCGCACCGGCTCGCCGGATGGCTCGCCGAGGCCGGGACGTCGGTGGTCAACGCCGGCGACGGGATGCACGAGCACCCGACTCAGGCGCTGCTGGACGCGGCCACCATGCGGGAGCGGCTGGGCGAGCTCAAGGGCCGCCGCGTCGCGATCGTCGGCGACGTGCTGCACAGCCGCGTCGCCCGCTCGAACATCCACCTGCTCGCCGCGCTCGGTGCCGAGGTGGTGCTGGTCGCCCCTCCGACGCTGCTGCCCACGGGGGTCGAGGCGCTGCCCGTCACCGTGTCACACGAGCTGGACGCCGAACTGCCCGCGGTCGACGCGGTGATGATGCTGCGCGTGCAGGCCGAGCGGATGACCGGCGGGTTCTTCCCGTCGGTGCGCGAGTACTCGATCGCCTACGGCCTGTCCGAGCAGCGCCTGAAGCTGCTGCCGGAGCACGCCGTCGTGCTGCACCCGGGCCCGATGCTGCGCGGCATGGAGATCGCGTCGGTGGTGGCCGACGCCCCGTCGTCCGCGATCACCGAACAGGTCCGCAACGGCGTCCACGTGCGAATGGCTGTGCTGTATCACCTGCTGGCCGGGGAGGAGAAGGCGTGAACCAGGTACTGATCAAGGGGGCCCGGCTCTACGGCGAGGGCGAGCCCGTGGACGTCCTGGTCGCGAACGGGCTCATCAAGGAGATCAACACCGCGATCGGGCCCGTCTCCGACGCGGAGGTGATCGACGCGAAGGGCCAGGTGCTGCTGCCCGGTTTCGTCGACCTGCACACCCACCTGCGCGAACCGGGCCGGGAGGACACCGAGACGATCGAGAGCGGCTCGGCCGCCGCGGCGATCGGCGGGTACACGGCGGTCTTCG